>NZ_JAFCMD010000005.1:0-378615 GCF_018130105.1 Bradyrhizobium sp. AUGA SZCCT0160
CCTGGTCAGAAGGGCGTCGGCCGTCGTCACGGACGTTGGGCGGGTTGCAGTGGACGCTTGTTCACGTCTGACGACGGCGTGGGTAAGCGTACGGCAAAACCGTGTGGTCCTGGCACCCGTTGCAGGTGTCAAGCTGTCGGGTAGGCGAGAGCTGAACCGGCAGCGACGGAGTCAACCAAGAACTCGTCTCCGGGGAGATCACGGCATAAGCCGTAAAGCCATTGCGCAGGGAAGGCCGGGTGTTCTCCGCTGCCCTGTATGCTCGTGTGCAGCTTTTTTAGTGCAAACCGCACACGGGACCGCGGGTGCAGCGCGCACCCGGTCTTCCCTGCGCCCTCATTTTCGAGGGCAAGGAGTTTCTGGCAAAGCTCGGGCGCAATGCGTCGCGAGAATGCGAAACTGTATCCCCGTCATCCTGAGGTGCGCGCTCTTGCGGGCCTCAGGATGACGGATCGAGATAAACGGACGACCCAGAGAAACTGATGACAGAACCGAGAAGCCGCGGCGTACTGGGTCCCCCGCTTTCGCGGAGGACGACAGCGATGAGTGGGGCCGCACCGCTGCCATGATCGACCAAAATCCACTCAAATTCGACGCTGGCGCCGATGGTTAATCGCGTCTTAACCTCGCCGTATCTATGGTGGTTTGATCCGTTACCGGTCGCTCCACCGTCCCCCGACCGCTATTGAAAGTACTGGCGTATCTCGCATGGCAATGACCGCCTCTTCCGGCGTGGCGCAGGGCGCCGGCAGTATCCCGGCCGGTCAGGCCGAACGTTCGCCGTTTCTGCGGACGGCCGAGCTTCTGGCTCCCTATCAGCCCGGTAAGCCATTGATTGCATTGTCATTAGGCGAGCCGCAGCACCCGGTTCCGTCCTTTGTCGGCCCGGTGCTGGCCCAGCACATCGCCGATTTCGGCCGCTACCCGATCGCCAAGGGCATCGAGCCGTTCCGCCGGGCGGTCGCAAGCTGGCTTTCGAACCGGTTCCAGCTGCCTCGGGCAATGGATCCCGAGAGTGAAATTCTGGTGCTGAACGGCAGCCGCGAGGGCCTGTTCTTCGCCGCGATCACAGCCGCGCGCTATGTCGGCCCGCGCAAGGGCCGGCCGGCGATCCTGATGCCGAACCCGTTCTATCCGGCCTATGGCGCCGGCGCGCGCGCCGCCAATTGCGAGCCGATCTATCTGCCGACCACACGCGCCAACGGCTTCCTGCCGGATCTCGATGCACTCGACGAGGCGACGCTGGCGCGCACCGTTGCGATGTACATCGCCTCGCCGGCCAATCCGCAAGGGTCCGTCGCCTCGCGCGACTACTTCACCCGCCTGGTGCAACTCGCCGATCGCTACGGCTTCATGATCCTGAGCGACGAGTGCTATTCGGAGATCTACACCAAACAGGCGCCGGGCAGCGTGCTCGAATGCGCAGGATCCGATTTCAGCAACGTCGTGGCGTTTCAATCGCTGTCGAAGCGCTCGAACCTGCCGGGCATGCGCGTCGGCTTTGCGGCCGGCGACAAGAAATTTCTTAGCGTCTTTCACGAACTGCGCAACGTCGCCGCCCCGCAGGTGCCGGTGCCGCTGCAGCAGGTCGCGGTCGCCGCCTATAGCGACGAGGCGCATGTCGAGGAAAACCGCCGGCTCTATCGCATCAAGTTCGATCTCGCCGATCAGATCCTCGGCAATCGCTACGGCTATGCCAGGCCCGCCGGCGGCTTCTGCGTCTGGCTCGATGTATCGGACCGCGGCGGCGACGAGGCTGCAACGGTGCAGCTCTATCGCGATGCCGGCGTGCGCGTGATCCCCGGAACCTATTTGTCGCGTCCGCAGAACGACGGCAGCAATCCCGGCGCCGGCTATATCCGCCTGGCGCTGGTATCGGACAGTGAATCAACGGCCGAGGCGTTGCACCGCCTGGTCGAAACTTTGGCTTAGTCGCAGGGCCCCATGAGCATGCCAGCGATCGAACGTGTCATTCCCCTGGTTGGCCATCTGCCGGCCTCGATCCGCGACGCGCTGGCGCGGCGCCTGCGGGAGCTCGCAGGCCTGTGTCTGATCGCGATCTCCGGCGTCGCCGCCGCCGCGCTGATGACGTGGTCGGTGCAGGATCCAAGTTTGAGCCACGCGACCTCGCGTGCGATCCGCAACGTCCTTGGTTATCCCGGCGCGATCGGCGCCGATCTCCTGATGCAGATTCTCGGCCTCGGCGCGATCATGCTGATCCTGCCCGTCGCGGTGTGGGGTTGGCGCATGCTGACCCATCGCACCTTCGACCGCGAAGCGTTGCGCCTGGCCTGCTGGATCCTCTGCACCATCATTGCGGCAGGCTTTGCCAGCTGCTGGCCGCATGGCGGCGCATGGCCGCTGCCGACCGGGCTCGGCGGCGTCGTCGGCGATGCGCTGGTGCGCGCCCCAGCCGTAATCTTCGGGCCCGCCGGTTTCATCTACCGGCTGGTGCTCGGCACCATCCTGTTCGCGGCGATGTGCGCCACCTTCCTGTTTGCGAGCGGCTGGGGTTCGCGTCCACGCGACGACGAAGAGCTGACACCCATTGAGGATGACGACGCGCCGTTCGAGGAAGAGCGCGATCGCAGCTCGGTTTCGCTCGGCTGGGTCTATCATGCCCTGATGAGCGCCAAGGCCCGGCTCGGCTGGCTGATGTCCACGGCCTACCGTTCGCTGGTCGCAAGCGCGCCGCAGCCCCGCACCGCCTCGTTCGAGCGACAGGAGCCCAGTCTCGGCGGCCGCCCGGCGCCATCGATTGCCCCGCAGGCCGAGGAAGATTACGGCCACGAGGAAGAGGAAGAAGACGAGGAAGAGGAAGCCCCCGTCGCCCGCGCCCCGCGCAAGAAGGCGGCAGCGCCAAAAGCATCGACACGCAAAGACAAGTTCGAACTGCCCGCGGTCTCGATGCTCACGGCACCAAAAGCATCCGATCGCCAGCCGCTCAGCAAGAGCGAACTGGAAGCCAATTCGCGCGCGCTGGAAGGCGTGCTCGGCGACTTCGGCGTCCGCGGCGAGATCGTCAAGGCCAATCCCGGTCCGGTGGTGACGCTGTACGAACTCGAGCCGGCGCCCGGCATCAAATCCTCGCGCGTCATCGGCCTCGCCGACGACATCGCCCGCTCGATGAGCGCGCTGTCGGCACGCGTCGCCGTGGTGGCCGGCCGCAACGCCATCGGCATCGAATTGCCGAACGCGCACCGTGAGAAGGTCTATTTGCGCGAGCTGCTGTCGCTGAAGGACGAGTCGCACGCCAAGCTGCCGCTCTGCCTCGGCAAGAATATCGGCGGCGAATCCATCATCATCGACCTGGCGCGCACGCCGCATATGCTGATCGCCGGCACCACCGGCTCCGGCAAATCGGTCGCCATCAACACCATGATCCTGAGCCTGGTCTACCGGCTGCGGCCCGATCAGTGCCGGCTGATCATGGTCGATCCCAAAATGCTCGAACTCTCCGTCTATGACGGCATCCCGCATCTGCTGACGCCCGTCGTGACCGACCCGAAGAAGGCCGTGGTCGCGCTGAAATGGGCGGTGCGCGAGATGGAAGAGCGCTACAAGAAGATGTCCAAGCTCGGCGTCCGCAACATCGACGGCTACAACCAGCGTCTCGTCGAAGCCAAGGGCAAGGGCGAGGAGCTGACGCGCACGGTGCACACCGGCTTCGACAAGGAAACCGGCAAGGCGATCTACGAGGACGAAAAGCTCGACCTCGAACCGCTGCCCTACATCGTCATCATCGTCGACGAAATGGCCGACCTGATGATGGTGGCCGGCAAGGACATCGAAGGCGCGGTGCAGCGGCTGGCGCAGATGGCGCGCGCCGCGGGCCTGCACGTGATCCTCGCCACGCAGCGTCCGTCGGTCGACGTCATCACCGGCACCATCAAGGCGAACTTCCCGACCCGCATCGCGTTTCAGGTCACGTCGAAAATCGACAGCCGCACCATTCTCGGCGAAATGGGCGCCGAGCAACTGCTCGGCCAGGGCGACATGCTCTATATGGCCGGCGGCGGACGCATCAGCCGCGTGCACGGCCCGTTCGCCTCCGACGAGGAAGTCGAGAAGGTGGTGCGCCATCTCAAGACGCAGGGCCAACCGGAATATCTCGAGGCCGTTACGGCGGAAGAACCTGCCGAGGGCGAGGACGGCGCGGTGTTCGATTCCACCGGCATGGGCGGCGACGGCGGCGGCGACCTGTTCCAGCAGGCCGTGGCCATCGTCAAGCGCGACCGCAAGGCCTCGACCTCCTACATTCAACGCCGGCTGCAAATCGGCTACAACCGCGCGGCGTCCTTGATGGAGCGGATGGAACTCGAAGGCATCGTCGGCCAGGCCAACCACGCCGGCAAACGCGAAATTCTGGTCGAGGAAGAAGAGAGCGGTTTCTAGAGCGATTTCAAGCGAATAGGTCCACTAACGAACTGAATTTGGCGTAATAATTCTCACGGAAAAACGATATCTCCTTTGGTCGAAAGCGCGATAAAACCACCGGCAGTGGGACGATCCGTTGAATAGAGATTCGAAATATCTGATGACACACTACTTTACCCATCGCGGCGTCCGTTACGGACTGGCGCTTGTGATCGCCATGTCCGTTGCCGGCGCAGCGACATCAGGCTTTTCGCAGAACGTTCCGGTCCCAAAGCCCGCACCCAAGGCCCGCGACGGCGGCGTGCAGCTGAGCGCGCAGGATTCGCAAAAAGGTCCGGCGACGACGGGTGCGACCCAGGCGCCGCCGAAGGCGGGCGCGACGCAAGCGCCACCGAACCCTGTCATCCCCGATCCAAATCGCAATGTGCCCGCCAATATTTTCGCGACCTTCGATGCCAACCAGAAGGCGCAGGCCGCCAGGGTGAGTACGTATCTGTCGTCGCTGCAGACGCTGGTCGGAAATTTCGTCCAGGTCGGGCCGGACGGCAGCAAGACCAAGGGCGACTTCGTGATCCAGAAGCCGGGCAAGGTACGCTTCGAATATGACGCGCCGAGTCAGATCGCGATCGTTGCCGACGGATCCTCGCTCGCCGTGCGCGACAAGAAGCTCGCGACCCAGGACATCTATCCGTTGTCGCAAACGCCGCTCCGGTTCCTGCTGTCGGACCGTATCGATCTGTTGAAGGATACCAACGTCGTCAGCGTCACTGCCGATGACGTCTTCATCAGCGTCACCATCGAGGAGAAGCAGGCGCTGATCGGCACCAGCCGGTTGATGCTGATGGTCGGCACCAAGGACGGCCAGCTCAAGCAATGGACCGTGACCGACCCGCAGGGCTACGACACCACGGTCGCGGTCTATAATCTCGATACGTCGAAGAAGGTCGATCCCGGCCTGTTCAAGATCGATTTCACCAATTATTCGGTGCCGCCAGGCTGATGATTCTTGATTAGGGACGAAGGACGTGCGTCATCAAGCGCACGTCTTTTTCATTTCGGGCCCGCATGCGTTTTTCCCTGACCACGTGGAATATCAACTCGGTGCGCCTGCGCATCGACATCGTCGCCAAATTCCTCAAATCGGTACGGCCTGACGTCCTCTGCCTGCAGGAGACCAAATGCATCGACGATGCCTTCCCGCTGAAGCGCTTCAAGCGCCTCGGCTATGAGCATGTCGCGTTGAACGGACAGAAGGGCTATCACGGCGTCGCCATCGTCTCGAAACTGCCGTTCGAGACCAAGGATATCCGCACCTTCTGCGACAACATCGATTCGCGGCACATCTCGGTGGCATTCGGCGAAAAGGCCCAGCTCGCAAAGCCGCTGGTGCTGCATAATTTCTACGTCCCGGCCGGCGGCGACATCCCCGACCCCGCGCTCAATCCGAAGTTCGATCACAAGCTGAAATTTCTCGACGAGATGAAAGCCTGCGAACCGCTGCATCCGCGCGGCGACGACCGGCATATCCTGGTCGGCGACCTCAACGTGGCGCCGCACGAGAACGATGTGTGGTCGCACAAGCAGCTGTTGAAGGTGGTCTCGCACACCCCGATCGAATGCGAAAAGCTGCTGGCGGCACAGACCCATGGCGAATGGTTCGATGTCGCCCGGATGCGCATTCCACTGTCGGAGAAGGTCTATACGTGGTGGAGCTACCGCGCCGCCGACTGGACCGTCGGCGACCGCGGCCGCAGGCTCGATCACATCTGGGTCTCGCGCGCGCTGAAGGATGGCGTCAGCGATTTCCGCATCACCCGCGACGCGCGCAGCTGGGAGCGCCCGTCGGATCACGTGCCGGTTACGGTGACGCTGGAGGTGTGAGGTCAGAGCGTTTTCGAGCGAAGTGGATACCGGTTCGCGTGAAGAAAACGCGTCAAAACAAGAATTGCGATCAGGTAGAGAGCTTGGCGCCGGCCATCAATATATCGCTGGCAAGCTGGCTGGTGCGGGTGGCGAGTTCGTCGCGCAGCGCCCGCGCCGCGGCAGGATCGCTCTCGAGCACGCGCTGAAACAGGCTGCGCGACACCCGGATCACGGTGGAATTCTCGATCGCGATCGCGCTCGACGGCCGCTTCATCGCCACGATCAACGCCAGCTCACCGATCAGGGCACCGGGACCTGCGATGACTTCAGCGCCGCCGTCCTCGACCCGGAACGCACCGCGCTGCACGATATAGCCTGCGTCCGCCTCGTCGCCGGCGTTGAACAACTGGTCGCCGCGGCCGAATTCGCGTTGCTCCGAGCCGATCGCCAGCATGCGCAGCGCCGTCGTTCCCAACAAGCGCAGTGTCGGGACGCGCTCGAGCAGAGCTACATCATCTTCGATCGACATACGGAACCGGTGATGCCCAAAGAGGTACGATTCGTGGGCCGAATCGTATCACGGCACCAGCTTGTAGCCACCGGCTTCCGTCACCAGGATCTCGGGATTCGCGGCATCCTTTTCGATCTTCTGCCGCAGCCGGTAGATGTGGGTTTCCAGGGTGTGGGTGGTGACACCCGAATTATAGCCCCAGACTTCCTGCAGCAGCGTCTCGCGCGACACCGGCATCTGGCCGGCCCGGTACAGGAAGCGCAGGATCGCGGTTTCCTTCTCGGTCAGCCGCACCTTCCGGGCGTTGGCGCCGGTCAGCATCTTGGAGCCGGGGCGGAAGCTGTAGGGGCCGACGGAAAACACCGCGTCCTCGCTGGCCTCGTGCTGGCGCAGTTGCGCCCGGATCCGGGCCAGCAGCACGGCGAAGCGGAACGGTTTTGCCACGTAGTCATTGGCGCCGGATTCGAGGCCCAAAATGGTATCCGAATCGGTGTCGTGGCCGGTCAGCATGATGATCGGCGCCTTGAAGCCCCCCTTGCGCAGGGAGCGGACCACTTCGCGGCCGTCGGTATCGGGCAGGCCGACATCCATCAGCACCAGGTCGGGGGAATTGGCCTTGGCGGCGCTGGCGCCCTTGGCGCCGGTATCGACCGCGGAGGCTTCGAACTCCTCATGCAGTGATAATTGCTCAACCAGCGTGTCGCGCAGATCGGTATCGTCATCCACGATCAGGATCTTGCGGGCATTGGCCATAGGTACGATCCTCTAGAGGCAGGCGGCGGACACAAGTGGGAGCGTCTCAAGCCGGTCTTGGTCGGTTGGTCGATGACGAAACTGGCTCGCGGGCGAACCTCGGCCATCGGGTACGGAATCAGGTAGGAGATTGTTACAATTTCACAAGGCGAACCGCAGTGTATCCCAGATTCGAGGGGCTGTTGGATGAATGTCCTGTAATGCGCGTCAAATAGAGCAATTGCGGCCGGGGACGCAACCCCAGGATTTGGACCTTTGGCATGGGAAACACCAATTTTTCAATCACTTATGAGACAGAAGCGCGTGATCGGCCGCTCTCGGCGATCAGGGTTCATCGCGCCGCGGGCGATCCACGCCGGGGCTGGCTGACGGCCGACGGCTGGACCATCCCGGTGGCACTTGGTCGCGGCGGCATCCTCGCCAACAAGCGTGAAGGCGATGGCGGCACCCCGCGGGGCACCTACCGGCCGCTGCAATTATGGTGGCGCGCCGACCGCCACTCGCGCCCGCCAACCTTTCTGCCGGTCCGGCCAATCCGGCCCGAGGACGGCTGGTGCGAAGATCCGAAGGACCGCCACTACAACCAGCCGATACGGCTGATGCGTGACCAGATCGGCGACCGCCTCACACGCGACGATCACCTCTACGACTTCATCGTCGAGATCGATCACAACAGCGCGCCGCGTATTGCCGGCCGCGGCAGCGCGGTGTTCCTGCATCTGGCGCGCCCGAATTTTTCCGCCACGGCAGGCTGCGTTTCGATGACAAAGTCTGCGATGCTGCGGTTGCTGCGGCGGATGGGGCCGCAAACCAAAATTATTATTGGATGAACTTCATTTCAGGGTGCGGGGATTATGCAGGACAGACATCAGATTGCGTCGGCGTCGCAGACGTTGCACGACCATTGGCGCGCCGGCACCAAGCTTGACGCACTCGACGACTGGCTGCGTCCACAGGACCGCATCGAGGCGTATGCGATCCAGGCCGCGATCGAAAGATTTTCGACGACCCATCTGTTCGGCTGGAAGATCGCGGCCACCAGCGAGGCCGGGCAGAAGCACATCAATGTCGGCGGTCCAATGGCCGGACGCATTCTCGCCGAGACCGTGATCCCTGACGGCGGCACGGCGTCGATGGCCGGCAACGAAATGCGCGTTGCCGAACCGGAATTCGCGTTTCGCATGCGCTACGATCTTCCGTCGCGATCGACGCCCTACACGATGAGCCAGGTGCTCGATGCCGTCGACACGCTGCATCCGGCGATCGAGATTCCGGATTCGCGCTTTACAGATTTCGTCAGCGCCGGCGACGCCCAGATCATCGCCGACAACGCCTGCGCGCATCTGTTCGTGCTCGGCCCGGCCACGACGGCGGACTGGCGCGCGCGCGATCTGGTCGAGGAGAGACCTGTCACCACGCTACGCGGCCAGCAATTCGTCGGTCATGGCAAGAACGTGCTCGGCGATCCCCGGCTGGCGCTGACCTGGCTCGCCAACGAATTGCGCCAGCTCGGCGTAACACTGAAAGCGGGCCGGGTCGTCACCACAGGCACCTGCCATCCGCCGCTGCCGATCCAGGCGGGCGATTTCTGTGCGGTTGATTTTGGAGTGCTGGGGAAAGTGTCGGTGGGGTTCGAGTAGGCGGCTTCACGCTCGGTGTCGTCCCGGCGAAGGCCGGGACCCATAACCACCAACGCTGGTTGTCGAAAGAGGGCGTCTACCTAACTGCTCAACCGAGAAGCCGCGGCGTGAGTCCCGGCCTTCGCCGGGACGACAAGTCAGCGATGCCCGAAAATCGCGGAGCCGACGCGGATATGCGTGGCGCCGAACTGGATCGCGATCGCAAAATCGGCGCTCATGCCCATCGACAGATTCTTCAAGCCGTTGCGCGCGGCGATCTTTGCGGTCAACGCGAAATGCGGTGCCGGTGCCTGGTCGACCGGTGGAATGCACATCAATCCGGAAATCAGCAGGCCATATTTCTCCCGGCAGCCCGTGATGAACGCATCGGCCTCGCCAGGCGCGACGCCGGCCTTCTGCGGCTCCTCGCCGGTGTTGAGCTGGACGAACAATTCCGGCTGCTTTTTTTGGGAATTGATTTCCTTGGCTAACGCTTCGCAAATGCTCGGGCGGTCGACCGAGTGAATGGCGTCGAACAGCGCGACGGCCTCTTTCGCCTTGTTGGATTGCAGCGGCCCGATCAGATGCAGCGCCAGCCCCTGGTAAGCGGACATTAACCCAGGCCATTTCGCCTTGGCTTCCTGCACGCGATTCTCGCCGAATACGCGCTGTCCGGCGTCGATAATGGGCGAAATCGCCGACGCGTCGAACGTTTTGGACACCGCGATCAGTTGTACCGTCGCACGATCACGGCGCGCTTCCCTGCAAGCGCGCGCGATATCCTGCTCCACCGTCGCAAGACCGTTGGGTAAAGGTTCAGTTAGCGAGGTGGTTGTCGGAGGCGTCATATCGGTTGCGGCTCGTACATTTACGGAATTTCCTTGGATTTTACCAAGTTCGAGAAGGGCTTTTTGAACCCTTCGCTCTATCCTGCCACGCGGGGTGGGGAACAGGATGTCTGCCGTTATTTTCAACCGCAACAGAGTGAAACTCAAGAAGCTTCTGGGGATCCGCACGCGGCTGGTGCTGCTGGCGTTGATCCTGGTGGCGCCCTTGATGCTGGAACGCGTCCGTTCGCTCGAACATACCCGCTCCAAGCAAATCGCCCTTGCCACCGAAGAATTCCTCAACATCGCCCAGCACAGCGCCGATACCCAGCGCGAAGTCGTCTCCTCCGTCGAGACGATGCTGAAATCGGCGGCCTATATCCGCGCCTCCAGCGGCATCGGGCGCAGTTGCGAAATCCTGCGCGCCAGCCTGCCGAGCAACCTGCCCTGGATCCGCAGCATCATGATCGCGTCCAAGGACGGCCTCGTGCAGTGCTCGACCTTGAACATTCAGGTCGGACTGCAGATCGGCGACCGTGAATATTTCAAGAAGGCGCAGGCAAGCCGCGACTTCGTTTTCAGCGACTATCTGTTCGGCAGGACGAACGGCCGGCCGATGATGATGGCGGCCTATCCGGTGGCTGCCATCAATCCAGAGGAAGACGCCGTCGTCGTTGCCGGCATCAATATCGACTGGCTGTCGAAGATCATGACCAATCTCGGCGGGCGGCCGGGAATTTCGTCGTTGCTGGTCGACAGCGCCGGCGTCGTCCTCGCCGCGCCTACCGATCAGACCAGCATGATCGGCCGGCCGCTGGATTCGGTGCCGCTGATGTCCGCCGTGGCGGAGAAGGCCTTGAGCTCCGACGCCCCGACCGGCTCGCTTTCGTTCACCGCGTCCGACGGCTCGAATCGCACCATCAGTTTCTCCCGGATTTCCGGAACACAGTCCCGCCTGATCGTCAGCATCGACGAAACCAGGGTGACCGCCGCGATCAATCGCGAGATCCGCACCGCCTATCTTCAATTGGGATTTGTCTGCCTGTTCGTGCTGCTGGGCGCGCTGATCGGCGCGGAAAAACTGATCATCAACCCGATCGAGGTGATGACCGGCATGGCCAGGCGGTTCGGCGAGGGCGATCGCACGGCGCGCGTCGCGCGCAGCAAACTGCCTTCGGAATTCATGCCGCTGGCGCGCGCCTTCAACGCGATGGCCGCCCAGCTAAGCCAACGCGAGCGCGAGCTCCTCGCCAACAACGACCGCCTCACCGTGATCGCGTCGATCGACATGCTGTCGGGTCTCGCCAATCGCCGCGGCTTTCAGAGCCGTCTGGATTTCGAGTGGATGAAGGCGCAGCAATACAACAGCGAATTGTCGCTGCTGATGATCGATGTCGATCACTTCAAGCTCTACAACGACACCTATGGCCACCCGGAGGGCGACGCCTGCCTGACCAGGCTCGGCGAAACGCTGGCCGGCATCGCCGCCGACACCATGGGCTTCGCCGGCCGCTATGGCGGCGAGGAATTCTGCCTGCTGCTGCCGAACACCGATTCGCTGAAAGCGCTGGCGATCGGCGAGATGGTGCGCACCGCGGTGCTGGACCTGAAAATACCGCATCACACCAGCAGCCATCACACCGTCACCGTGAGCATCGGTGTGGCCGGCACGCTTCCGAACGACGCGCAGCGCCCGGGCGATCTGATCGAGGCCGCCGATGCCGCCCTCTACGCCGCCAAACACCGCGGCCGCAACACCGTGGTCGAGCATGGATTTGCGAAGATGGTGGATCAGGCCGGGATGGCGCTGGCGGGCTAGCCCGCCACCCGCTGCTCGGGCACGAGTTCGGCCTCGGTGACGACCCGGTTGCGGCCGGTCTTCTTGGCCTGATAGAGCGCGCGGTCGCAGCGCTCGATCAGATCGGCCATCGATTCGCCGCCCTGGAACTGCGCCACTCCGATGGAGATGGTGATGCCAGGCAGTGCTTCTCCGGTCGAACGGCGGGAGATGTGGCATTCGGCAACCAGGCGCCGGATGCGTTCCGCAATCGTGGCAGCCGTCGTCAGGCCGGCGTTCGGCAGGATGACGATCAACTCCTCGCCGCCATATCGCGCCGGCAGATCGATGTCCCGCACGGCCTCGCGCAACACCCTCGCCATCAGGCGCAGCACCTGGTCGCCGACCCCGTGACCGAACTCGTCGTTGAAGCGCTTGAAGTGATCGATATCGATCAGAAGCGCACTCACTGGATCGTCCTGCTCCATCGCCGCGAGCTGAGCCTTGCGGAAGAACTCCTCCAGCGCGCGGCGGTTCGGCAGGCCGGTCAGCGTGTCTGTCTTGGCCCGCTCCTCGGACTTGACCAGGGAATCGCGGATCGTCGCCAGTTCGCGTGATTTCTCGACAAAGCCGACTTCGAGCTTGGTGGCGCGCGTCGTCGCCTTGGAGAGTTCGCTCATCAGGCTCTCGATCAGCAGCTTGGGATCGACGCCGGCCCCGGTGCGCTCGGTGACATCGTTGATGGCGGCCATTTGCGTGCGGTTGTCGGCGATCGCCGTGGTCAGGAACTGCTTGGCCGACGCCATTACCGAATGCAGTTGCTGGGAGACTTCATAGGCCACCGCCTCGTCGGCGGCCTTCGATCCGATATAGCTCTCATAGATTTCACGATTGGTCTGGGCGTCGAATTTGCGCTTGTTGCCGATCAGGATGTCGATCGCCCGCTTCAGCACCGGCGGCGTGCCGAGCGTATAATTGAACCAGACATGGAAATTGTTCGGCGTCGGCGGCACGCGATGCTCGGCCATTGAGCGCATGGCCGTTTCAGCGACCGATGTCGCGTATTCGAAATCGAGCTCGTCGAATCCCGCGGTCACGGCTTTGATGGCTTCCTACCGGTGAATTGGTGCTCTTTTCATAGGCAGGTTCCCATAAATTCGTTAAATGCCCCTCAACCGACCCGCCGGCATGCGGCTCCAGACGCCCCAGGGCGCCCGTCGATCTGCGCCAACCCGTTGACCCCGCAACCGCTTTTGTGGCCTAGTCCGCCGTCTTTTAGACGGCCCCGAATCCATAAAAGCCCAGCGATTCCATGACCTCCGAACGCTATAACGCCCGTGACTCCGAGCCGCGCTGGCAACGCCAGTGGGACCAGAAGGCGATCTTCGCCTCCAAAAACGACGATTCCCGGCCGAAATATTACGTCCTCGAGATGTTCCCCTACCCGTCCGGGCGCATCCATATCGGGCATGTCCGCAACTACACGCTCGGCGACGTGCTGGCGCGATTCATGCGCGCCAAGGGCTTCAACGTGCTGCACCCGATGGGCTGGGACGCGTTCGGGCTGCCGGCCGAAAACGCCGCGATCGAGCGCAAGGTCGCGCCCAAGGCCTGGACCTACGACAACATCGCCGCGATGAAGAAGCAGCTGCAGTCGATCGGACTGTCGCTCGACTGGAGCCGGGAATTCGCGACCTGCGACCCCAGCTATTACAAGCATCAGCAGAAGATGTTTCTCGACATGCTGCGCGCCGGTCTCGCCGAGCGCGAGAAGCGCAAGCTGAACTGGGACCCGGTCGACATGACCGTGCTCGCCAACGAGCAGGTGATCGACGGCCGCGGCTGGCGTTCCGGCGCCGTGGTCGAACAGCGCGAGATGAGCCAGTGGGTCTTCAAGATCACGAAGTACTCGCAGGAACTGCTGGACGCCCTGGATGGGCTGGATCGCTGGCCCGACAAGGTGCGGCTGATGCAGCGCAACTGGATCGGCCGCTCCGAGGGCCTGCTGGTGCGCTTCGCGCTGGATGCGGCAACGACGCCGGCCGGCGAGAGCGAGCTGAAGATCTTCACGACGCGGCCCGACACGCTGTTCGGCGCGAAGTTCATGGCGATCGCGGCCGACCATCCGCTGGCGATCGCGGCGGCAGCGAAGAATCCCAAGCTCGCGGAGTTCATCGCCGAGGTCAAACGCATCGGCACCGCCCAGGAAATCATCGACACCGCCGAAAAGCAGGGTTTCGACACCGGCATCCGCGCGGTGCATCCGTTCGACCCGAACTGGAAGCTGCCGGTCTATGTCGCCAACTTCGTGCTGATGGAATACGGCACCGGCGCGATCTTCGGCTGTCCCGGGCACGACCAGCGCGACCTCGATTTCGTCAATAAATATGCGCTCGGCGTCACGCCCGTCGTGTGTCCGGAAGGCCAGGACCCGAAGACGTTTGTAATCACGGACACCGCCTATGACGGTGACGGCCGCATGATCAATTCCCGCTTCCTTGATGGCATGACCATCGAGCAGGCCAAGGAAGAAGTCGCAAAGCGGCTGGAGAGTGAACTGCGCGGCAACATGCCCGTCGGTGAGCGGCAGGTGAACTTCCGCCTGCGCGACTGGGGCATTTCGCGCCAGCGCTATTGGGGCTGCCCGATCCCGGTGATCCACTGCCCGAAATGCGACGTGGTGCCAGTGCCGGACAGCGACTTGCCGGTGGTGCTGCCGGAGGACGTGACCTTCGACAAGCCCGGCAACGCGCTCGACCATCATCCGACCTGGAAGCACGTCGCCTGCCCCAAATGCGGTGGCAAAGCCCAGCGCGAAACCGACACCATGGACACGTTTGTCGACTCGTCCTGGTATTTTGCGCGCTTCACCGATCCCTGGAACGAGAACGCGCCGACTACGCCTGACGTCGTCAACCGGATGTTGCCGATCGACCAGTATATCGGCGGTGTCGAGCACGCGATCCTTCATCTGCTGTACAGCCGCTTCTTCACCCGCGCGATGAAGGCGACCGGCCATATCGGCATGGACGAGCCGTTCGCCGGCATGTTCACGCAGGGCATGGTGGTGCACGAGACTTACCAGAAGGCCGACGGCTCTTACGTCACGCCCGCCGAGGTGAAGATCGAGACCGGCGGCAATGGCAAGCGCGCCCTTCTGCTGACGACGGGTGAAGAGGTCGCCATCGGCGCGATCGAGAAGATGTCGAAGTCGAAGAAGAACACTGTCGACCCCGACGACATCATCGCCACCTACGGCGCCGACGTCGCGCGCTGGTTCATGCTGTCGGACTCACCACCGGATCGCGACGTGATCTGGAGCGACGAGCGCGTGCAGGGTGCCTCGCGCTTCGTGCAGCGGCTGTGGCGGCTGGTCAACGAATCGGCCGAGATTGCCAAAGCAGCCCCGGCCGCCCGGCCAGCCTCGTTCGGCGACGATGCGCTGGGCTTGCGCAAGGCGGCCCATGGCGCGCTGGACAAGGTGTCGAACGGCATCGAGCGGCTGCATTTCAACGTCTGCCTCGCCCATATCCGCGAATTCACCAATGTGCTGGCCGAGGTGCTGGGGCGCGAGGGGCAGCCGGCGCCGGACCTGGTCTGGTCGGTCCGGGAGGCCGCGGTCATCCTTGTTCAATTGTTCGCGCCCATGATGCCTCATCTGGCCGAGGAGTGCTGGACGGTATTGGGGCAATCCGGGCTGATTTCAGAAGCCAATTGGCCCCAAATCGAACGCGATTTGCTGGTTGAAGACACGGTGACGCTGGTGGTTCAGGTCAACGGCAAAAAACGGGGTGATGTAACCTTGCCACGGGGCGCCCAAAATCCGGAAATTGAGGCTGCCGTTCTGGCCCTTGATGCGGTAAAACTGGCCCTGGGCGGCAAGGCCGTCCGTAAGGTGATTGTTGTTCCCATGAGGATCGTGAATGTCGTTGGCTAGGACCCGGATCGCCGCTCGGCTGCTCGCCGTTGTCGCTCTGGCGGCGCTGACGGCCGGCTGTTTTCAGCCGATGTATGCCGAACGCGCCGACGGCTCGCCCGGCCTGCGCGAAAAGCTGATGGGCGTGGAAATCCCGCCCGTCGACAAGAACAACGCCTCCCGCGAGGCCCGCATCCAGGTCGAAATCCGCAACCAGCTGGCGTTCAAGCTTTATGGCAATGCGACCGGCATGCCGCCGACCCATCGGCTGGTGCTGCGGTTCTCCACCAGCCGCTCGTCGCTGATCCTCGATCCGACCACCGCGCTGCCGTCGAGCGAGAATTACGGTATCGACGCGCAGTACAATCTGATCGATCTGGCGACGAACAAGTCTGTCATGACAGGCACGACCTTCTCCCGCGTGTCCTATGACATCCCGGGCCAGATGCAGCGTTTCGCCCGCGCCCGCGCCTTCCGCGACGCCGAGGATCGCTCAGCCAATGAGATCGCTGAGAACATCCAGACCCGGCTAGCGTCGTTCTTCGTCGCCGGCACCTGATCCCGCAATTGGTCGCGCTTCGCGGAAAAGAAATCGACGCTTTTCTCGCCCGGCCTGATTCCGGCCGTCCCATCATCCTGCTGTACGGCCCGGACGCCGGCCTGGTGCGTGAGCGCGCCGACGCGCTGCTGGCGTCCGCCGTCGACGATCCCAACGATCCATTCTCAATGGTGCGGCTGGACGGCGACGAACTTTCGGCCGAACCGTCGCGGCTGGTCGATGAAGCGATGACGGTACCGCTGTTCGGCGGCCGCCGCGCGATTCGCGTGCGTGCCGGCTCACGCAGTTTTGCTGGCGGTATCGACACGCTGGCGGAGATGCCGCTCAAGGATTGCCGCATCGTGATCGAGGCCGGCGAGCTGCGGCCGGAATCGCCGCTGCGCAAGGCCTGCGAGCGCGCCAAAACCGCGGTCGCGATCGCGTGCTATCCCGACACCGAGCGCGACCTCGCCAAGCTGATCGATGACGAATTGCGCCCCTCCAACCTGCGCATCGCGCCCGACGCCCGCGCCGTGCTGACCGCACTGCTCGGCGGCGACCGGCAGGCCTCGCGCAACGAACTTCGAAAACTCGCGCTCTATGCCCATGGCCAGGGCGAGGTGTCGATCGACGACGTGATGGCGGTAGTCGCTGACGCCTCCGAGCTGAAGCTCGATCCGATCGTCGACGGCGCGTTTGCTGGAAAGCCTGATCTGGTCGAAAGCGAATTCGCCAAAGCGATGATCGCCGGCACCTATCCCGGCGTGATCATTTCGGCAGCCCAACGCCAGGCCGCATGGCTGCACAAATCGGCGTTAGCGGTAGCCGAAGGCACGCCGGTCTTGAATTTGCTGGAGAGCGGGTATCCGCGGCTGCATTTTTCGCGCAAGGGCGCGGTTGAAATCGCGCTACGGAATTTCAGCGCTGCGCGGCTGGTCGCGATCATCGACCAGCTCGCGACCGCCGCCTTCGACATGCGCAAACAGGCCACGCTGGCGGCTGCGATCGCGCAACGAACGCTGTTGTCGATCGCAGCGAATGCGAAGCGGCGGGGATGAACCATCCTTCGTCGTCCCTGCGAACGCAGGGACCCATACGCCGCAGCCGTAGTGTTGCAGAAGGTCTCTAACGCCAGCGCTTTTACCGATGGGCCGCGGCGTATGGGTCCCGGCTCAAGGCCGGGACGACGAAAATAATATCCAGGCGCGGACTACCCGCCCTTCGCCAGCCGCCGCATCACTTCATCCAGCTGCTCGAGGTTGCGGTAGCTGATCTGGACGCTGCCGCCGGGATCGCGGTGGTTGACGGTCACGCTCAAACCCAGCGCGTCGCTGACGCGTTTCTCCAGCGCGATCGTATCGGGGTCCTTGGTCTTGCCGCCGCTGCGGGCCTTCTGCGGCTTGCGTTCCGGCACGCCCTCTTCATGCGCCAGCGCTTCGGCCTGGCGGACGTTGAGGCCTTCGGCGACGATGCGCTTTGCGGCGCCAAGCGGATCCGGCACGCCGATCAGCGCGCGGGCGTGGCCAGCGGACAGTTCGCCCGTGGAGATGAGGGCCTGCACCTCTGCCGGCAGTTTCGTCAGCCGCATCATGTTGGCGACATGGCTGCGGCTCTTGCCGACTTCCTTGGCGATCTCTTCCTGGCTGCGTTTGAATTCTTCCGCGAGCGCGTGATAGCCCTGCGCCTCTTCCATCGCATTGAGGTCTTCGCGCTGCACGTTTTCGATGATCATGATCTCGAGCGCGTCGCTGTCGCTGACCTCGATCGGCACGATCGGCACTTCATGCAGCCCGGCCAGCTGCGAGGCGCGCCAGCGGCGTTCGCCGGCGATGATCTCATAGCGATCGGTGGCGCCCTTGACCGGACGCACCACGATCGGCTGGATCACGCCATGCTGCTTGACGGAAGCAGCGAGCTCGCCGAGTTCGGCGTCGGCAAACGTCCGGCGCGGGTTGCGCGGATTTGCCTTTAGAAATTCGATCGGCACCTTGCGCTGATTGCGCGGGCGTTCGACATGCGCGGCCTCGCCGCCGACATCGCCGATCAGACTTGCAAGACCGCGGCCCAGTCGCGAACGCGCTTCGTCGGCCATCGCCAGCTCCCTTGGATTCACGCAGCATACTCCGAAATTAGAAACTGTTTTTCTTGTAGGATGGGTAGAGCGTAGCGAACCCATCAAGCTCGTCGTGGTGCGATGGGTTTCGCTGCGCTCTACCCATCCTACGATTTCGCGCTAATGCGTTCGCAGCTCACGCTCACGCTGGATCACTTCCGTCGCAAGCTTGAGATACGCATCGCTGCCGACGCATTTGAGATCGTAAACCAGCACCGGCTTGCCATAGGACGGCGCCTCGGAGATCCGCACGTTGCGCGGGATCATGGTGTTGTAGACCTTGGCGCCCATGAACTGCCGGACGTCGGCGACGACCTGGTTGGACAAATTGTTGCGCGAGTCGAACATGGTCAGCACGATGCCGTGGATCGACAGATTAGGATTCAACGTCGAGCGCACCTGCTCCACGGTCTGCAGCAATTGCGACAGACCTTCGAGCGCGAAGAATTCGCATTGCAGCGGCACCAGGATCGCGTCGGATGCCGCCATCGCATTGACGGTGAGAAGGTTGAGCGACGGCGGGCAGTCGATCAGCACATAGGTGTAATCGGATCCGGGCGCTGCATCGTTGTTCAGCGCGGCGATGGCGTCGCGCAGGCGGAAGGCGCGGCCGGGCGTCGTTCCCAGCTCCAGTTCGAGACCCGACAGATCCATGGTGGAAGCGGCGATATGCAGACGCGGCACGGCGGTCACAACGACAGCTTCGCGCAGCGGGGCTTCGCCGATCAGCACATCGTAGGTCGAACAGTTGCGGTCGCGGCGATCGATGCCGAGGCCGGTGGAGGCGTTGCCTTGGGGATCGAGGTCGACGATCAACACGCGTTCGCCAATCGCAGCGAGTGCCGTGCCAAGATTGATCGCGGTGGTAGTCTTGCCGACGCCGCCTTTCTGGTTGGCGAGCGACAAGATGCGCGGACGGGCTGCCGGAGCAGGCGCTTTATCTTCTTGATATATTTGATCAATCACGGTCATACCCGGTGCCCATCGCGGAAGTTTTGCGTCGCTCGATGCGGTCGAGTTCGACGATCCAGCCTTGTCCGCCCGTGCGGCTGGAATGAAGTTGCGGCTCAATATTCCAATATTTAGTGGCTTCGGTCAATTCAGCCTCTACATCTTGGCCCTTCAGAAATAACGCTTTTGCGCCCTTTCCTACCAGCGGTTCCGCGAAACCGATGAGCTGATGTAACGGAGCCAGCGCCCGCGCAGTGACGCAATCGACAGGCCCGGCGATTCTATCCACGATATCCCCGATGTCAGCGAGATGCACGGTCCCGGTCGCCGAGGTCACACGAATTGCTTCGCGCAGGAACGCGGCTTTCTTGGCGTTGCGTTCGACCAATTGAATATTGGCGCCCGGTGTTTCCGCCAAAGCGCAGGCCAGCACCACGCCGGGAAAGCCGCCGCCGCTGCCGAGATCGACCCACCTCGTTGCAGTGGGAGCCAAGCTCAGCAGCTGCAGCGAGTCAGCGATATGGCGGGTCCAGAGATGCGGAAGTGTCGACGGCGCCACCAGGTTTGTTTTGGCCTGCCATTCCCGGAGCAGATCGACATAGCGATCCAGCCGCGCCTCTGTTTCACGTGAAACAGGGGTGAGGGCGAGGGCGGCGGCTTTGTCGGAGGTCATTATCAATTTCGGCCGTTTGAGCTTTGGCGATTCGCTTGGGGCCCGTCCCACCCAAAACTGTCATTGCGAGCGAAGCGAAGCAATCCATCTGTCCGCGCAAAAGGAAGAATGGATTGCTTCGTCGCAAGGGCTCCTCGCAACGACGATTGCAGCCGGCTTCGAGCGGACCTCCCCGTTTCACGTGAAACGTTTTAAGCCGTCGCCTTCGAGGTCTTCCGCCGGGCTTCACGCCGAAGATAAGCCGCCAGGATACCAAGCGCGGCCGGCGTCAAGCCATCCAGCCGCCCCGCCTGCCCCACGGTTCGCGGCCGCGCCGCCTCGAGCTTTGAGCGCGCTTCATTGGAGAGGCCGGGCACATCGGAATAATCGATGTCGGTCAGAACCAGACCCTCATCGCGCCGGAAGGCGTCGACGTCAGCGGTCTGGCGCTTCAGATAGACGTCGTATTTGGCGTCGATCTCGAGGTGGACCGCGATCGATGGGTCAATGGCTGATAGCTCGGGCCAGATACCCTGCAGCGCGGACCATTCAATCTCCGGATAGGCAAGGAGCTCAAATGCCGAGCGGCGGTGACCGTCCCGGTTCAGCGCCAGGCCGTGCTTGCCGGCTTCATTGGGAGTGATCGTCAAAGATTTCGCCAATAACCTTGCGGACTCCAGCGCCGCCATCTTGGCCCCGTGGCGCTGCGAACGCGCCTGCCCTACGCAACCCAGTGCGATCCCCTTGTCGGTCAGCCGCTGGTCGGCATTGTCGGCCCGCAGCGTCAGGCGATACTCCGCCCGCGAGGTGAACATCCGATAGGGCTCGGTGATCCCACGAGTCACGAGATCATCGATCATCACGCCGAGATAGCCGTCGGCACGGTCGAAAACTATCGCCTCGCCGCCGCTGGCGGACAGTGCCGCATTCAGCCCCGCGACAATTCCCTGTGCGGCGGCCTCTTCATATCCGGTGGTGCCGTTGATCTGCCCGGCCAGAAACAGTCCCGGCAACCGCTTGGCCTGGAGTGTCGGCTCCAACTCCCGCGGGTCGACATGGTCGTATTCGATGGCATAGCCGGGCCGGACCATCTTGACGCGCTCGAGACCGGGAATGGTCGAAAGGATCGCGAGCTGCACCTCTTCCGGAAGCGAGGTCGAGATGCCGTTGGGATAGACGGTGGTGTCTTCCAGGCCTTCCGGCTCCAGGAAGATCTGATGGCCGTCGCGGTCGCCGAAGCGGACGATCTTGTCTTCGATCGAGGGGCAATAGCGCGGACCGCTGCTCTTAATCTGGCCGGAATACATCGGCGAGCGATGAACATTGGCCCGGATCACCTCATGGGTCGCCGGCGTGGTGCGGGTGATCCCGCATTCGATCTGTCGAGTCGTAATGCGGTCGGTCATGACCGAGAACGGCTCCGGCGGATCGTCGCCGGGCTGCATTTCGACGGCGGACCAGTCGATGGTCGTGCCATCCAGCCGCGGCGGCGTGCCTGTCTTGAGACGGCCGAGCGTAAAGCCGGCACGCTCGAAGGAGGCTGAAAGCCCCATCGCCGGCGCCTCGCCGACCCGCCCGGCCGGCCAGTTCTTTTCGCCGAGATGGATCAGACCACGGAGGAAGGTCCCGGTGGTGATGACGACGGCACCACAGCTAAGTTCGCGGCCATCGCCCAGTCGAATGCCAGTGACACGCCCTTTGGAAACGATCAGCTCGTCCGCCTCGCCTTCGATCACGCTCAAATTGGCGGTCTCAATGATCGCCGCCTGCATCGCCGCCGCATAGAGCTTGCGATCCGCCTGGGCCCGCGGTCCGCGAACAGCAGGGCCCTTGCGACGGTTCAGCATCCGAAACTGGATGCCGCCGGCATCGGCGACCCGGCCCATCAGACCATCGAGGGCATCGACTTCACGGACCAGATGACCCTTGCCCAGACCACCGATGGCGGGATTGCAGGACATGGCGCCCACGGTCGCAAAGCTGTGGGTGACCAGCGCCGTCTTTGCGCCCATCCGGGCGGCCGCGCTTGCGGCCTCGCAGCCGGCATGGCCGCCGCCGATGACGATGACGTCGAAGGAATCTGAGCGCGAAATCATGGCGGACTTCTATCGCGGAGTCAGAAATCGCGGAAGCGGGAAGTTGCGGGAAACTGAAAGGAATGGATCTGTTTCACGTGAAACAGCGGGTTCCATTAGCGCCTTGGGTAAGCGTTTCACGTGAAACAGATTAGCCATGAAATGAATTAAATACTATAATAAAGAAACATTACTTCCCTACACAGAATTCCCGGAAGATCACGTCGAGTATGTCCTCGACATCGACGCGCCCCAGTAGCCGCCCAAGCGAATGCGCGGCGACGCGAAGCTCCTCGGCTGCCAGTTCCTCGCCCTCCCCGACCACATCAATGCTGCGCTGCAATGAAATCGCTGTCTGCTGCAGCAACTGCCGCTGCCGGGTCCGGCTGATCAACCGGCCCTCGCTGGCCCCAAAATAATCCTGCGCGAATTGGACCAGGGCCGCGATCAACTCGGGAAGCCCGTCCCCGCCCCTGGCCGAAATCGCAAATTCGCCCCGGTCCGGCACCTCGGCCAATGGCCGACCGGCCGGATCCAGGTCGATCTTGTTGCGCACGCGCCAGACCGGCGCGGTGCCTGCGTGATCAATTCTCGCGCCTACCCGGTCGGCAAGCCACAGCACAAGATCGGCTTCCGCGGCGCGAGCCCGCGCGCGACGGACACCCTCCTGCTCCACCGGATCGTCGGTCTCGCGAATGCCGGCAGTGTCGATGACGGTCACCGGATAACCGTCGAGATCGAGCTGCACTTCGATGACGTCACGCGTGGTGCCGGCGTGTGGGGATACGATCGCCACCTCGCGCCGCGCCAGCTGATTCATCAAGGTCGACTTGCCGACATTCGGGGGACCCGCGATCGCCACCACGAGACCATCGCGCAGGCGTTCACTTTGACCCTGTGCCGCAAGGACTTCTTCGATTTCAATTAAGAGCTTCTTGATCTTCACGAGCGCCGGCGCGATCAATTCCGCGGGCACATCCCCCTCATCCGAAAAATCGATTCCGGCCTCGATCAGCGCTGATGCCTCGATGATGCGCGCGCGCCAGTCGCGCGCTCTGTCGCCGAGCAGGCCCTTGAGCTGGCGTAGCGCCTGGCGCCGTTGCCGGTCGGTGTCGGCGTGAATGAGGTCGTCGAGGCCCTCGGCCTCGGTGAGATCGAGCTTGCCGTTCTCGAACGCGCGCCGCGTGAATTCACCGGGTTCGGCGGGGCGCATATTTTCCTGGGCAGCCAGCGCCGCAAAGATCGAGGCCAGCACTGCCCGCCCACCATGGACGTGAAACTCGGCGACGTCTTCGCCGGTGGCGCTGGCCGGCCCGGGGAACCAGAGTACGACCGCATCGTCCAATGGCTGACCGCCGGCGTCGCGGAGCAGCATGCGGGTCGCCGCCCGCGCCGGCGGGATTCTGCCACCCAGCGCGACCAGCGCCGGACCGGCTCCCGGTCCCGACACGCGCACAATCGCGATCGCGCTCGGCGCACGGCCCGAAGACAGCGCAAAAATGGTCTGATCCCGCGGATGCATCGCCTATTTGTGCAGGAGTGCTTGAAAAGGCAACGCAATTTGCGCTGTGGGTCGGCCTCCCGATCAAAACGGGGAACACCCCGCCGAGAGCCAATTTGCTGCATCATTTGCGCAGCAATTTTGCTGCAAAAATCGATGGCTTGGCCGGGTTTCGTAGCTCACCGCATCTAACCCGAGCAATATCAAATACTTAAGTGCAGTCCGGTTCCAAGAAGCACACCGAACCATGGTGCACCTTTGCTGCAGCAAATTGCTGCAGCAACGCAGGAAATGAAAAGGGCGCCCCTCGACACAAGGCGCCCTTCCCCAACCTCGCCTGATGGATCAGGTGTTCATCGAATCGAAGAATTCCGAGTTGTTCTTGGTGTTGCGGAGCTTGTCGAGCAGGAAGTCGATCGCATCCATGGTGCCCATCGGATTGAGGATCCGGCGCAGCACGTACATTTTCTTGAGCAGCTGCGGATCGGTGATGAGCTCCTCCTTGCGGGTGCCGGAGCGCGAGATGTCGATCGCCGGGAAGGTCCGCTTGTCCGAGACCTTGCGGTCCAGGATCAGTTCGGAGTTACCGGTGCCCTTGAACTCTTCGAAGATGACTTCGTCCATTCGGCTGCCGGTGTCGACCAGCGCGGTCGCAATGATGGTGAGCGAACCGCCCTCCTCGATGTTACGGGCGGCACCGAAGAAGCGCTTCGGCCGCTGCAACGCGTTGGCGTCGACACCGCCGGTCAGCACCTTGCCGGATGACGGCACCACGGTGTTGTAGGCGCGGCCCAGACGCGTAATCGAGTCGAGCAGGATCACGACGTCGCGGCCGTGTTCAACGAGGCGCTTGGCCTTCTCGATCACCATCTCGGCGACCTGGACGTGGCGCACCGCCGGCTCGTCGAAGGTCGATGAGACGACCTCGCCCTTCACCGAGCGCTGCATGTCCGTGACTTCTTCCGGACGCTCGTCGATCAGCAGCACGATCAGATAGCATTCCGGGTGATTGGCGGTGATCGAGTGCGCGATGTTCTGCATCAGCACTGTTTTACCGGTGCGCGGCGGCGCCACGATCAAAGCGCGCTGGCCTTTGCCGATCGGGGCAACGATGTCGATAACCCTTGCAGAAAGGTCTTTTCGCGTCGGATCTTCGAGTTCGAGGCGGAAGCGCTGGTCCGGAAACAGCGGCGTCAGATTGTCGAAATTGACCTTGTGCTTGGACTTTTCCGGGTCTTCGAAATTGAGCGTGTTGACCTTGAGCAGCGCGAAATAGCGTTCGCCTTCTTTCGGGCTGCGGATATGGCCCTCGATGGTGTCGCCGGTGCGAAGCCCGAAGCGGCGGATCTGCGAAGGCGAGACGTAGATATCGTCCGGGCCGGGCAGATAGTTCGCATCCGGCGAACGCAGGAAGCCGAAGCCGTCGGAGAGAACCTCAACGACACCCTCGCCGATAATGTCGGTTTCCTGGATCGCGAGCTGCTTAAGGATGGCGAACATCAGCTCCTGCTTGCGCATGGTGCTGGCATTTTCGACCCCGTTCTCTTCCGCGAACGAGACGAGCTCGGCCGGCGTTTTTGCTTTGAGGTCTTGGAGTTTCATTTCCCGCATTGGGGTGGTCCTGTGGAGAATAACTGGAGGAGGGGTGCTAGGCTTATAGGAAAAGCGGACACGAAAAACGGAAGGTCCGCAGGTCTAAGCGAGGAAAGTGCCGGTGAGGCTTCAAACCTGATGCGGTGGCCGGCTCAACGAGGAGACCGGAACGCAACCACATCCGCCTGCGTGGGGTGGGATTTGGCTAATATAGAAAATCGCCCGGCGCTTCGCAAGCAGGCCTGAAGTGCTCCTCGCGCCAAAAACGCCGCCTAGAACGGCTTGACCACGACCAGAATAACGATCCCGACCATCAGAACAGTCGGTACCTCATTGATAATACGATAGAATCTCTGGCTTCGCGCATTCCTGTCGGCGGCGAAATCCTTCACCCAGCGCGAAAAAAAGCCGTGGACGCCCGACAGCACGATCACCAGCGCGAACTTGGCGTGAAACCAGCCGGACATGTACCAATGCCCGCTCCAGGCCAAATACAGCCCGGCCAGCCAGGTGATCATCATCGCCGGATTGATGATCGCCTTCAGCAGCCGGCGTTCCATCACCTTGAAAGTCTCGGATTGCTTCGATCCGACCTCGGCCTCGCAATGATAGACGAACAGCCGCGGCAGGTAGAGCATGCCGGCCATCCAGGAGATGACCGCAATCACATGCAGTGCCTTGATCCACGGGTAGGCCGTGATCGTGATCCATTCGTACATCGTGCGTCGCCTCGTCCTCATCGCCGCTTGGAACGTTCAGACGCTCTCAGCATTGCCTGAAAAGCTTCTGCCAGCGTGGGACGGAGACATATCCTCATGCACCGCTTCTCTAAACTAATATTTTTAGAATCTTAGGTTTGAGTCTAAGTAGCGGTGAATTGGACTCACAACAAACCGTCCCGCAGTTCTCCCGGCTTGTTCACATCCATCACCCTTTCCGCAAGAGAATTGGATCGTTCAAATAACGCCCCTTGCATCAAGCGCTTGCGCCAACTTATCAGCAGCTTATGCAGAGACAAATCCACATATTCTCACTATCGTTCGGATCAGGGATCTGACTTATCCTTTTGGGAGCCCTGTGTAGAAAAAGCCGGGTTATCCCCGAGAGGACGATCCAGGGCCAAATCTCTGGGATAAGGTCCACAGGGATTCACAGAATACACAGGGGTTTTGGTGCCCACGACCGGCAATTATTTTCACCTTCATCTGGTCTCCGATTCGACCGGCGAGACGCTGATCACCGTGGCGCGCGCGGTCGCCGCGCAGTACGCCAACGTCACCGCGGTCGAACATGTCTATCCCTTGGTGCGCAGCCAGAAGCAGCTCGACCGTGTGCTCGATGAGATCGAGGAGGCGCCGGGCATCGTGCTTTTCACGCTGCTGGAAAAGGATCTGGTTGGCCGGCTCGAGACCAAGTGCAAGGACATCAACATCCCGAGCCTGTCGATCATCGGCCCGGTGATGCAATTGTTCGAAGCCTATCTCGGTGCGGCGACCACGGGGCGCGTCGGCGCCCAGCACGTGCTCAATGCCGAATATTTCAAGCGCATCGACGCGCTGAACTACACGATGATCCATGACGACGGCCAGCATGTGGAAGGCCTCGAAGACGCCGATATCGTATTGGTCGGCGTATCCCGTACGTCGAAGACACCGACCTCGATCTATCTCGCCAACCGCGGCATCCGCACCGCGAATGTCCCGCTGGTGCCGGGCATTCCGGCGCCGCATCAGCTGGAAACGCTGAAGAAGCCGCTGGTGGTCAGCCTCCATGCAACGCCGGAGCGCCTGATTCAGGTTCGGCAAAACCGGCTCCTGAGCATGGGCGCGGATTCCGGCAACGACGATTATATCGATCGCCAATCCGTCACCGATGAAGTGGCGTATGCGCGGCGGCTCAGTGCCAAGTTCGGCTGGGCGCAGCTCGACGTGACGCGGCGGTCGATCGAGGAAACCGCGGCCGCAATCTTGAAACTTTTCACCGACCGGCAGCGGCAACGACTTCCGGAATGAAACCAGAGCGTTTTCCAGCGAAGTGGACCCCGGTTCGCGTCAAGAAAACGCGTCAAAACAACGATCAACGGCTATGAGCATCTGGCTTGGAAAAGACCCGCTGATCCTGGCTTCGCAGAGCCGCGCGCGGCAGCTGCTGCTGGCCAACGCCGGCATCGCCTTTGAAGCGGTTCCGGCCGATATCGATGAGCGCTCCGTGCAGAAGGGCTCCGGGCTGACGGAGCCCGGTGAGATCGCAAAACTGCTGGCGCGGGAAAAGGCGCTGTGGGTCTCGCAGCAAAAACCCGGCCGATACGTCGTTGGCGCCGACCAGACGCTGGCACTTGGAGATCGGTTGTTCAGCAAGCCCGCCGGGCGTGCCGCAGCTACGGAGCAACTGGGTTTGCTCGCAGGCAAGCGCCACGAATTGCATTCGGCATTTGCTGTTGCCCGTGACGGCAAGATATTGTCCGCACATGTTAGTGTTGCACACATGATCATGCGATCTCTCAGCAAGGGCGAGATCGAGGCCTATCTGGACCAGGCCGGACAAGCGGTGACGACCAGCGTCGGCGCCTATCAGCTGGAAGGGCTCGGGGTGCATTTGTTCGAGCGCATCGAAGGCGATCATTTTACCATCCTCGGCCTGCCGCTGTTGCCGCTGTTCGCATTCTTGCGCAGCGAGCGACTGCTTGGTGTCTGAGTTTCAAACAACGGCGATCTGAATGCTGATCCTGGGACTGACCGGCTCAATCGGGATGGGAAAATCCACCACTGCGAAGTTATTCGCGGAGGCCGGGGTTCCCGTGTACGACGCGGATGCCGAAGTTCACAAAATCTATGAAGGTGAGGCGGCGCCCGCGATCGAAGCGGCGTTTCCCGGCACCACAGTCGACGGCAAGGTGGATCGGGCGCGGCTCTCCGCCCAGGTGGTGCACAATCCCGCCGCCATGAAGCAGCTCGAGCAGATCGTTCATCCGATGCTCGGCGCGTCGCGAAAAAAATTCTTTGAAGATGCGGAAGCGGCGGGCAAGCCGGTGGTGCTGTTGGATATCCCGCTGCTGTATGAGACTGGCGGCGAGAAGCGCGTCGATGCGGTCGTGGTGGTCACGACCACGCCCGAAATCCAGCGCCAGCGCGTGTTGGAGCGGGGCACGATGGACGAGGCGCGGTTCGACGCCATTCTGGCGCGGCAGCTACCGGACGCCGAAAAGCGCAAGCGCGCCGATTTCGTGGTGGATACTTCGGATGGTCTCGACCCCGTACGCGCCCGGATCAAGGACATTCTGGCCGAGGTTGTTAAGATGCCGCAGCGGCGGACCTGATTCGCTGACTTTCCGGGCCCTGAAGTAAATCCATGCGTGAAATCGTTCTCGATACCGAAACCACCGGCCTTGATCCGCTGCGCGGCGACCGGCTGGTCGAGATCGGCTGTATCGAGATCTACAACCGCATGCCGACCGGACAGACGTTTCACGTCTACATCAATCCCGAACGCGACATGCCGGCCGAAGCGTTCGCGGTGCACGGACTTTCCGCCGAGTTTCTGTCCAGCAAGCCGCTGTTCACGGAAGTGGTCGAGGAGTTCCTGGAATTCATCGCCGATGCGCCGCTGGTGATCCACAACGCATCGTTCGACATCAGCTTCATCAATGCCGAACTCGACCGCATCAAGCGCCAGGTGATTTCGCGCGACCGGCTGGTTGATACGCTGCTGCTGGCGCGCCGCAAGCATCCGGGCGTCTCGAACCGGCTCGACGATCTCTGCTCGCGCTATTCGATCGACAATTCCCGCCGTACCAAGCACGGCGCGTTGCTAGACGCCGAGCTGCTGGCCGAGGTCTATATCGACCTGATCGGAGCACGCCAGTCGCAGCTGATCCTGGCCTCGGAGACCCGCGAGTCGCGGGCGGAGCGGACCGGCGATATGCCGCGCCGGCAGCGCGAGACGCCGCTCGCACCCCGAATCACCGATGCTGACCGCGAGGCGCACCGGGCCTTTGTCGCCACGCTGGGCGACAAGGCGATCTGGAACGAGTTTCTGGGAGCTGCTTGAAACGCTGCAGCGGCGTTTAGCCGCTGAGCGCCCCTGTTAGCTGGGCTTTGCGCCCGAGGCAGCCTGCTCTGCCGCCTGCCGCTCCATGTTCTGGCGATACAGGCCGACGAAATCGACGGGATCGAGCATCAGCGGGGGGAACCCGCCGTCCCGCACCGAGGTGGCAATGATTTCGCGCGCAAACGGGAACAACAGCCGCGGGCATTCGATCATGACCAGCGGGTGCAGGTTTTCCTTCGGCACATTGACGATGCGGAACACCCCCGCATAGGCGAGGTCGAACGAAAACATGAGCTTGCCGGCATTTTCCGCCTTGCCCTCGATCGAAAGCGTCACCTCGAACTCGCTCTCGGAGAGATTATTGGCGCCGACATTGATCTGGATATTGATGGCCGGCTGCTGCTGCTGAGGCGCCAGCGATCCTGGGGCGTTCGGATTCTCGAACGACAGGTCCTTGGTATACTGCGCCAATACGTTGAGCTGGGCAGGGGCCTGCTCTGCGGGCGCGCCGTTACCGTTGGTCATGAAACTCTCCTAAAAACGCTGGCGAGCGGAGCCCGGGTTTCTGTCTGAATTCGCTCGGCGGGCGGAAATGCCTTTGCCGGGCGAGTGGCTATCATAGCCCCGCCTTATTCCACAAGGACGACGGCCTGAAGGCGGGTCCGGCCAACCGCCATTTGTGACAGATATGGCTAATAGCGCGCGGCCGGCCTCCCAGCGAGCCCCTTTGGGGTCATCCTAAATAATTGAATATGCGTGATTTCCGGAAATGATCGGATTTCCCCTCGCGGCCAAAACGCGCTACAATTCACCCGCGCCAAAACGCGCCATTGGCCGGGCAAAGTTTCATGCCTACATGCTGCAGTCTCGATTGAAGATGTAATCTCTGCCGTTCCCGGGGTCATGAGGGAACCCTCGACCGCCGGACCCGTTGCCGGCGTTAGAACCAGAAAGCGAATACGACGTGGATATTTACACTATCATCTTCCTGGCGCTGGCCGTCTTCATCTTCCTGCGCCTGCGCAGCGTCCTCGGACAGCGCACCGGGAGCGAACGGCCGCCCTATGATCGCGCCGCGCCGAACGTGGTGCAGCGTACGCAGGACAACAACGTCGTGCCGATGCCCGGTGCCGTGATCGATCAGACGCCGTTGGCGCCGGCCGCGGACGTTGCGCCGGCGACTGACCGCTGGAAGGGCATTGCGGAAGCCGGCACGCCGCTGGCGCAAGGCCTCGACGCGCTTGTCGCGCAGGATTCCTCATTCGATCCCCGTCACTTCCTCTCCGGTGCCCGCAGCGCCTACGAGATGATCGTGCTGGCATTTGCCAATGGCGACCGCCGCGCGCTCAAGGATCTGTTGTCGAGTGAGGTCTATGAGAGTTTCGACGCGGTGATCAAGGATCGCGAGAAGCACGAGCAGAAAACCGAAACGCGGTTTGTTTCGATCGACAAGGCCGAACTGGTGGGTGCGGAAGCCCGCGACAAGGCGGCGCAGCTGACGGTGCGGTTCGTGTCGCAGATGATCTCGGTCACCCGCGACAAGACCGGTGCCATTGTCGATGGAACGCCGGATAAGGTCGCCGATATCACCGATGTCTGGACATTTGCCCGCGACACGAGTTCCCGCGATCCGAACTGGAAGTTGGTTGGCACCGGAAGCGCCAGCTAGCGAGCACAGCCTTGTAAGGTCTCTTGCAAGGTTGGCGCTGGCTGCGATCGCTATCGCGTTGTCACTGGCTCCCCTGGACGCATCTGCCGCGCGTCGGATGCGGTCGCATTCTCATCCGCCACCGCATCCGGTATCCGAGCGTCAGCTTCCTTATCCGCAGCTGGATTTGCCGTTCCAGATCACCAACACCCAATATGCGCCGGTCGCCTGGTCCGACATCACCGGCTGGCGCGAAGACGATCATCTCGCCGCCTACAAGACCTTTCGCGACAGCTGCAAGCCGATAGCAGCGCAAACCAAACCACCATCCGAACCGAAAGCAATTGGTACCTCGCTGCGCGATCCCTGCCGCGTCGCCAGGGGCCTTGAGCTAACCGACGGCGCCAGGGCGAAAGCGTTCTTCGAGGAGCATTTTCTGCCCTTGCGGATATCGCGGCTCGGCGAGCCCGAGGGCTTTGTCACCGGCTATTACGAGCCCATCGTCGACGGCTCGCGGACGGAGAACGAGGTCTACAAAGTGCCGGTCTATCGCCGGCCGTCCAATCTGTTCGTTCGCGGCGTCACGCAGAGCTCGGTCGGTTTGCCCAACGGGGGCAAGGTGTTTCGCAAGATTGGCCGCCGCAAGCTGGTGCCCTATTACGATCGCGCCGAGATCGAGGACGGAGCGATCGAGGGCCGTGGCCTCGAAATCTGCTTTCTGAAGGACCAGACCGATCTGCTGTTCTCGCAGATCCAGGGGTCGGCGCGGGTCAGCCTCGATGATGGCTCGACCGTTCGCATCAATTACGATGCGCATAATGGTTATCCCTATACCCCGGTCGGCCGCATCCTGATCGAACGCAACATCATCCCCAGGGATCAGATGTCGATGCAGAAGATCCGGGAGTGGATGACGGCAAACCCCGATGGCGCCAACGAATTGCGACGCCAGAACCGGTCCTACGTGTTCTTCCGCGAGGTAAACCTCTCCGACAAGGACGAAGCGGTCGGCGCCCAGGGTGTGCCGCTGACGCCGGGTCGCTCGATCGCGGTTGATAAGGCGCTGCATGTCTACGGCACGCCATTCTTCATCGAGGGCGATTTGCCGATCGACACCGAAACGTCCAAGACGCCGTTTCGCCGGCTGATGATCGCGCAGGACACGGGCTCTGCGATCGTCGGGCCGGCCCGTGCCGATCTCTATCTCGGCGCCGGAGCCGATGCCGGCAAGGTGGCAGGCCGCTTCCGCCATCCTATGCGTTTTGTCATGCTGTTGCCGAAGAGCCTCGATCCCTCCGCGCGGGGCCGCAAGCTGCCGGTGCCGGACGAACGGCCGTCGGAGAAAATCGCAAAGCTGTTTCCGCAGGTTGATCCACTGAAGGATCCCAAGAACGCTGCTCCCGCCACTCCCGCTGCAACGCCGCCCGCGACCGCACCCACATCCGCCGCGCAGGCCGCCGTGGTAAAACCGGTGCCGTTGCCGGCGGCCCGGCCCGATGTCAAACCGGTTTCCGAACCGCGGCACCGCCACATCCGCCGTTTCCGCCACCACCGTCAATGAAACGCCGGACGTCGAGCTCGATCCCCGAAATACCAATGCCGCCGCGGCGCAAGCGCAGCCTCAGCGAAGAGGAGCGTGCGCTGTGGGAAAGCGTGGCCAAGCAGGTCAAGCCGCTGCGCAAGCGGCACCGCACCGTGAAGCCGCCGGCCGCATCGCCGGAGGCGGAAGCCAGTGCCGCTGCCAAGCCTGTTGCGTCACCAAAGGCGACGCCTTCGCCACGAATCATTCCCCCGTCCCGGCCGGAGCCGCCACCGCTGGCGCCGATCGGACGCCGTGAACGCTCACAGCTTTCGCGTGGCCGGAAAGAGATTGACGCCCGGCTCGATTTGCACGGCATGACGCAGATCCGCGCGCACCGCGTGCTGCTTACCTTCCTGCAGCGCGCACACAGCGATGGCCTCACCTTCGTGCTCATCATCACCGGCAAGGGCAAAGTGGGCGGCTCAGAGGCCGAGCGCGGCGTGTTGCGCCGTCAGGTGCCGCAATGGTTGGGTTTGCCGGAATTCCGCTCGCTGGTGGTCGGCTTCGAGGAGGCCCATATCGGCCACGGCGGCGAGGGCGCGCTGTATGTGCGGGTACGAAGGGTTCGCTAGAACGGCCGTACGATCCCGACGCGCGGGATCAGCGTGACGATCCAGCCGAAGACCATGGTCTTCCGATCATCGGTCGATATCGGCGTCACCTCGCGCGAGGCGGGCAGGGCCTTTACCGCGTGCAGGAGCAGGAACAGGCACACCGCCCAGTTCGAAATCCAGCGCGAATAATCGAACACCATCGCAAACATCACGAGATAGAAGAGGCTGATGACGGCGATCACCGCCTTGACGATGTGGCGATGGCGTTCGACGGATAGCGCAGCGATCAGTTCTGCAAAATATCGCCATAGCGGCGTGTGCAGCCAGATCAGCAGCGCGAAGATCGGAAAGCCGAGCAGATTATGCGGCAGGCGTTGCCAGGTGTCGGCAACTTCCGTCGACAACGGCTGATACCAGATATAGGCAAAACTCAGCAGGTTACTGCGGCTGGGATCGGCCATCCGGCCCTTTAGATAAGCGACGAAATCTGCTTCGGACACCGCCATCGTCCCGTAGAATTGCGCGACGAAGAAAAGGATGCCGGTGGCGGCAAGCGCGGCGAAGCCCGCGATCACGCCGGTGCGGCTCAGCGGTTGCACCAGATAATAACGCAGCACCACGATGGCCGCGATGGTCGGCACATACATCAGGAGATGAATATGGTGAATCAGCACGAGGATCATCGAGAACAGCGTGGCGAGCAGCACATAGAACAGCGAGCGCGCCGGAATCAGTAAGAGGCAGATCGCAAACAGGCATCCGTAGATGTCGAAATGCCCGAGCGTGTGCATGAAATTCTTCAGGAAGAACGGTGAGCCTACCATGAACACGAACAACGGCAGATGCGCGTCGTCGAAACCGAACGTCCGCCTGAACAGTCGCACGAACAGGCCCGCCGTGATGAGCCAGACCGCGCCACTGATCGCGAACACCAGCCACACCGGGATCTTCGAAGTGAACAGCGCCACGATCGCGCCGATCAGCGCGCGCTTGGTGAAGCCGAAATGATAGTCGACCAGCAGATGAATGTAGGGGACGAAGGGCGGCAGCGCGATCTTGTGCAGGAATACCCCGACAAACACGGCGACATTGACGGCAAGCATCAAGCGCCAGGGGGTTTGCCAGACCCGCAAATTTATCGTCATCGTCGTCCCGGCCTTGAGCTCAGATGCGCAGTGTGCATCGGGGGGACCCATACGCCGCGGCCGTCGTTGCCTAGCACAAGGGTTGATGGCTTCGTTCAACAATAGACGACCGGGGTTATGGGTCCCGGCTCAAGGCCGGGACGACAATCTTTGATACTACAAAATAAACCGGCTCAAATCCGCGTTCTTGGCGAGATCGCCGACATGCTTCTGCACGTAGTCGGCATCGACCTTGATGGTCTCGCCGTGGCGGTCCGGGGCGGCAAAGGAAATCTCGTCGAGCACGCGCTCCATCACCGTCTGCAGGCGCCGCGCGCCGATATTCTCCACGGTGGAGTTGACGGCGACCGCGACATCCGCCAGCGCGTCGATCGCCCCGTCGGTGATGTCGAGCGTGACGCCTTCGGTCTGCATCAGCGCGATATATTGCTTGATCAGCGACGCCTCCGGCTCGGTCAGGATGCGGCGCATGTCGTCGCGCGTTAGCGCTTCCAGCTCGACGCGGATCGGCAACCGGCCCTGCAACTCGGGCAACAGGTCTGACGGTTTTGCGATATGGAACGCGCCGGACGCGATGAACAGGATATGATCGGTTTTAACCGCGCCGTGCTTGGTCGAGACGGTGGTGCCTTCGATCAACGGCAGCAGGTCGCGCTGCACGCCTTCGCGCGAGACATCGCCGCCGGTGCGGCCGTCGCGCACGCAGATCTTGTCGATCTCGTCGAGGAACACGATGCCGTTGTTCTCGACCGCGTTGATCGCTTCCAGCACCAGCTGGTCGCTGTCGAGCAGTTTGTCGGATTCTTCGTTCACGAGCGTCTCGTGCGAGTTTTCGACCGTCAGGCGGCGGGTCTTGGTCCGTCCGCCCATCTTGCCGAAGATATCGCCGATCGAAATCGCACCCAGCTGGGCGCCGGGCATGCCCGGGATTTCGAACATCGGCATGCCGCCGGACGACGACGTCTCGATCTCGATTTCCTTGTCGTTGAGTTCGCCGGCGCGCAGCTTCTTGCGGAAGGAATCGCGGGTGGCGGGACTGGAAGCCGGCCCGACCAGTGCGTCGAGCACGCGCTCCTCGGCCGCGAGTTGGGCGCGGGCCTGCACGTCTTTGCGTTTGCGCTCGCGGGTCTGGGAGATCGCGACCTCGACGAGATCACGGATGATCTGCTCGACGTCGCGGCCGACATAACCGACCTCGGTAAACTTCGTGGCTTCGACCTTGATGAAGGGGGCGCCGGCCAATTTCGCCAGCCGTCGCGCGATCTCGGTCTTGCCGACGCCGGTTGGCCCGATCATCAGGATGTTTTTCGGCAGCACCTCCTCGCGCAGATTGCCGGTGAGCTGCAGCCGCCGCCAGCGGTTGCGCAGCGCAATCGAGACGGCGCGCTTGGCGTCGGCCTGGCCGACGATGAAGCGGTCGAGTTCGGATACGATTTCACGGGGGGAAAAGTCGGTCATTGGCTTTAGCTAGGGTGAAATTTCGTTCACGGCAAGGCGGCCTAGATAATCGGCGGGCCGGCCTGCCACTGCTTTATCGCTTCAACGGGGTAGAGCAGCATGATGATGTTCAGCGCCAGATTGTCCCGAATGTGCAGCGCCAACACGATTTCGAACACCAGGGCCAGCGCCACGGTGGCCGCGACCGGGAGTTTTTTCGCCAGCAGGAAGCCGCCGATCATGGCGAAACTGTCGGAGATCGAATTGACGATGGTGTCGCCGTAATAATCCAGCGAGATGGTGGCGGCACGATAGCGGTCGATGATCAAATTTGAATTCTCGACCAGTTCCCAGGCGCCCTCGACCAGCATCGCGAGGATCAGCCGGCCGGGCCAGGCCAGCCGCGGAAACACGAGATGGGCCGCGCCATAAAACAGGAAGCCGTGCAGGATATGCGACAGCGTGTACCAGTCGGCGATGTGCTGCGAATTCTCCGAGCTCTGCACCACGCCGTGCCAGAGTTTGACGTAGCCGCAGGCGCAGATCGGCAGGCGGCCCATCGCATAGAGGATCAAGGCTTGCAGCACCAGGATGACGGCGGCCATCAACAGCCAGCGCCCGGCCGTAACACTGTTGGCGAAGGGAGGCCGTGCGGCGGCGCTGTCTGTGGTCATAGGTTGCGGACCATCAGCAGAGCCTCGCCGTCGGGGGTATCGACCAAGCGATCTCTAACGAATCCCGCCTTCTCATAGGCCCGTATGGCGCGACCATTCGTTGGCTTGGGATCGAGCACGACGCGAGGCGTGTCATTCCTCAGCAGCCCTTCAATGAAGGCGCTGATGAATGCAGACCCGTGGCCCCGCCCCATCATATCGGCTTCGCCGATAAACTGGTCGATCCCCCGTGTGCCGAACGGCTGCTGACCAAAGCCGCTATCCCAGTCGCTCATTCGATAGCATTGCAGATAGCCGAACGGCTGGCCATCCAGCGTCACGATGAATTGCGCCACATCAGGATGATCCAGGTCGCCACTGACGAACTCGAAGGTCTCGGGATCATGCCACCATTCGGCGACATGGGGTTCCAGAAGCCAACGCTGAATCAGCGGCAGATCGGCCGTGGTCATCGGGCGGAAGACATAAGGCGGAGCCATGACCGGCCACTCTCCCTAAAGGGTCTCGATCGTCACGTTGCGGTTGGTGTAGACGCAGATATCGGCGGCAATATCCAGCCCGCGGCGAACGATGGCCTCGGCATCCTTGTCGGTATCAATCAGCGCACGGGCGGCGGCCAGCGCATAATTGCCGCCTGAGCCGATCGCCATCACGCCGGCCTCCGGCTCCAGCACGTCGCCAGTGCCGGTCAGCACCAGCGAGACGTCCTTGTCGGCGACGATCATCATCGCTTCCAGGCGGCGCAGATAGCGGTCGGTGCGCCAGTCCTTGGCGAGTTCGACCGCGGCGCGGGTCAATTGACCCGGATACTGCTCCAGCTTGCTCTCCAGCCGCTCGAACAGGGTGAAAGCATCAGCGGTGGCGCCGGCAAAGCCGCCGATAACGTCGCCCTTGCCGAGTTTGCGGACCTTCTTGGCGTTGGATTTGATCACGGTCTGGCCGATCGAGACCTGGCCGTCGCCGCCGATCACCACCTTGCCGCCCTTGCGGACCGTTAAAATGGTGGTGCCGTGCCAGACCGACGGCTCGTTTGGGGATGCTTGCATGGAATACCTCGTGTCCGACCAGATTTAGGGGTTCGAGCGCACCGTTACAATCGGCCGGATTTGGTCACCATAGGGGGAAGTTGAGCCTTTTAAGCACGATCCCGCAGTGGCGAAGGCGACTTCGGCCTGTTAAAAGGGCCGCGTTTTCGGCCGGGAAGAGGCAAAGGAAAGCACATTTCATGCGCACAGCGACCATCAAGCGCAAGACCAAGGAGACCGACATCGAGGTGGCGGTAAACCTCGATGGCACGGGCGTGTCCAAGGTTTCGACCGGTATCGGCTTCTTCGACCATATGCTCGACCTCCTGGCCCGGCATTCGCGCATCGACATCACAGTCAAGGCGGATGGCGATCTCCATGTCGACCATCACCACACCACCGAGGACGTCGGCATCGCGCTGGGTCAGGCCGTCAAGCAGGCGCTCGGCACCATGGCCGGGATCACCCGCTATGCCTCGATCCACATGCCGATGGATGAGACGCTGACGCGCGTCGTGATCGACATTTCGGGCCGGCCGGTGCTGGTGTTCAAGGCCGATTTTCCGCGCGACAAGATCGGCGAATTCGACACCGAGCTGGTTCGCGAATGGTTCAACGCGTTCACGACCAACGCCGGCGTGACTTTGCACGTCGAAACCATATATGGCGAGAACAGCCATCATATCGCCGAATCCTGCTTCAAGGGTTTGGCCCGGGCGCTTCGGACGGCGGTTGCCATCGACCCAAAAACCGCAGGCGAAGTGCCATCCACCAAGGGTCAGCTCGGCGGCTGATTTTGGACCATGATCTGGACCCGGGGCCCCGCTGGCGAAAGTGGGCACCGGTTTCCCCGAAACGGTCCATGCTTGAACTAAAAGGCTGATCGGACTGACCAATCAGCTCGATCTGGTTCGCGGCGGAGAGTGACGATGCCGGTCTATACAGTGCATGCCCCGGTCAATGGCGGCGCCGATCTGGCGTCGACCGATAGGTTTATTTTCGTCCGCGACGGCTTCCATTTCTGGGCCGCGGTGGCGAGCCTGCCGTGGCTTGTCTGGCATCGTCTGTGGCTGGCGCTGATCGGCTGGATCGCGCTGACAGTTGCGATTGCATTCGGCCTGAGGGCGCTTGGCGCCGGCGGTGGTACCATCCTGTTCGCCAATTTCCTGGTTGCGGTTCTGATGGGCTTTGAAGCGGCCAGCCTGCGGCGCTGGACGTTCTCGCGGCGCAAATGGCGGCAGCTCGATATCGTGGTGGCCGATGACGAGGAAGCCGCCGAGCAGCGCTTCTTCGATCGCTGGACCGCAAGGCAGCGCGGTCTCACCAACGACCAATGGGCGGTTGAGCGCGGCGGACCGCCGCCGACCCGCAACATTCCGGGCCAGCCATTTTCAAAACCGCCGCCGATGCCGCAAGGCGGCATCATCGGCCTGTTTCCCGAGCCGGGAGGATTGCGATGAGCGTTGCGATCATCGATTACGGCTCGGGCAATCTGCACTCGGCGGCCAAAGCGTTCGAGCGCGCCGCGCGCAGCATGGAAAATTCGCCGAAGATCATGGTGACGCGCGATCCCGAAGCGGTATTCCGCGCCGATCGCATCGTGTTGCCCGGCGTCGGTGCCTTCGCCGATTGCCGCAGGGGCCTCGATGCCGTCGACGGCATGCTCGAGGCAATGACGGAAGCCGTGCGTTCCAAGGCGCGGCCGTTCTTCGGCATCTGCGTCGGCATGCAGCTGATGGCGACGCGCGGCAAGGAGCATGTCACCACCGACGGCTTCAACTGGATCGCGGGCGACGTCGAAAAGATAACGCCGCGCGAAGAGAACCTGAAAATTCCGCACATGGGCTGGAATACGCTCGACATGGTGCGCGAGCACCCGGTGCTGGAGCGCCTGCCGCTCGGGCCGAAGGGCCGCCACGCCTATTTCGTGCACTCCTATCACCTCAACGCCTCGCATGAAGCGGATGTGCTGCTGCGCGCCGAGTATGGCGGGCCGGTAACGGCGATGGTCGGCAAGGACACCGCGATCGGTACGCAATTCCACCCGGAAAAGAGCCAGCGTTTCGGGCTGGGTCTGATCTCGAACTTTTTGAAATGGAAGCCGTGATCCTTTTTCCCGCTGTCGATTTGAAAAACGGCCAGTGCGTGCGCCTCGAACAGGGCGACATGGCGCGGGCGACCGTGTTCAACCTCGATCCCGCAGCGCAGGCGCGCGCCTTTGCCGATCAGGGCTTTGAATATCTGCATGTCGTCGATCTCGACGGCGCCTTTGCCGGCAAGCCGATGAACGCGCTCGCCGTCGAAGGCATGCTGAAGGCGGTCACGATGCCGGTGCAACTCGGCGGCGGCATTCGCGACCTCAAGACGATCGAGGCCTGGCTCGACAAGGGCATTGCGCGGGTAATCATCGGCACCGCCGCGGTGCGCGACCCGGAACTGGTGAAGAGCGCCGCGAAGAAATTCCCCGGCCGCGTCGCGGTCGGTCTCGACGCCCGCGACGGCAAGGTCGCGGTCGAAGGCTGGGCCGAGACCTCGCAGGTGACCGTGCTCGAAATCGCGCAACGGTTCGAGGACGCCGGCGTCGCCGCGATCATCTTTACGGACATCGCGCGCGACGGTCTGCTCAAGGGCCTCAACCTCGACGCAACGATTGCGCTGGCCGAGAGCATCTCGATTCCCGTCATCGCCTCCGGCGGCTTTGCTTCCATCGAGGACGTCAAGGCGCTGCTGGAGCCGCGCGCCAAAAAGCTGGCGGGCGCGATTGCCGGCCGTGCGCTCTATGACGGCCGGCTCGATCCCGCAGCCGCATTGGCGCTGATCCGCAACGCGCGCAGCGCGGCGTAGGGAGACTACGATGTTCAAGGTCCGCGTGATCCCCTGCCTCGACGTCAAGGACGGCCGCGTGGTCAAGGGCGTCAACTTCGTCGATCTGCGCGACGCCGGCGATCCCGTGGAAGCGGCGATTGCGTATGACGCCGCCGGCGCCGACGAGCTCTGCTTCCTCGACATCACCGCCACCCACGAGAACCGCGGCACCATGCTCGACGTTGTCAGGCGGACGGCGGAGGCCTGCTTCATGCCGCTGACGGTCGGCGGCGGGGTGCGGACGATTGACGACATCAAGACGCTGCTGCGATCCGGCGCCGACAAGGTCTCGATCAACAGCGCGGCGGTCTCCAACCGTGAATTCGTCAAGCGGGGCGCCGAAAAGTTCGGCGAGCAGTGCATCGTGGTCGCGATCGACGCCAAGCGGGTCAAGCGCGCCGGCGGCTCGGACCGCTGGGAGATTTTCACCCATGGCGGGCGCAATTCGACCGGGATCGACGCCATCGAATACGCCCAGGAAGTGGTCTCGCTCGGCGCCGGCGAAATCCTGCTGACCTCGATGGACCGGGACGGCACAAGGCAGGGCTTCGACCTGCCGCTGACACAGGCCATCGCCGACAGTGTTCCCGTACCGGTAATTGCGTCCGGCGGCGTCGGCAATCTCGACCACCTCGTGGACGGCATCCGCCAGGGCCACGCCACCGCGGTGCTGGCGGCCTCGATATTCCACTTCGGCGAATTTACCATTCGCCAAGCCAAGGAGCACATGGTGCGGGCCGGGCTGCCGATGCGGCTCGATCCCTGACGACTCCCCGTCACAAAAGTGCTAAGTCCGTGATCGGGATGGCGCGGGCCTTCAGCCGGCGCAATTGTTGAGTTCAGTCGATGCCACGTTTCACCATTCATGATCTGGCCGCCACCATCGATGCCCGGGCCGCATCGGGGGGAGAGGTGTCCTACACCCGCAAGTTGCTCGACAAGGGCGCGGAGCACTGCGCCAAGAAGCTGGGCGAGGAAGCGGTCGAGACTGTGATCGCCGCGGTCGAGAACGATCGCGACCACCTGATCGCCGAAAGCGCCGATTTGCTGTTTCATCTGCTGGTGCTGCTCAAAGCGCGCGGCGTGACGCTGGAAGAAGTCGAGACCGCGCTCGGGCAACGTACCAACCAGTCCGGGCTGGAAGAAAAAGCCGCGCGCAAGCGCGATTGAGCAAGAGGCGACGCCATGGATATTCGGGCGACGGACCAGCAATACAACCCCTACCGGATCTTCACCCGCGAGCAGTGGGCGCGATTGCGCGACGACACGCCGATGACGCTGGAGCCGGGCGAGTTCGAACGGCTGCGTTCGCTGCACGACCGCCTCGATTTGCAGGAGGTCGAGGACATCTTCCTGCCGCTGTCGCGGCTGCTGTCGATCTATGTCGACGCGACCTTGCGGCTCTACCAGGCGCAGCGCCAGTTCCTCGGCATCCGCGACCGCAAGGTGCCCTATATCATCGGCGTCGCCGGCTCCGTGGCGGTCGGCAAATCCACCACCGCGCGCGTGCTGCAGGCGCTCTTGGCGCGCTGGTCGCCGCGGCCCAAGGTCGAAATGGTGACGACCGACGGCTTTCTGTTTCCGAACGCCGTGCTCGAGCGGCAGGGCCTGATGCAGAAGAAGGGCTTTCCCGAGAGCTACGACCTGCCGATGCTGCTGTCGTTCCTGAGCGACATCAAGGCCGGCCGCCGGCCGGTGCGCGCGCCGGTCTATTCGCATTTGACCTACGACATCGTTCCCAACCAGTGGATCGAGGTCGACCGCCCCGACATCCTGATCGTCGAGGGCGTCAACGTGTTGCAGACCGGCCGCCTGCCGCGTGACGGCAAGGCGGTTCCTGTGGTCTCCGACTTTTTCGACTTCTCGGTTTATATCGACGCCGACGAAGCGGTGCTGCGCCAATGGTATGTGCGGCGCTTCCTCGCGCTGCGCGACACGGCGTTTACCGATCCGCGGTCCTACTTCCATCGTTACGCGCCGCTCTCCGACGAGGAGGCGACGGCAACGGCGCTGGCGATCTGGGAACGTACCAACCTTGCCAATCTCGAAGACAACATCTTGCCGACCCGGCCGCGCGCGACGCTGATTCTCAAGAAGGGCGCCGATCACGTCGTCGAGACGGTGGCGCTGCGGCGGCTGTAGCTAGCTTCGTAGGATGGGTTGAGCCCTTGCGAAACCCATCAGCGTCGTCGCCAGTCATTGATGGGTTTCGCGAAGAGCTCAACCCATCCTACGATTGATGTCACGCCGCGATGTGCCGCGACGCTGCCAGCCCTGCGATCGCCTCCGCCAGTTTCTCGCGGTCGAGCGGCTTGATCAGGAAACCGTCCATCCCGGCTTCAAAACAGGCGTAACGATCTTCCACCAGCGTGTTGGCGGTCAGCGCCAGGATCGGCGTCCGGCGGCCGGGCAGGCCGGATTCCAGCGTGCGCATCCGCTTGGTGGTTTCGATGCCGTTGAGCTGCGGCATCTGGATGTCCATCAGCACCAGATCATAGCCCGCGCCGGCTGACTTGGCCGACAGCCAGGATTCCAGCGCCTCTTCGCCATTGGTCGTGATGACGGCCTGGTGCCCCAGCCGGCTCAGCAAGGAGCGCATCAACAGCGCGTTGATCTCATTGTCTTCCGCGACCAGGATCGAAAGCCCCTTGCTCGCCGGCGCCGGCGTCGGGGCAGGCTCGTCGAGGCCGGTCATCGCATCGCTGACGACGCTCGGCGCCGAGATCTCAGGCGTGGCCGTCAGGCGCCCCGCGAGCGAGGCGGCGCGGAGCGGCTTGACCAGATAACCGGTGAAGGGGGATGCCGCGGATGGTTGCAGCTCCTGCCGCGTGGCCGGCGTGAACATCACGATGCGCTGGGTGGCGTGCAGCCGTGCGGCCTCGCCGAACGCTTCGATGGCTTTGGTGCCGAGCGCGTGATCGATCAGGATGGCGTGCCAGAGCCGCTCCGGCAGCAGCGCCTCGGCGACGTCGGCGTCGGAAACCATGCAGGTCTGGCCGCCCCAGCGCTGCAGCCGCCGCGCGGTCAACGAGGCCTCGATGCTTTGCGGCGACACCAGCATGATCGACTGGCCGGTCAGGTCGGGTGCGGCAAACGTCTTGGGCGTGCCGGAATCGGAGGCCGGCAGCGGGATCGTCACCTCGAACGTCGAACCTGACCCGGGCTTGCTCTCCAGCGTGATGCGGCCGCCCATCCGCTTGACGATGCGGTCGCTGATGCTGAGGCCCAATCCGGTGCCGCCATAGCTGCGCGCGATGCGGTCGTCGGCCTGCTCGAATTCGCGGAAGATGCGGTCCTGCGCCTCGGGAGCGATGCCGATGCCGGTGTCGCGCAACACAAAACTGACTTCACCCGGACGGATGCCGGGCTCGACAATTAACGCGACGCCGCCGGTCGCGGTGAACTTGATGGCGTTGCCGGCGAGATTGAGCAGCACCTGGCGCAGCCGCGCCGCATCGCCGACCACTTCCATCGGCAGGCGCTCGTCGATATAGGCGGCGATCTCGAGCTTGCGGGCCTGCGCGCGCGGCGCCAGCAATTCGGTAATGCCCTCGATCAGCTCTGGCAGCGCGAAGGCGCGATGTTCGAGGTCGATCTTGCCGGCCTCGATCTTGGAATAGTCCAGCAGCTCCTCGATCAGCGACAGCAGCGCGTCGCCGGAGGTCTTCACCGCCTTGACGTAGGTGGTCTGTTCCGGCGTCAGCGGCGTATCCAGCAGCAGCCCGCTCATGCCGATGATGCCGTTCAGCGGCGTGCGGATCTCGTGGCTCGCCATGGCGAGGAAGCGCGACTTGGCGCGGCTGGCGGCATCGGCCTGATCGCGGGCCTCGGCCAGCGCGCGCTCGCTCTCGGTGCGGTTGGTGACGTCGCGGCCGACGCTCTGCATTTCGGAAGGCCCGCCGGCATCGTTGCGCACCAGCGCTTCACGCCAGGCGATCCATCGTGGCCCCTCGGGACCGGCGATCTTCTGGTCATGGATACGCGTCCCGTTCCACTCCAGCACGCTGTCGCCCTGTTCCAGAATTTCGAGCGTGGCGGTGCTGCTGATCAGGGCCTCGCGCGGCGCTTGCGCCAGTTCGCAATAGGCATCGTTGACGAAGGTGATGCGGCCGTCGGTGTCGCGCAGGATGATCAAATCGCCCTGCGATTCGAACAGGCGGCGGGTGCGCTGCTCGGCCTCCTGCAGTTCCCAGTTGCGGTCCGCCATCGCTTCATTGTGCAGGGCGACCTTGTGCATCTTCTTGCGCAGGAAGCGAAACCGGGCGCTCTGGGCGGCCAGGGCGACGCAGGCGATCGCGAACAGGAAACTGATGCCGATCGCAAAGGTGTGCGGATTGTAGCCGGATATTTCCGAGCGGCTTGCGGTAATGAAGCCGTAGGCGCCGCCAAAGGTGGCGGAAAAGACGATGAACGAGCGGAGGGTGAAGCTGACCCAGGGATACCGGCGGCCAAAGCGCCGGAAGTATAGTTTGATCCGGTAAGTCCGCCCCATCGTCAGTTACCCTGAGATTGTTTGCTCGAATTGAGGCGGCTCGATTCGCCCGGTGCGTCCCGAGAGACGATGCGTCGCCGATCTTGAAAAGTGCTTGAGGCTGGCTGCCTTTCGCGGGTGCGATAAGAACAGGGTTGATGAAGTGTTAACTCACAGCGAGGCGGCCACGACGCGAGGCTGTGCGCCGCGGGCGCTGACGATGAGAGCGGCGGCATCGCGCACCGAAAAGCTCTTCGAGCGCACGAAGATGCGGTAATCGGCGGGTCCCTCCGTCGAGAGATAGATGACGGGTTCGGACGGCGACGGCGAACTGGAAATCGCGACCAGCTGCGGCGGCGAATGGCTTTCGCAGGCCCCACGCTCGGTGCTGTCGACGTCGTCAATGACGGTAAAGTCCGCCGCTTCCGCGCTGTCGGAGATCTGGACGCGGACGGTGGCGCGGCCGGGATCATGAGTGAAACTGACGTGACGTTCGGCCTGCCAGGACAGCGCCGCGATCTGGACCGAAGCGCCCGCAACCTCGATGCAGGGGCGCGGACCGGTCGAAAACTCGCCGCGGGCGAACAGGGCGACGACGGCCAGCGGAACCACCGAGGCCAGAACCTTGAAACGCAACATGACACTACCCACTCAGCACAAACCCGCGACAGGGAGCTTATGGTTGGCAGAGGGTAAAGAAAACTCGTTACTACGGGGTTTATGAGGCGCGGTGTCGTCCTCCGCGAAAGCGGGGGACCCAGTACGCCGCGGCTTATCGGTTCAATCATCGTCGTCTCTGGGATACTGGATCACCCGCATGCGCGGGTGATGACAACTGAATATGTGTTCGCGATCTCGCGACGCATTGCGCCCGAGCTTTGTAAATTCGTTCCGCCCCCAGAATTAAGAGGGCGCAGGGAATGCCGGATGCGCGCTGCACCCGCGGTCCCGTGTGCAATTTGCACAGAAAAATGCGCACACGAGCATACAGGGCAGCGGAGAACATCCGACATTCCCTGCGCAGTGGCTTTACGGCTTATGCCGTGCTCTCCCCGGAGACGAGTTCTTGATTGACTCCGTCACTGCCGTTTCCGCTTGCGCTTCTCCGACAGCTTGACACCAGCAACGGGTGCCAGGACCACACGGTTTTGCCGTACGCTCGATCCACGCCATCGTCAGACGTGAGCCCAGCGTCCACCGCAACCCGCCCAACGTCCGTGACGACGGCCGACGCCCTTCTGACCAGGGCGGGATTGCGATAGATGCGCACTGATTTGGGCCGGCCGACAACAGAAATATTTTTGATTTACAGAAATTTTCTGCTTGACATGATTTCTGAAACTCAGAACTGATTTGACCGTCGGGTCAATTTGTCGCGACAAGATTAGAAAGCGGCCCGCCGGGACGGCTTGCGTGGTGCCAGAGTGACGACTTGGCGACTGCGGGTCCGGCACAGTCCTAAGGCAACAACCGCAGTTGAATTGTTTCGGCTTTCTGACTCCCGAGTGCAAGAGGTGATCGTTCGATCTTGTAGCATGGGTGGAGCCAACGGGTCGCGCCAATGCGCGCCCGATGACAGGCTCCGCAATACCCATCAATGGCTGGCGACGAAGCTGGTGGGTATCGCTGCGCTCCACCCACCCTACGACTCACGCCGCGCGCCGCGCATCGTCGGCCAAGGCGCGATACGACAACGCTTCCGCCAGATGCAGCCGGCCGATCTTTTCCGCGCCGTCGAGATCGGCCAGCGTGCGGGCGACGCGCAGCACGCGATGATAGCCGCGCGCGGTCAGCTTCATGGTCTCGGCGGCGTCGCGCAGCAGCTTTTGTCCCTGCGCATCCGGCTGCGCGATGGTTTCCAGGAGCGACGCCGGCGCTTCGGCATTGGTGCGGACATGCGGCGTGCCGGCCGCCGCGTACCGCGCGAGCTGAACGTCGCGCGCGGCGGCGACGCGGGCGGCGACTTCGGCCGAGCCTTCACTCGGCGGCGGCAGGATCAGGTCGGCGGCGGTCACCGCCGGCACTTCGATGCGCAGATCGATGCGGTCCATCATCGGCCCCGAAATACGCACCTGATAATCCGACGTGCAGCGGTCGATCCGGCCGCGCTTGCAGGAATAGCCGGGCTCATAGGCGTGGCCGCAGCGGCACGGGTTCATCGCCGCGACCAGCATGAAGCGCGCCGGATAGGTGACGCGGTGATTGGCCCTGGACACCGCGACCTCGCCGTTCTCCAGCGGCTGGCGCAGCGAGTCCAGCACGCGCGGATCGAACTCCGGCAATTCGTCGAGGAACAGCACGCCCTGATGCGCCAGCGAGATCTCGCCGGGTTTTGCCCGCATCCCGCCGCCGGTCAGCGCGGCCATGCTGGCGGAATGATGTGGCGCCCGGAACGGCCGCCGCGCCGTCAATGCGCCGTCGCGGATTTCGCCGGCGACCGAGGCGATCATCGAGACTTCCAAAAGTTCGGACGGCGACAGCGGCGGCAGGATCGAGGGCAGCCGCGCCGCCAGCATCGACTTGCCGGCGCCTGGCGAGCCGATCATCAGCAAGTGATTTCGTCAATGGGAATGCCGCCTATTTGCAGCTCAGTCCGGCCTGTATGGGTGGGCATGAAACGGTGCCGTATGAGCAGAAGACGCAGCAGTCGCCGGGCTTAGGCTTGAGCCGCTGGTTGCAGCCCTGACAGTCATAGAAGAATTGGCAGGCGTCCGTTGGCATCGCCTCGATAGCCGTATGTCCACATGCTGGGCACGTCAGTGTTGATCGCAATTCCATCAGTATTCTCCAGCGGGTCCCCTATGGGCAGATGGGACCCTAATCGTCTCGCTCCGCCGAGCGATTTCTAGTTCCTTGGGTTCAAAGGCCGCCGCCGCCGCCGAGCTGAAGACTGCACTGTCGTGCGTCTACCGCTAACGCACCTGAGGGCCTCAATATCTTGGTCAACGTATTGGGCATGCTCCTGCGATTGCGTAATAAGTTGGGGTCGCGAGGAAAGCAAAAAGGCGCACTCGAACTACGATGAGCGTGTGTTTGCGCGTTCGTCTTCGCAGGAGCCCAACTTCGTGCAGACTGGGTGTCGGAGGCAAAATCTCGGTCTCTCCTCCCACCAAATACGGCAACGGATGAGGGCCTGTCTCTTTGCGAACTAGATCGGCCAGCATGGGTTGGAATTCCGGGTTGTTAATGCACACAGCCGTCGCGTACGCATGTCCAATCTTTGCGATCAATGACGCGAACTTAATCCCCTGAACGCCTGCTGACGGTGAACTGATGCTTGAGATGTCATTCTCATTTCCCCACTTCAAGCTAACGGGCGGCAGCTGCCTCATCACGAACCTTTCCGTGTAGATGTTGCGCTCAGTCGGGTCCTTGTCCAAGAGAATGTCGGGCAGGTCAAAAATCGGAAGAAGCAGGCTCACAGGCACGTTGTCGAGGGGTACGTCCCGTGTAACCCGTTCTCCATTGATCGTGCATTCCAAAGGAAGTGTCTTTGGTCGCTCCTTGGGTCGCCTAGTGGGCAGTCCCAGATGATACCTGAGCGTTCCAAACGTAAGCTTGTGGCAAAACTGTTCGTAGGAATTGAGCTTTCCCTCGCACTTCCCGCAGGCAGCTTGCGGTAGGATGTCCTCGCCGCCGAGCGCGAGCGGTACTATGTGCTCATCCCCGAGACGCTCACGCTCCTCGGAGTAACGCGTTGCGCCGCAGTAGATGCAGCGTCCTACGCGTGGATAGGGCGCTGGCTGCGTGATGTCGTCAATCGAACCTTTCAGAGCTTTGGGACGAGGATCGGCGCCCCGCATGTGGTCCGCGAGTATTCCTAGGGTGTTGCCCAACCGAAGAGCTTCAGAAGGCTCGATGCTAAGCTGCAGGGCCCGTCGCTGGTCTTCAGCAGTGGCAAATTCAAGTCTTAGCCCGCAGCGCTCCGAACCGACGAGTTGAGCTAATTCAAATCCGGTCAACGGATAAGAAAGGAGGTTGCCGTTTTCATCGGTCTTCCACCGTGCCTTCCTGTCGTCCTTAGGTCCCTCGGTGCTCTCTGACATATGCAAGGCCTCTGCTCTCACACCTGAGAAGGTTCCTTCGGCAAGTACGCATCCAAGTCCATTGCGTGAACCGCGAAGTTCTGCTGAGCCTTTAGGATGTGACTGTAGAGCTGTAGCAAACCATTTCCCTCGCCGCCAAACAACTCCGCTGGCCTTTTGTACGCACGCCTTCCGGCGAACCAACCTTCATCCAGGATACAGACGCCGTGTACATGGGAATGATCTTCATCAAGGCATGCCCTTAGCTTCTCACAGAAGCGCTGATAGTTTGGACCTAGTCCCTTTTGCGCGAATGCCACGATATAGTTTCTCGGCGGCGTTTTTTCGGTGTACCGGACCGTTGCTGTTCGACTTGGTTTCGCAACGTCGCTGATCGTGACGGGGACAACATACTTCTTCTGCGATCCGACCTTCCGCATCTGCATGATGGCATCCATGCTGGTTCGAAGCTCGCGCTTCGTCAGCACCGACTTAACCTCAATCGTGGCGAAGACAATCTCAGCAGGGAACAAGCAGGCGCCGAACTCGGAAAGCAACGGCGAGTTGAAGAAATTGTCATAGATCACAATGTCGGTTTGGCGGCTAACGTCGCCGTGGGCGGAGATGACTACGCCGGTGCCAATGGAGAAGCGTTTCGGCAGCGTGCGAGACAGAACGCTCTTTATAATTTCCTCGGCGATGCGCCCGCGCTCCCCGGCGTGGGGCATCATGCGTCCCAGCTCGCGTTGCGACTGGTCAGCAATATCCTGAAGCGCCGACATGTATGAGAGATGTGGGCTCGAACCAGCCCCAGAACTGGTCGCACGTTTCGCCATGTGCACTCCTGTTGCGGCTAAAATGCCTCGCGAAGGACCCCGCAGCGGTCCGATTGCCTCTAGGTGTGGGCTTAGTATGTGCGCCCGAGCCGCTCGGAATGCCCTTGAGCGGGGTAGGCCCGCCGTGTTCGTGTCGCCCTATAACAGCCTCACGCCCCTCCCGCTCTGTAACTTAACGGCCACACTGGGAACCCTAGCGGTGGCTTATGCAGGGTGCATAGGGTAGGTCCTTCTTGCACCCCTTTGGGCTACTCTTCGACGTCGCTCATGATCCCCAAGGCCCGCATGGCCGCATCCTGAGCTTCGTTGGCCTCCTCTGTGCTTCCTTCCTTCACTTGACGGGCGAGAGCGCTGGCGAGTTCGACGCACATGTGAGCATCATAAAGCCACAGGGCCTTTGCGGTTACCTGAGGGTTCGCTGAGAGCATGTTGGTCATCCGATTGCTGAGGTTGCGCGCAAGTTTTGCCGCTGCCTCCTCAAGGGACCATTCGGCCGGTGTCAAACCTACCCACTCCGCGCGAACCCTGCTCCAGTTGTAGTTGGAGAGGTGGGGGCCAAGCTGCTGCCGTAGCTGTTGGCCCACAGGTGTCTCCTGCGTCCGATGTTGCTTCACGACCCTGCGCATCATCGACACGATACCCTCGCTGACGCCTGTCAGCTTGACCACATCGCTCTTGCTCCCCCAATTGTTCAATGTGCGTCTCCATGCCTCTTCTTGCTTGTCGGCATGGCTGATCGCGAGCTTGATCAGCTCGTTCCGTCTCAGGCTCTCGTCTGTTGCCTCCCGGACCGTCCCCGTGAACCATTCACATTTGATGTCCGTCTTACGTTTGAGGTTCAAATAGGCCGCAAGGCGATGATGGCCATCGATCACCACCCAGCTTCCCGCCAGCTTGATGATCAGAATAGGGTCAAGGTCTCCTTTGCGTGTGATCCGGGTCGCAAGGTCCTTCACGTGCTTCGGGTCGACTTCTCGCAGGCCTGCGGAGAACCTGCGGGGTTGAAATAGCTCAAGGCGCGTAGCGATGTTGGCGGGGTTCACGTTCACATAAAGCGGCCGCTCAGTGCTCGACGGTTGCTCCAGTTCCCTTTCGGCCTCCCTGAGAGCGTCCGCTACCACCTGTGCGTTGATCTGGCTGGGTCTCTTCTTCATTCCGTTTCGATGCTCTTCTCTTGGTTCTCAATCTGGTTTGCGTCCCGGTCGAAGCGGTTCGTGTAGAACAGCGTCTCCTGAGGATCTTCCGCGTGGTGCCAGAGGATGTCCAAACGTCCTTCCTGCGGCCTCATGGTCATCTTCCGCACAGCTCCCCGCAACGCCTTGTTGGCGACCTCGGTATCCATCGGGTCTGCAGTGAGTGCCTTCTCCACCGCCGCCAATCGCATCTTGACGTTGATGCTCGTGAGCGTGTCGCGGCGCTCTACGGTTTTCCTCAGGGTCTCCCTTACGGCCTTCAGTTCATCTTCAGCGTCCTGTAGTGCTTTCCTCGCCCGTGGGGTCTTATCAGTGATCCGGACTTCGAAAAGATCATTGACCATGTCCTCACCAGCATCGACCTCCACCCGCAGCTGCTCAATCCTGCCGTCAAGCTCTGCGGTGTCATTCCCACGCGGCGCGCTCTTCATCGTTAACTTGAGCCCGCGCATGAAGGCGTCCACCGCCTGCCGATATGGCACGCTCTCATAGCGACAAGTCCCTGACTTGCCATGCGCCGCAGAGCAAACGAGATAAACGTGGTCTCCCTTGTTCACCCGCGTGACGGTCCCCCCGCAGTGCTGGCATTTCATCACACCTGCGAAGATAGAGCGTACAGGGGCCGCAGCGTTCTTGCCCCGTGCCTCAGTGGTGCTTAGCCGAGCATTGACGCGCTCGAATAGCTCCCGCTCGATGGCCGCCGGGAAGCGGTGCGCAATGGCTTCCTCAGGGATACGCTGCTTTGCCCGCTTGCCTTCGACCTTGACCATGCGGTGCGGAACGAAGATGCCGATGGCCGCCTTGTTGCTGAGGAGCTTGCGGATGTAGGAGCGGTGCCAATACTTCGCCTTCCATGCCCCAGCTCCCCAAGTGTCCGCTTTGGTTTCATTGAGCTGTGCCGCGATGCTGTGGACGCCTAAGCCGTCATCCGCCATTTCAAACATCCATCGCAACAGCGCTGCCCGCTCCTCGATCAAGGCGTAACTGCAGGTGCTCGCGTCCCATTTGATCCACCCCGGGAGCTTCATGGTGTACGGCTTGGTGAGCTTCTCCTGACCCGCGAACTTCTGCCGCCTAGCCGCATGCGCCTTGGCTACGCGTCCTCCTTTGGTCGCGCTCTCCTCATTGGCGCGGATGAACCGCATAACCATCATGATGAAGAGGAAGGGGTCTCTGTCGAGTTCATCTGCGCTGTACTGGCGTCCACCGTCCGACAAATCGACTACGATGATCCCCGCCTCTACAATCTCCTCGATAGCGCGAACGGCCTTGCGCGCCACCTGCCTGCTGATGCGGTCAAGGTTTTCGACTAGCAGCCAAGAACCGCTCGGGATGGTGCCGTCTTTGACGCGCTCAACGAACACCCCGAGTTCGCCTGTCTCCCGGTTGGCCCCTGTGAACCCAGAGACGCCCCTGTCCTGAAATGTCAGCTCATCATCCAAGATGACTTTGTTGTCAGCGGCCCACGCCTGCGCAGCATCAGTCTGCCTCTGGAGTGAGTGTCCCTTGGCCTGTTCCGGTGTGGAGAACCTGATGTAGCTGTATGCCCTCGCGGGCCGCTGCGTATCCATGGGGTGCTCTCAGCGGCTGTAAAGGGCTTCGCTGGTGACCGTGGCAATCATGTCATCGACACAGCCCCAGCGAGTGGCTAGGCGGTGCACCCTAGCTTCCATGTGCTCCCCTCGGGCTTGGTCGCGTGCGGCGGCGTTCTGGATGGCCCAGCTGTGCCTTAGGGCAGCGGTGGCAATGGTGCAGGCGATGGCGGTGGTGATGCGCTTCATGTTGGTCTCCGAATAGCCCACTATGGGCATCGAGACAATCACATGAAGAGATGATGTCCGCCGGCCGCCGCGATCTCCAGCGCGCGTTTGGCGCTTTCCTGGCCCTTGATGTCGCGCAGGTCGAGCAGCGTCTCCTCCCGCTCGTGCACTTTCGGCTGCGGGCGCGACAACAGCTGCGTGCCTTTAAAATGGTTGGCGATCTGGATCAGCGATTTTGCCGCGATGATCTGGATATCCGGGCTCGCCCAGGCGGCTTCCGTTCCGCAAGCGGCGGGGCAGATCAGCCCTTCGTCGCGCGAATTGGCGCCGATCGCCGCCGGCAGCACGCCCGCGACCGGCGCGATTGATCCGTCGAGCCCGAGTTCGCCGAGCACGGTAAAACCTGAGAGCGCGTCCGGCGGGATCGCGCCTATGGCGGCCATCAGGCCGAGCGCGATCGGCAGGTCGTAATGGCTTCCTTCCTTCGGCACGTCCGCGGGGGCGAGATTGACCGTGATCCGCCGCGCCGGCAGCGCCAGCCCCGAGGCGATCAGCGCCGAACGTACCCGCTCGCGCGCCTCGGAAACCGCCTTGTCGGGCAGGCCGACGATCGCAAACGCCGGCAGCCCGGGCGCGACCTGCACCTGCACGTCGACCGCGCGGGCCTCGATCCCCTCAAAAGCGACGGTGGAAACCCGCTGAACCATGCCGACCCCATGCCTCTACCGAGGGTAGCGGAACCAAGTGGGATGTGCAAGAACATTACGGGAACGATTCGTTGGCTACCGCCCAATGGCTGAATAGTACGGCGAGCCGCAATCCGGACTTATCCCACTTTTCCCCCATATATAGCGTTTTAGGTGAATCGACCTGACTATTCCTTGACGGAATCGGAAACAGCCCTCAGGCTTCAGGGAACCTAAACGAACGAAGCCGCCAAACCCTGCCAGGTCCAACGGCTTCTGCAGTTCAGGTCCGCTACTTAACCCGTGAGATGGGCGAAGCGGGACATTGGTCGTTACGCAACTCCGATAGAATCGGAGATACAGCCGGTGGTCAAGCCTGTCTCACAAGCACAGGTGAATAATATGACCGTCGTTACCAAGACCCAGATCGCCCAAATCGGCTGCATCAACAAGAGCGACCGTTACAACCCTCACGAGCGGATTACTCACGTAGGTGGGAACGCGGGAGGCGGGTGGAGGATCACGCAGGAAGACGCGATTGTCCTGATCGAGACGCGTCAGTGGGATTTTTGGGTAAAACCCCCTGATACCGATGCCGCGTGGGTGGTCGTCGCTGTCAGCCGTTTTGGCAATAAATATCTCAAGACGCAGTCGGACGGAGAGCAGCCTAACAATCTGCTGTCGCTACCCGAGTGTCGCTAGGTCTGACCGTGATTAAGGAAGTCGCAGTTGCGAGGTGATCCCTAGCTCGTCGGTCTTGCCATTCTCCGGCAAGACCGGCACAGCCTCGCCCGGTCTTTCGAACAGTGACCCTGCTGCAGAAAGGTCACAAAAATGGATGGGCAGCGGGACCAGCTGTCCTCAGCTGCTAAGACCGACTACTGAAACCAAGAACGCGAGGAAGAAGTGTCGCGATATAGTCAGATCTACATAGAACAGTCTGCGGCGCTACCCGACAGTGCCCGTGCTCGTCACCGGCTCGGCACGCTGATGCAGAGCTTGTTGAGCACCACCGAAGCGCGGGATCTCGGTCGCCTTTTGGAACGGGAACTGGGCGTGCTGTGTTCACGGCGGTGGAAGGACTCTTCCGACTCATGTTTCCCTCAGCATCTCAGCTCAATACGGCGGCTGTTGAAGCCCATCTGACGAACTTAGTCCAAAAGCTCTACCAAGGAGATGCAGTAGCGCAACGTGCTGCGAATAAGCAGGTGGCAGCGCTCAAGGATTGGGTAGATGCGTCGCACAACTACCGGCATGAGGCAGGCAGTGAAGAGCCGGTCCAGCCACCGCTCGACTTGGCAGTGTTAGCCATCAGTAACGGCACTGCATTTCTGCGATGGTTGATTGCGCTAGATCAGGCGACTCTCCCGAGAGGATAGTTGCCCTGTAAGATACGCCATATTGAGGGGTACACGCACTCAATTCAGCTTGCTCGCTGCAACCACCGCCACATTCGCCGCCGGCTGCTCCAGCATCTTCAGTGCGGCATCGAGGCCATTGCGCAGATTGACGGCGGCGTTCTGGCTGCAGCGCAGGCGGCCTGAGGAGATGAATTTTACCTCGGTCGAACCGTCAGTCTTGGGAATGAGAATTCGGGTGGCGAGTTCGATCTCGACCGAGCCGTTCATGGTGCCGTAGGCGCCGACGATGTCGAAATAAACCAGCGGGGCGGCGGCGCCGGTGTCTTCATAGACGAGGTCGCCCGGTTTGGGGTTCGGTTGGTCGGTCACGGGGCTCTCCTAGATAGCGTCAGGGTCAGAATTCGCTGAACCTTGCTTACGCCAGTCTGGGGTCGATCCCTAGTGCCGGGTTCAGCCCGGCGGTATTCGGGGCCAGCACGGCCGGCCCCGAATAATTGCAGCTCAAAGATTCATCACCATCGCCGACGGATAGTAATGGAAGCCTTCGCTGGTCTTGCCGATATGACCAAAGCCGGGCCAGGCGAAGTGATAGGACATGACCGGGGTCTTGTTGGCCGCGATCATGTCGAGCAGCTTCACCCGCGTGTCCGCCGCCTGCTTCGGATCCGAGTCGTAGGAGAATTGCATCCGCGGCTTCTCCAGCAGCAGTATCGGGTGGTGGGTGAGGTCGCCGAGGAAGGCAAAGGATTTGCCTTTCGACGTCACCATGAAGATGGTGTGGCCCACGGTGTGGCCGGGCGCCGCGATCGCGGTCACGCCGGGCAGGAATTCCTGGTTGTCCTTGATGAAGACGATGCGGTCGCGCACCGGCATCAGATTTTTGCGGGCGTGAATCACGAAATCCTTCAGCGGACTGCCGAGCTTGCCTTCATCGGTCCAGAAATCGAAATCGCTCTGGGTGATGTAGACCTGCGCGTTGGGGAACAGCGGCTTGTCGTCGGCGCCGACCAGGCCGCCGATGTGGTCGATATGAGCGTGCGAGCACACCACGGCGTCGATATCGCCGGGCTTGATGCCGGCTTCCGCCATGCTCTTCTGCTGGCGGCCGGTGGTCGGCCCGAACGCTTTCGAAGTGCCCATGCCGGTGTCGAACAGGATCAGCTTGTCGCCGGTGTTCACGATCGGCGAGTTCTGCTCGAGCACGACATTTTCGGGGTCGAGGAAGTTGTCGGTCAGCATCTTCTTCACTTCGTCGTCAGAGACGCCGACGAAGGTGCCCTTGGGCGGGCCGAGCGGCAGCGGGCCGTCGGAGACCACGGTTACCTCGGCGTCACCGAGAACGAAGCGATGCCAGTAGGGCGTCTGCGTGCCGAGCTTCGGCGCTTTCGCCAGCGCGCTGCCGCCGAGCATGGTTGAGGCACCAAGCCCTGCGCCGAGGGCAAGCAGGGACCGTCGCGATACGTCCATCGTCATGGGTCTTCCTCCATTGTTTTTATAGAATTTGGATTTGTCGCCCGGACAGATTCATCCGCGGCGACAGGCTGCTCCCGCGCCTCGAAATTGGCAAGTAGGATTAGACGCCTGCCAGGCGTGCAGGTGAGATGTGCCGGCGTACAGCCGCGAAGAAAATTATTTCGCGGCCCGCTTTGCCTCAATGGTGTCCCAAACCTTTGCAGCGACGTCAGGCCCGTCGAGCCGGGCGATGGCGCGGATGCCGGTGGGCGAGGTGACGTTGATCTCGGTGAGGTTGCCGTCGATCACGTCGATGCCGACCAGCAGCAGGCCGCGTTCGCGGAGATGCGGACCTAACGTGTCGCAGATCTCGCGCTCGCGCGGCGAAAGGTCGGTGGCCTGGGCGGCGCCGCCGCGCACCATGTTGGAGCGCAGATCGTCGGCGGCCGGCACGCGGTTGACGGCGCCGGCGAATTCGCCGTCGACCAGGATGATGCGCTTGTCGCCGTGTTTGACCTCGGGGAGAAAACGCTGGATCACCCAGGGCTCCCGGAAGGTGACCGAGAACATGTCGAACAGCGAACCGAAATTCATGTCCTGCGGCATCACGCGAAACACCGCCGCGCCGCCATGGCCGTGCAACGGCTTCATGACGACGGCGCCATGCTCGTCGCGGAACGAATTGATCTCATTGATGTCGCGCGAGATCAGCGTCGGCGGCATCAGTTGCGGAAAGTTCAGCACGAACAGTTTTTCAGGCGCGTTGCGCACGCTGGCGGGATCGTTGACGACCAGCGTCTTCGGGTGGATGCGCTCCAGCAGATGCGTCGAGGTGATGTAGGCGAGGTCGAACGGCGGATCCTGCCGGAGAAGTATGACGTCGAAAGCGTTGAGCGCCGTGCGGTGCGGTTCGCCGAGGGCAAAATGATTGCCGGGCTCGTCGCGCACGGTAAGCACCTGCACCGGCGCCACCAGTTCCTCGCCGCGCAGCGAGAGCTGGTCCGGCGTGTAATAGGAAATCGCGTGCCCGCGCTTCTGCGCTTCCAGCAATAGAGCAAAGGTCGAATCGCCGCGGATGTTGATACGCGCGATGGGGTCCATCTGGACGGCGACATTCAATTTCATGGGGCAGGTCCGGGTCTCTGGAGGGGTCTATTTACACGCTGGCGTCGAATGCCGCTAACAGATGGCGTGGCAAGCGCCGCGGCGCAATCAGGATGGCGTCGAATCGCAGCTCGAATTCGGCATGTTCGGGATGCGCCATCAGCCAGGCCTGCGCGGCATCGATGATGCGGGCCTGCTGGCGCGGCGTCACCGCATAGGCGGCGTCATCGAGCCGGGCGCGGGCCTTGACCTCGATGAAGGCGATCAAATTGCGCTTTTTGGCGACGATATCGATCTCGCCATAGGGGGTTTTGAAGCGCTTGGCGAGAATGCGGTAGCCCTTGGCCATCAGGAACGCGGCGGCGCGGGTCTCGGCCGAAAGCCCGGTCTGGAACGCGGCGACCCGCTCGGGCGCTGCGAGTTTTGTGGACGGGTCGGGCGGCGTGGCGCCGTCAGTCTTCGCCATCGCCGTCTCCATCTCGAATTTCTTTGGCAAGCTCGAGCGCGCGGGCATAGACCTCACGGCGCGGGTGGCCGGATAGTTCAACGGCATGCGCGACCGCATCCTTGACGCTGCCCTGGGCAAGCGACGACCGCAGGATGTCGTCGAGGTCGGACTCGGTCATGACAAGCGCATCCGCCCGGGGCGGGCCGATCACCAGCACGAATTCGCCGCGGGTCTCCAGCGTGTCGGCGGCCTTTGCCAACTCTGCGATGGGGGCGCGCGAAATTTCTTCATGCAGCTTTGTCAGTTCGCGGCAGATCGCGGCATCGCGCTCGGCCATGATCCCGGCGAGATCGCCCAGCGTATCGGCGATGCGGTTGCCGGATTCGAACATCACAAGCGTGGCATCGATCCGGGCAAGTTCTGACAAGCGCGTGCGGCGCGCCTGCTGCTTGGCGGGCAAAAATCCCTCGAAGAAAAACCGGTCGGTGGGCAATGCTGCGACCGATAGTGCCGTCAGCACCGAGGAGGCGCCCGGTACCGCGATCACGGCATGGCCGGCGGCGCAGACCTCGCGGACCAGCTTGAAGCCGGGATCGGAGATCAGGGGCGTGCCGGCGTCCGAGACCAGCGCGATCGAGGCGCCCTGCGCCAGCTTTTCCAGGATTTTTGGGCGCGCCAGCGCGGCATTGTGCTCGTGATACTGCTTGAGCAAGCCTGAGATCGCGTAGCGCTCGGTCAGGCGGCGGGTGATGCGGGTGTCCTCGCAGGCGATGATGTCGACGCCGGCCAGGGTTTCAAGTGCACGCAACGTGATGTCGCCGAGGTGGCCGATCGGGGTGGCCACCAGATAGAGCCCGGGAACCGGCTTTGGGGCGGTCAGGACATGGCCGCCGATCGAAAAAGTGCGGTCCCTAGAACCTGGTTCGGCTTCAGGCCCGTAGTTGGAGCTGGTTTTTGCGCGCATAATGCCAATCTAGAGCGTTTTCAAGCGAAGTGGATACCGGTTCGCGTCAAGAAAACGCGTCGATACAAAGACCGGGTGTTCCGGTTCTGATAAGATCAGAACCGGAACACAGTGGGAGTAGCGCCAGCGCCACAGCGCGGTGGCAACGTTGGTGCTACGCATCACGGGAAGGGGCAGGTATCCGCAACCGGCGGCGGGGCCGCGGGACCATAATCCTTTTGTTTTGGTTAACTATTCGCCGACAATATGCCTGAATCCGCCCGCCTTTATTCCGGAGGTTGGAGCCTTAAGGTTCAGGTCCTTTGAGGTTCAAGTCCTTGCGGTTCAAGTCCTGGCCGATCAAGGTCGGTCAAGAGAAGAGATAAGATGGTGGGCCCGCTCAATCGCAAACCTCAGCCGTCAGGGGCAACCCGGCGGACGGCGGTCGGCCTTATTCTCGGCGCGCCGCTGCTGGGCGCCTGCTCCAGCGTGCAGCAGAGTTTTGGCCAGTTTTCCAACCCGTTCTCCTCGCCGCAACCCGAGGCCGGGCCCGCCGGCCCGCAGCAGCAGCCGCTCGCGGTCGGCACCGGGCAGGTCAAGGTCGGCGTGATCCTGCCGCTCTCGGCCGCCGGCAATGCCGGCGTCGCCGCGCAGTCGATGAAGAATGCCGCCGAGATGGCGCTGGCCGAGTTCCAGAATCCCAACATCCAGCTTCTGATCAAGGACGACGGCGGCAGCCCGCAAGGCGCCAGCCAGGCAACCCAGCAGGCGCTCGGTGAAGGCGCGGAGATCATCCTCGGCCCGCTGTTTGCGCAGTCGGTTCCCGCGGTCGCGCAGCAGACGCGCGCGAAGGGCGTGTCCGTGATTGCGTTCTCGACCGATTCGAGCGTGGCCGGACGCGGCGTCTATCTGCTCAGCTTCCTGCCGGAGTCCGACGTCAACCGCATCGTCGATTACTCGGCCGGCATCGGCAAGAAATCCTTTGCGGCGCTGTTGCCTGACAACGCCTATGGCAATGTGGTGGAGGCCGCCTTCAAGCAGGCGGCGGCGCGCAAGGGCCGCATCGTCGCGTTCGAAAAATATGGCGCGGACCGCTCGGCCGCCGTGCGCACCGTCTCGCAGTCGCTCGGCCAGGCCGACGCGCTGTTCATGGCCGATGACGGCGATTCGGTGGTGGCGGCGGCCGACGCGCTCACCGCGGCAGGCGTGAATTTGCGCAACATCCAGTTGCTCGGCACCGGCCTGTGGGACAATCCGCGGGTGTTCGGTAGCCCGGCGCTGCAGGGCGGTCTCTACGCGGCGCCGGATCCGTCGGGTTTTCGAAGTTTCGCCGGCCGCTACCGCACCAAATATGGCGGCGAGCCGGTGCGCACCGCGACGCTGGCCTATGACGCGGTCGCGCTGGTCGCCGCATTGTCGCGTACGCAGGGCGCGCAGCGCTTTGCCGCGGAAACGCTCACCAACCCGTCGGGCTTTGCCGGCATCGACGGGCTGTTCCGCTTCCGCTCCGACGGCACCAACGAGCGCGGGCTTGCGGTCATGAAGGTGGGCCAGGGCGGCAGCACGCCGGTTGCGGGCTCGCCGAAGAGTTTTGGCGCGTAATTACTAGCTCGGTTTCGCGTTCGCGAATTCCGCCTCGTAGCGGCGGCGGTTGCTCCAATAGATATTGGCGAACAGCGCGGCTTCCTGGCGGTAGGGGATGTGATCTTCGGCGTCCTGACCGGCCTGCGCCTCGATCCAGGCCGCGTGCTCCGCGATCGCGCCCGCCCGATCGCCGCGCAACGCCCTGATCTGGAAATCGAACATGCGGCTTTCGATCTCCAGATAGCGATCGTACCAGCAGGTTGACCATTGACGGTTCTGCAGCGCGAAGCGGCGGATCCAGCGCTCCGTCAAATCCATCTCATGTTCGGGTTTTGAAAACATCACGTCGCGCCGCGCTTCCTGCAGCGTTTCGATCGCAACGGGCTTGTTCCTGGCCCACAGCGTCTGCATCGCGGGATCGGACAAATAGCGGTCGGCATAGATCGGATGCGCAAAGGCCTGTTCGCGCAGATGCGGCAGTTCGAAATAGATCCGGATCTCCGAACAGACGCTGGCTTTTAGTTCATTGTCTTCCATCTTGCGGTGGAAGGCGTCGAAACCGATGCCGGGAAAGTAGGGCATGAACGCTGCGTGGAACATCTCGTGCAGGCGGTAGAGGTCCTCGATCGCGGGATTGTCGTAAGCGCGGTTCATGGTGACGCCCCACCAGGAGCAGAAATGCGCGCGCTCCAATCGGTCGTCGGTGGAGTCGCAGAACAGCCGCGGCAGGCTGGCGAACTGCTCGACGATGTCGTGAATGAATCCGCCTTCGGCGTGCGAGGCTCGGATCGGCGCGCTGCGCCACAGACCGTGCACGTGGCGGTGAATCTCCTTTGCATCCGTCAGGACGACCAGGTTTTTCACGGTGCGCCTCCAGGAGCGGCGATCGGCCCGGCGGTTCCGATCATCTCGGCCATCGTTGGCGTCAGACACAGCCGCAAGCGGGCAGCGGGATCGCCGGCCGGGCGGCGCAGGAAATCCGCCAGCGCAGGATCGGTGGCATTTGCTTCTGCTTGGGCCAGCACGCTGACGTCGCAGGGGGTCAGCGTCAGCCCGAGACGTCGGCCGATCTGAATTGCCGCCTCGCGCTGAACGTTTCTGTAGCGGCGCGGCAGCTCGAATACGTCGTGACGCTCGAGCAGCGCCATGCCGAGCTGCAGCGAGGTGAGATTCTTGAACCATTGATTGCCGAACAGGCTCGGCATCGCGTTCCGGCACAGCATGCCGCCGATGCGGTCGTAATAGACTCCGAACGGTTTTGACAGGCTGAAGGCCAGCGCCTGCACCGCCGGACTGTCGGCGGCAATTTTTGCGGCGGGCGGTTCGGCAATCGAGCCGACATAGGTGACGTCGAGCAGCACGCGGGGCTTTTCGGCGGCGGCGAGCAGCGCCAGAAAATCATTGGCGTGCGGCCAGACATTGCCGTCGATCGCCGATGGCTGGCTCAGGCAGAACAGTGCGTCTGTGGGCAGCGTGCGCGCGACGGCCTGCCAATGGCTGCGCGGATGTTCGATCACGGCAATGCCGCAGGCTTCGGCATAGGCCTTGTAGCCCTCATACTCGCCGGCGAAGACGTGCACCTCGGGATCGAATTTTTCGACGCGGGCGCGGTTGCCGTAGGCGGTGATGACGTGAAACAGCGCTTCACTGCCGCCGGCGGTCGGATAACGCCAGGGAAACCCGGCCGCATCGATCGCGACCACGGGCGCCGCCCACGCCATCCAGCGTTCGATAAAGGCTTCATGCGAGGCGAACTGCTTGCCGGTCCAGGCGTCGCGGAATTGTTCGAGATGATGGCGCCGCGCGGCGTCGGGGCCGGCGAAGGCATTGCCGAGAATGAAATTTTTCGCGGCTTCGGTCTCTGATGTCACCAGCGCATAGACCGTCTTGCTCGCCCCGGCGGCTTTGATGCGGCGGTCGAGTTCGGGATCATGGATCGGCGGAGTGATGGTCCGGTCGTTCACGATCGTCATGCAAATGGCGGTTGCGGCAATTTCTCTGGTCGAATCTATCACGGCCGGGCGCTCAACGCTCGAAAACCCTGCGCGTTACGTTATCAGACCCTTACGCAGCCAGATCCGCCACCACCGCATCGAGCACCGGGAAACCTGCCTGCGTCACGCGCAGCCTTCCGTCGGCGTCGACGGTGATCGCGCCTTCTTCGCGCAGCACGGCGATCCGGCCGGGATCGAGCGTGCGGCCCGATAGCGCGGCGTAGCGCTTGGGATCGATACCTTCCGCAAGCCGCAACCCCATCAGCAAAAATTCGTCGGCGCGTTCTTCCGAGTTGAGGACGTCGTCGGTGATGAAGCCGTGGCCGTTGGTCTCGACCCGCATCAGCCAGGCTTCGGGACGTTTCTCGGTCGCGATCGCGTGCCTTTCGCCGTCGATGTCGAGGCGGCCATGTGCGCCGGGACCGATGCCGGCATATTCCTCACCGCGCCAATAGACGAGATTGTGTTTGCACTCCGCGCCCGGCCGCGCGTGGTTGGAAATCTCATAGGAAGGGAGACCCTGCGCGGCGCAAACATCCTGCGTGACGTCATAGAGCGCGCGGGCGACGGCCTCATCCGGCGTCTTCAATTTGCCTGCGGCGTGCAGTCCGAAAAACGGCGTGCCCTCCTCGATCGTGAGCTGATAGAGCGACAGATGTTCGGCGGCTTCCGAAATCGCCAGCTTCAATTCGTCGGCCCACATCTGCGGCGTCTGGTCGGGGCGGGCGTAGATCAGGTCGAACGAGTAACGGTCGAAGGATTGCCGCGCGATCGCCACCGCATCCAGCGCCTCGCGCGCGCTGTGCAGGCGGCCCAATGCCTTCAATGATGCGTCATCCAGCGCCTGCACGCCGAGCGACACGCGGTTGACGCCGGCCGCGCGATAGCCGCGAAACCGCGTCGCCTCGACGCTGGTCGGGTTGGCTTCCAGCGTCACTTCGACGTCACCAGCGACGCGCCAATGTTTGCCGATCGCATCCAGGATCGCGCCCACGGTCTGCGGTTGCATCAGCGACGGCGTGCCGCCACCGAGGAAGATCGAGGTGACCTCGCGGCCCGGCGCGCGCTCGGCGGAAGTTTCGATCTCGCGCGCAAAGGCGCTGACGAACCGCGCCTCGTCGATCGGGGCGTGCCGGACATGGCTGTTGAAATCGCAATACGGGCATTTCGACAGGCAGAATGGCCAGTGCACATAAACGCCGAAAGCCGCTTTGCCGGTCTTGAGGATCTCGGGGCGCTCGAAGCTAGCCAAGGCAGATCTCCGCCAGTTTGACGAAGGCGCGGGCGCGGTGCGACAGGCCGAGCCCCAGCGGCGGCAGGCCGTGCTTCTCGATGCTGGCCATCTCGCCGAAGGTGCGGCCGTGCCCATCGGGCAGGAACGACGGATCGTAACCGAAACCCTCGGTGCCGCGCGGTGGCCACACCAAAGTTCCATCGACCCGCGCCTCGACCTCTTCGAGGTGGCCGTCGGGCCAGGCGACGCACAGCGCGGACACGAAATGCGCCTTGCGTTTGTCTGGCGTTTTGGCGCCGCGCTCCTGCAACAGGCGTTCGACCCGCGTCATCGCCGCCAGAAAATCCGCAGGTTTGCCGGCCCAGCGCGCCGAATAGATGCCGGGCGCGCCGTCCAGCACGTCGACCACGAGGCCGGAATCATCGGCGAAGGCCGGAAGCTGCGCGGCTTTCGCGGCCGCGATCGCCTTGATCGCCGCGTTGTCCCGAAAGGTCTCGCCGGTCTCCTCGGGCTCATCGAGGCCGAGTTCGCCCGCGGAGATCGCCTCGACGCCATGCGGCGCCAGCAGTTCGCGCATCTCGGCAAGCTTGCCGGGATTGTGGGTCGCGATCACCAGGCGGCCTGTGATTCGACGGTGCATGATCAATCAGACTACGCGACGGCCATCTTTTGCAAGTCCACCAGACGCGCGACGCCCTTGCGCGCCAGCGCCATCAGCGCCAGGAACTCGTCCTGCGAGAACGGCGTTTTCTCCGCGGTGCCCTGCACCTCGATGATGCGGCCGTCGCCCGTCATGACGAAATTGGCGTCGGTATCGGCCTCGGAATCCTCGGCATAATCGAGGTCGAGCACCGGCGTACCCTGATAGATGCCGCAGGAGATCGCCGCGACATTGTCGCGGAGCACATTGGCTTTCAGCATGTTGCGGTTCTTCATCCACGAGATGCAGTCGGCCAGCGCCACCCAGGCGCCGGTGATCGCGGCAGTGCGGGTGCCGCCATCGGCCTGGATCACGTCGCAATCGACCGTGATCTGACGCTCGCCGAGCGCTTCGAGGTCGACAGCCGCCCGCAAGGAGCGCCCGATCAGGCGCTGGATTTCGACGGTGCGGCCGCCTTGTTTGCCGGCCGCGGCCTCACGGCGGGTGCGTTCCAGGGTGGCGCGGGGCAGCATGCCGTATTCGGCCGTGACCCAGCCGCGGCCCTGACCCTTGAGCCAGGGCGGCAGGCGTTCTTCCAGCGTAGCCGTGACCAGCACATGGGTATCGCCGAATTTCACCATGCAGGAACCTTCGGCGTATTTGACGACGCCGCGTTCCAGCGACACGGGACGCAGCTCATCGGGCGCACGGCGGCTTGGCCGCATGGGGAATCCTCCGGAAAATCAAGTAAAAGCGGTTCGCGGTGCTTGTAGGAGGGGGAGCGGGCAGCGGCAAGGCCTTTGCCACGCCAAAACCGTCTGAATACTCGATCGGCTTCGCCCATCTGTGCGCTCAGAGACTTTCCCGTGGTCGGAATCCCCGCCCGCAGGAGCTGCTCACGAGATGGGAACTTGCCGGGTCCGTTCGCGTTTGCGTGTGAGGCTGACCAAAATGTCTAATGCGTCTACAGCCCCGGCCCTTCCACCACCCGGCAAGGCCCGGGGGGATTCCGTTACGTCTCGCGAACTGAATATTGTGAAAGTTGCCGCCGCCCTGGTGTCGGCCGCAGTCCTGCTTGCCGGCCTGTATTACGGCCGCGAAATCCTCATACCGCTCGCGATCGCCTTCCTGATCACGTTCGCACTGAATCCGCCGGTCACCTGGTTTGTCCGACTAGGCTTGCCGAGACTGCTCGCGACGAGTCTGGTCATGGTGACCGTCGTGTGCGCTCTGGTAGGACTGGGCGTCGTTCTCGGCGCCCAGGTCCGTTCGATCGCGGTCGAATTGCCGGCCTATCAATCGACGATACTGACGAAGCTGTCGGATCTGCGCCAGAATCTCAAAGCACCGGGAATGTTCGACGGTGTGCTGACAACCGTCGAACGCTTGCAGAAGGAGGTGCAGTCAAAGGACGATAAACCCGCGGACGGGCCCGTCCCGCAGCGCGTCGAAATCGTCCCCACACCGCAAACGCCGTTCGAGCAGGCATTTGCCTGGCTTGTGCGGTCAGCGGAGCCTCTGGCCACCGCCGGCATCATCCTGATCTTCGTCTTTCTGGCGCTGCTTGATATTGGCGACCTTCGCGATCGGTTTCTGCGCCTGTTGGGTGGGAACTTTCATCGTTCGACCGATGCGATTCAGGAGGCTGGCGCGCGTATCAGCAGATATCTCCTGATGCAGTTACTCGTAAATATCAGCTACGGCGTGCCGCTAGCGGCCGGCCTCTGGTTCATCGGTGTACCAGGCGCCCTGCTGTGGGGCGCCGTGGGCGCGGTCATGCGCTTCGTCCCCTATGTCGGCCCGCTGATTGCTGCGATCTTTCCGATCGCGCTCGCCTTTGCCGTCGACAGCGGCTGGAGCATGCTACTCTGGACCGTTGCGCTGATCGTCATCCTCGAGTTGATCAGCAACAACATCGTCGAGCCGCTGCTATATGGATCCAGCACCGGCTTGTCGGCGATATCGCTCATCGCCTCGGCGATATTGTGGACAGCGCTTTGGGGGCCCGTGGGGCTGATCCTCTCTACCCCTCTCACGGTTTGTCTGCTGGTCCTCGGGCGCAATCTGCCGCAGTTCCGCTTCCTCAACACCATGCTCGGCTCGACGCCTGCACTGGATGTTCCGGCCCGCATCTATCAGCGGCTGATTGCAAATGATGCCGACGAAGCTGTCGAGATCGCAAGCGCCGAGATCGATAAATCTTCGGTCATATCATTCTACGACGCAATCGGCATTGAGGTCCTCCGTCTGGCAAGCGAGGAGTATCTCCAGAACGCAAGCGCCGAGCACCGCCTGCGCCTGGCAAGCGGAATGGACACGCTGCTCGACGATCTGAGAGACGAATACCCCTCCTCCCTGAGTCCGGAGGCAAAGCCCAGGGTCCTGTGCATCGGAGGGAAATGGGAAATCGATGCCCTCGGCGGCGAGATGCTGGCCCATGCGCTCGCTTTCGAAGGGATCGCCGCAGCTTCCCAACCCGCTGCAAGCGTCAATGCCGACTATCTGGCCAAGCTCGATCTGAAGGGCGCGGACATTGTATGCCTCAGTTACTTTGCGCCGGATCCAGCGATCCCCGCTCGCCACGCCTGCCGGCGGCTGCGAAGGCGATGGCCGGATGTGCGCATCGTTCTAGCGCTATGGAACGCGCCGCCAGAACTGTTGACCGACGAATCTCTTGAAACGCTCAAAGCCGATGCCGCCGTGACTTCGGTTGAGGAGGCGGTTCGTCGTATTCACCGCATCGTCGATCCTGAAGAGGCCAAGGCAGCCCAACAGGCCGCCGTGCCTGACAATGACGCAGAGCGTGTCGACGCGCTGAAAGCGACCGGGGTGTTGGAAGGGGACAAGCGCGAAGCCCTGGATGCACTCGCCAAGCGAGCGGCCGACGTGTTCAACACCAGCGTTGCCGTGATCACCACCATCGACAAGGAGCGCGAATACTTCGTCGGACAAAGTGGAAAATTGCCAGCTGCGATCACCGACGATGCAGGCACGCTGCTGCCGATGGACCGCGAACACGCGATCTGCAACTACGTTGTAGCCAACGACGGGACGTTGGTGATTTCGGATATCGAGCGCGATCCGCGCTTTGCCGATAACGAGACGATCAAGCAATGGGACATGCGCTTCTACGCCGGGGCGCCGCTACGCGCAGCGGACGGTCTGGTAATCGGAGCGCTATGCATTCTCGACTCCGAACCCCGCACCCTGGAAGAAAACGAGGTCGCATTGCTTGAAACGATGGCCGGCGATGTCGTAGCCACCATTACAACGAGTGATGCCGACGAGGAAGCGTCGGTGAAACCGGCACCTGCTGCCCCATCGGCGACGGTCGGGCAGGAGGTGCCCCAGTAGCCTGAGCAGCGCCAATCCGAGCGGAACACGCTGTTCCAATCCCCAAAAGCCTCCAGAACCAAACGGTCCATAACACCCAAGACCGCCTCCCAAATGCGTGCTTGTCACCGGGCCTCCGGATAGACAGATTAGAGGCTTAGCGAGGGAGTAATTGGTGGCCCACCACGATCCGATTGGCCTGATTGCGCCGAATGCCGGGCTGGCCCAGCTCAATGAGCGTTCGCGCGACATTTTTCGTCAAATCGTCGAGAGTTACCTCGCCACCGGCGAGCCGGTCGGCTCGCGCAACATCTCGCGCCTGATCGCGATGCCGCTGTCGCCGGCCTCGGTGCGCAACGTGATGTCGGACCTCGAACAGCTCGGCCTGATCTACGCGCCGCATACCTCCGCCGGGCGGCTGCCCACGGAACTCGGCCTGCGCTTCTTTGTCGACGCCTTGATGCAGGTCGGCGACCTCACCGAAGACGAGCGGCAGTCGATCCAGACCCAGCTTGCGTCCGTCGGCCGCGCGCAGTCGGTCGAGGCGGCGCTCGGCGAAGCCCTGACGCGGCTGTCGGGCCTGACCCGCGCCGCCGCGGTGGTGCTGACAGCGAAATCCAATTCGCGGCTGAAGCACATCGAATTCGTGCGGCTGGAGCCGGAACGCGCGCTGGTGGTGCTGGTCAGCGAAGACGGCCAGGTCGAAAACCGCGTGCTGACCCTGCCGCCCGGCGTTCCCTCGTCGGCGCTGACGGAAGCCAGCAATTTCCTCAATTCCCGCATCCGCGGCCGTACGCTTGCCGAATCGCGCCTCGAACTCGAAACCGCGCTGACGCAAAGCCGCGCCGAACTCGATCAGCTGACGCAGAAGATCATCGCGGCCGGCATTGCGAGCTGGTCCGGCGGCGAAAGCGAGGACCGCCAGTTGATCGTGCGCGGCCATGCCAATCTGCTCGAGGATCTGCATGCGCTGGAAGATCTGGAGCGCGTGAAGTCGCTGTTCGACGATCTCGAGACCAAACGCGGCGTCATCGATCTGCTCGGTCGTGCCGAACGTGCGGAGGGCGTGCGGATCTTCATCGGATCGGAGAACAAGCTGTTCTCGCTGTCCGGTTCCTCCACCATCATCGCGCCCTATAGCGACGCCGCCGGCCGCATCGTCGGGGTGCTCGGCGTGATCGGTCCGACGCGGCTCAACTATGCAAGGGTGATTCCGACGGTGGACTATGCCGCGCGCATCGTCAGCCGGATGCTGGGTGGTTGAGCCGGCCCGAAAAAAGCTCCGCTTTGTTGTTTTGACGCCTTTCCTGGCGCGAACCGGGGCCCGCCCCGGATCAGGTCCGGTGCAGGTATCGCTCGAAAACGCCATGGAACGCTTGATTTTCGCCCGCTAAAGCACGATATCCCGGGCAGCAAATCCCCATTTACCCGAACGGTTCTTTTGAGAAGGCAGACTTATGACCGATCCCAACCGGCCGAATGATGACGCGGCGGCGCCGAGCGAGCCCGTGGTCTCAAAGCCCTACATCATGCCCGACGATCCCGAAGAAGGATCGGTCGAGGCGTTGACGAAGGAAGCGGCTGAAGCGCGCGACAAGATGCTGCGCACGCTGGCGGAGATGGAAAATCTGCGCAAACGCACCGCCAAGGAAGTTGCCGATGCGCGGGCTTACGGAATCACCGGCTTCGCGCGCGACATTCTCGACATCGCCGACAATCTGCAACGTGCGCTGGATGCGGTTCCCGCTGAAATGAAGGAATCGGCCGACCCGGCGCTGAAGGCGTTCATCGAAGGCGTCGAGCTGACCGAACGGTCGCTGCTCAACACGCTGGAGAAAAACGGCGTCAAGAAATTCGATCCGTCCGGCGAGAAGTTCAATCCGAACTTCCAGCAGGCGATGTACGAAGTCCCTGACACGTCGGTGCCGGCGGGCACCGTGGTGCAGGTGGTGCAGGCCGGTTTCATGATCGGCGAGCGCGTGCTGCGCCCGGCGCTGGTCGGCGTGTCCAAGGGCGGCGCCAAGGCGGCGCCCGCCGCCGACGTCACGACCTGAGGCGGACGCAATCTAACAAGGCTGCGATCAGGCCGGCGCATCCATCGGCTTCTCGTGCGCCTTCGGCCAGTAAGTGCCAAAGCTCCAGAGATTGCCTTCCGGATCCCGGCAGGCGAAATCGCGGCTGCCGTAGTCGGTGTTGTGCAGTTCCATTTCGATCTTGGCGCCTGATGCCTTGACCTTGGCGCACAACGCGTCGGGGTCCTCGACGGCGACATAAAGCGCGTCGGTGCGCCGGCCAGAGATGTCGCCGACCAACTTGCCGTACTCATCGTCGCGGGCCTGACCGAGCATCAGCAGCGAAGCGCCGCAGGCAAGTTGCGCGTGCTGCACCACGCCGTCGCTGCGGTAGACGACATGCTCGGTGAAACCCAGCACATCCTTGAGCCAGCGGATCATCGCATCGGCATCCCTGCAGCGCATCGTCGGATAGATGCGCTGCGCGTCGTTGGCATTGGTCATGGACAAACTCCGTACCTTTTGGCTTCACCGTGTCAGTATGCTGATACGGCGTGGCGTAGGCTTGAAGATTTGTTACCAGTCCGAAAACGCTTCGTTCGGGCGTGTCAGCCGGCTGTCGATCAGCGCCAGCCGCTGCGCCCAGGCCGTCGGCGTCTCGCCCGCCAGTTCGCCGAATTCGCGGACCAGATGGGCCTGGTCGGCAAAGCCGCTCTCGGCGGCAATCCCGGCCCAGCCGGGCGCCGTCCCGCTGCGCGCCAGCCGGCAAGCCCGATCAAAGCGCATCATGCGCGCGATTGATTTGGGCGCGAGGCCGAGCTCGGATCGAAAACGCTCGACCAGATGCTTGCGGCTCCAGCCGATCTCGCCGGCCAGCGCCGTGATCCGCGCGCTGCCCGCGGTACGCGCCAGCCGGCGCCAGGCGAACGCGATCTCCGGCGACGGCAGATGATTGGCGCGGCCGGCGATGAAGTCCTCGAGCAGGTCGAAGCGGCGTTGCCAGCAAGCCGTCGCGCCCAGCCGCTCGCGCAATTGCCGGCCCTCGCGGCCGAGCACGTCCGACATATCGACCATGCGCGCGGCAAGACCGGCGACGTCACCGCCAAAGAAGCGATAGGCGCCGAGCGGGGTAAAATCCACCTGCACGCATTCGGCGCCGCCATCGGACTCGATATGAACAGGCCCGGCATAGAGGCCCGCGGCGAAGCTCGGCTGGCGGTCGGCCGCATCGGGCTTTCGGCCGAGCGCGATCAGGAACGGGCTGCCGAGGCTGATGATCAGCGGCACGATCAGGTGCGCGGCTTCACGCTGCGAAAATCGGCCAAGCGCGGTCTCGCGGTAGCCCGTCATTCCCGTGATCAGGCCGGCCGTGCGCTGTGAGGGTGCACGGCGGATCATTTCGAACGCGAGCGGTGCGCCTAAATCCGACATTGTGCTCTCTCGCGAGAGAACGCTCTACTTTAAGCGGCGATATCGCTGGACTGGATGCGCTTGACGCCGGCTGCGCTCATATCGGCCCAGGCTTTCGCGAGCGAGCCCTGGGTGTCGATGCCGCGGCAAGCGTCTTCGACGACATAAGTCTCAAAGTCGGCCTTGCGGGCATCGAGCGCGCTCCATGCCACGCAGAAGTCAGTGGCGAGACCAGCGAGAAACACGCGTTCCACCTTGCGGGCCTTCAAATAGGCGGCAAGCCCCGTCGTGGTCTTGCCATCGGCTTCGGTGAAGGCCGAATAACTGTCGACGTCCTTGTTGGAGCCCTTGCGGATGACGAGGCCGGCATGGGCGATCGAGAGGTCCTTTGACAGCGCAGCGCCTTCGGTGCCCTGCACGCAGTGATCGGGCCACAGTACCTGCTTGCCGTAGGGCAGATCGATCGTCTCGAACGGTTTCTTGCCGGAATGCGTCGTGGCGAACGAGACATGGCTAGCGGTGTGCCAGTCCTGCGTCAGCACGACGTTGGCAAAGCTCTTGGCGATGCGGTTGATGACGGGAACGACCTGGTCGCCATCTTTCACCGCAAGGCTGCCGCCCGGCAGGAAACAGTTCTGAACGTCGATCACCAGCAACGCCGACGCATTGTCGGGTTTGATCGACGCGGCCAAAGCTGCCTTCGGAAGAATGGTCGCCATTGCCGCCGTGCCGAGAATCGTGCCGAAGCCCGTGAGAATTTGCCTGCGCTCGAACATGGTGCATCTCCCTGTCAAAGAGGTCAACACTATAGCGTTTTCGAGCGAAGTGGGGACCGGTTCGCGTGAAGAAAACGCGTCCAGAAAAGAGCTCCAGCAAATCAGGTCGCAGGCAGAGCGTAAAGCGGCTTTACGCGGCGGCTTTCGGCTGAATCTTCGGCACCGGACGGGTCATGGTTAGCGCGGGCGAATTCCGTCACGCACGGCGCGGAAACGCGTGAACGCGGTGGTCCAGCCGTCGCGCGGCGAACTGCCGATGATGCGCAGCGAATTCTGGCCGCCGAACCGCAACCATTGCACGATCGTCACCGGCGTATTGTCCTTGCCGCTGGTGGCTTCGATGCGGGTTTCGTATCCGGGTTGGCCGTCGATGCGGACCGCCTCCGACATCGTGATCCGCCCGTCGCGTACGCCGGGAATCGTCGTCGCCATTTGCTGGGCAAAACGTCCGCGGTCGTCGGGCTGCGCCGGCGCGGATCCGACCAGGCCGACGATCATGAAGGGCGCGGTTTCAAAACCGCTTTTTTCGTCGCCATCGGCAATGATCAGGGCTGCGCCCGGCGCCAGCGTGCGGACCGTCTTGAAATTGCTGAGCTCGGACATCCTGAACGGCATCAGCCCGAGCTGCTCATCGACCGGAACTTCGTTTCGGATCACCGCGGAAGCGAACATCTGCCGTATGGCGTCATCGGTATAGATCCTGGAGGCATTCTCCGGCACCTGCACGGCGACGTAGCCGGAGAAGGTCGGACCCGGCACGATCATCGAGTAGCGCCGGACATTGGTGGCGCCGTCCTTGGCGTTTTCAGCGGTGTAATAGGCGAGCCCTGCCGCCGTCTCGATGCTCTCCGGCTTGATGCCGCCGGTGCCGCCGGGATTTGCCTTGAAAGCATTGGCGACCTCGCCATAGGCCTCGGCGGGCAGGTCCGCCACCAGCACCTTGACGCCCTGATCCTCGGTCTCGAAGCCGACAAATGATCTGGCTTTGACCAGGCCGACCAGCGGGGTCATGCCGACCCGCGCACCCGGCGGAAAGACCGGGTCGGCGGCGAACGCAGCGCAGGTCGCGGCGATGGTAAGGGCAAACGCAGCGAGGTATCGAACAGGCTTCATGAAGGGTCTACCGGGTTTACTTTGAGGCGGCTCAATGGTCGGCCAGCGCAGCCCTCAAGGGTTCGAGGGCGTGGGTTCAGTCAGCCCGCTTTTAGCGGTTTTGATGTCCCTGCAACAGGGCAGGGCGGGCGTCCGTTCCCTCGTCACGTCCCGAAACGCCGGAATTTTCGCGCGATATGGCGGCTAGCCAAACGTTTTCGGGCGGTTTCGGCGGCGTGCCGGACCGCCGGTCAGGTCCGCGCAGCGGCCAAATACCGCGCTGGCCGCGATCACGAACTGGGCTGATTTTCGGACGTGGTGATGAGTGCGCGCTCACCTCCTTGCCGATTTGTTAACACGGCTGGCGGCCTGAACCAGGACTGAACCTTGACCTGCCCTGAGCTGACACAATCTTTCAAACGTCAGCATTTTCAGGCCCTAAGGTTGCGTTCGGTCCTTGCGGGCAGGACCCCCCCTCCTATATGAGGCTCACCGTCGCAATATCGCGAGTAATTGATCGTTGGGGGTTCGGTTAGGTGCGCCGTCCAGGGCCCAGCCAACCTGCCGCAAAAAGAAGGATATGAGGACCATGGGAAAGGTCATTGGGATCGATCTCGGCACCACCAATTCGTGCGTCGCCGTAATGGATGGCAAGACAGCTAAAGTCATCGAGAACGCAGAGGGTATGCGCACGACGCCGTCGATCGTCGCTTTCAGCGATGATGGCGAGCGCCTCGTCGGCCAGCCTGCCAAGCGTCAGGCGGTGACCAATCCCGAGCGCACCTTCTTCGCGGTCAAGCGCCTCGTCGGCCGCCGCTATGACGACCCGATGGTCGAGAAGGACAAGAAGCTCGTCCCCTATAAAATCGTCAAGGCATCGAACGGCGACGCCTGGGTCGAAGCCGACAGCAAGACCTACTCACCCTCGCAGGTCTCCGCCTTCATCCTGCAGAAGATGAAAGAGACCGCGGAAGCCCATCTCGGCCAGAAGGTCGAGCAGGCCGTCATCACGGTTCCCGCCTATTTCAACGACGCGCAACGTCAGGCCACCAAGGACGCCGGCAAGATCGCCGGCCTTGAAGTGCTGCGCATCATCAACGAGCCGACCGCGGCCGCGCTCGCCTACGGCCTCGACAAGACCAAGGCCGGCACCATTGCGGTGTACGACCTCGGCGGCGGCACCTTCGACGTCTCGATTCTCGAGATCGGCGACGGCGTGTTCGAGGTGAAGTCCACCAACGGCGACACGTTCCTCGGCGGTGAAGACTTCGACATGCGGCTCGTCAGCTATCTGGCCGATGAGTTCCAGAAGGAGCAGGGCATCAACCTGCGCAACGACAAGCTTGCCTTGCAGCGCCTGAAAGAGGCCGCCGAAAAGGCCAAGATCGAATTGTCCTCGACCACGCAGACCGAAATCAACCTGCCGTTCATCACGGCCGATCAGACCGGTCCGAAGCATCTGACGATGAAGCTGACCCGCTCGAAGTTCGAGGCGCTGGTCGACGACCTCGTCCAGAAGACCATCGAGCCGTGCCGCAAGGCGCTGAAGGATGCGGGCCTCACCGCCGCCGAGATCGGCGAAGTGGTGCTGGTCGGCGGCATGACGCGCATGCCGAAGGTTCAGGAAGTGGTGAAGCAGCTGTTCGGCAAGGAGCCGCACAAGGGCGTCAACCCGGACGAAGTCGTCGCCATCGGCGCGGCGATCCAGGCCGGCGTGCTGCAGGGCGACGTCAAGGACGTGCTGCTGCTCGACGTGACCCCGCTGTCGCTGGGCATCGAGACGCTGGGCGGCGTGTTCACCCGCATCATCGATCGCAACACCACGATCCCGACCAAGAAGAGCCAGGTGTTCTCGACCGCCGAGGACAACCAGAGCGCTGTCACCATCCGCGTCTTCCAGGGCGAGCGTGAAATGGCGGCCGACAACAAGGTGCTCGGCCAGTTCGACCTGATGGGCATTCCGCCGTCGCCGCGCGGCATGCCGCAGATCGAGGTGACGTTCGACATCGACGCCAACGGCATCGTCAACGTTTCGGCCAAGGACAAGGCCACCGGCAAGGAACAGCAGATCCGGATTCAGGCCTCCGGCGGCCTGTCGGATGCCGACATCCAGAAGATGGTCAAGGACGCCGAGGCCAATGCGGCCGAGGACAAGAAGCGCCGCGAGGCGGTCGACGCCAAGAACCATGCCGACAGCCTGGTGCATTCCACCGAGAAGGCGCTGGCCGAACACGGTTCGAAGGTCGAGGAGAGCGAGCGCCGTTCCATCGAGGACGCCGTCAGCGACCTCAAGGAAGCGCTGAAGGGCGACGACGCCGAGGCGATCAAGGCCAAGACCAACACGCTGGCGCAGGCTTCGATGAAGCTCGGCGAGGCCATGTACAAGCAGCAGGCCGAAGCCGACGCCAAGAAGGATGCGGCCAAGGATGACGTCGTCGACGCGGAGTTCACCGAGGTCGACGACGACAAGAACAACAAGAAGTCGGCATAAGCGGGCTTTCGATCATGACCCTCACACCAAAGAGCGCCGGCTGCGTCTCGATGGGTGAGGGTCATTTTTCGTTAAGCGCAAGGCGGCATCCTCAAAAAAAATGCACCCTTGCGGCATGAAGACGAAATTCGGACGGATCTGACGGATGTCCACCAAGCGCTGCTATTATGAAACCCTTGAAGTCGAACGGAGCGCGGACGATTCCAAGCTCAAGGCCGCCTTCCGCAAGCTCGCGATGAAATGGCATCCGGACAAGAATCCGGGCGATGCTTCCAGCGAAGTGAAGTTCAAGGAAATCAACGAAGCCTATGAGGTGCTCAAGGACGGCGACAAGCGCGCCGCCTATGACCGCTACGGCCACGCGGCGTTCGAGCAGGGCATGGGTGGCGGCGGGCCCGGATTCGGCGCCGGCTTCGCCTCGTCATTCTCGGATATTTTCGAGGATCTGTTCGGCATGGCCGGACAACGCGGGCGCGGCGGCGGCGGCCGCGAGCGCGGCGCCGACCTGCGCTACAATATGGAAATCACGCTGGAGGAAGCCTTCCTCGGCAAGACCGCCCAAATCGAGATTCCGGTTTCGGTCACTTGCGAGTCCTGCTCCGGCACCGGCGCCAAGGCCGGCACCAAGCCGAAGACCTGTTCGCTATGCGGCGGGCAGGGAAGGGTGCGGCAAGCCCAGGGCTTCTTCACGCTGGAACGAACCTGTCCGGGCTGTCAGGGCCGCGGCCAGATGATTGAAGACCCCTGTCCCTCCTGCGCGGGCTCGGGCCGGGTGACGCGCGACCGGACCCTGTCGGTCAACATTCCGCAAGGCGTCGAAGACGGCACCCGCATTCGCCTCGCCGGCGAGGGCGAGGCCGGCGTCCGCGGCGGACCGCCCGGCGATCTCTATATTTTCCTGTCGCTGGCAACCCACGAATTCTTCCAGCGCGACGGCGCCGACCTGCATTGCCGGGTCCCGATCTCGATGGTGGCGGCCGCCCTTGGCGGCGAATTCGAGGTGCCGACCATCGACAAGGGCAAGACCAAGGTGAAGGTGCCGTCGGGAACACAGTCCGGCCGGCGATTCCGCATCGCATCAAAAGGCATGCCGGTGCTCCGTTCGCGCCAGACCGGCGACATGTATGTCCAGGTGATGGTCGAAACGCCGCAGAATCTGACCAAGAAGCAGCAGGAATTGCTGGCCGAGTTCGAAAAGCTGTCGTCGGGTGCGACCCAGCCGGAAGCGGCGGGTTTCTTCACTAAGGTCAAGGACTTCTTCGGTAGCCGCGCTGCCCCGCAGTAAGCCTTTTGCTTGACCATAAGAGCTGCGACCTATACCTCTTTATGACCGTTTTCTGACATAACCGCCCGTTCGCGGTCCCCGCCTGGTAGCGACATGCCTCTGCAATCGTCCGTGCGTGCGTTGAAGAAGCCTCTCCGTCTTGACGACGAGGTGCGCTTTCTCCGTTCATGGATCGAAAAGCCGCTGCACATGGGCGCGGTGATGCCGTCCAGCAAGCTGCTCGCACGCACCATGGCGCAATATGTCGACGTCGATTCGAAAGGACCGGTCGTCGAACTTGGCCCCGGCACCGGCGCGATCACCAACGCGCTGATCGAACATGGCGTCGATCAGAAGCGTCTCGTGCTGGTTGAATACAATCCGGGCTTCTGCGCGCTGCTGCGCGACCGTTACCCGCACGCGAAGGTGGTGCAGGGCGACGCCTACAAACTTCGCGACTCGCTGTTGAAGGTTCTCGACGTGCCGGCCTCGGCCGTGGTCTCCGGCCTGCCGCTGGTCACAAAGCCGATGCTGACGCGCCTCAAACTGATCCGCGACGCCTTTACGGCGCTCGCACCCGGGGCGCCCTTCGTGCAGTTCACCTATTCGGTTGCGCCGCCGATCCCGAAATCGCTGCCCGGTGTGTCCACAGAAGCTTCCGAGCGGATCTGGATGAACCTTCCGCCCGCCCGGGTCTGGGTGTATCGCAAGGGCTGATACCGCGCGTATTCCGCAAAAGTGGAAGCCGGTTTTGCGCATAGAATACGCGCCAAATATTAGTTAAGAGCATTTTCGACGAAAATGCTCGCCCGCGTCTGCGCGGCGGGTTTGGCCCGAACCGCGATTTATAAAATATGTCCGCGCTGAAAATCCTCGTGATCCCGGGATCGCTTCGCACAGGCTCGCACAATGCGAGGCTGGCGGCCGCGGCCAGCCGTGAGCTGGCGCTATCCGGCGCCGAAGTGACGCGTATTTCGCTGTCGGATTTTCCGTTGCCGATCTATGACGGCGACCTGCAGGCGAAGTCCGGCGTGCCGAAGCACGCGGTCAATCTGAAGCGCATGATATCAGCCCATCATGGCGTCCTGATCGTGACGCCGGAATATAATTCGTCGGTGCCCGCGCTGGTGAAAAACACCATCGACTGGATCAGCCGGGTGCAGGACCCGCACGAAACCCGCGGCCAGGTGTTTCGCGGCGCCGTGTTTGCGATCGCATCGGCCTCGGGCGGGCGGCTCGGCGGCACGCGCGCGCTGGCGGCGCTGCGCCTCATTCTGTCGGCCTGCCACGCCAGCGTGGTTCCGAACCAGCTCGCATTGTCGTTCGCGGAGCAGGCCTATGACGAGATGGACCGTCTGAAACATCCTGCCGATTTCGAGGCGCTGCAAGCGCTGGTGCGGCAGCTGATCGACCATTCCCAACGCATGATGTGAGGTGACATGCAGCCTGCCAGTATCGCTCCGAAAGACCGGTTGATTGTGGCGCTCGATCTGCCCGGCGTCGCCGAGGCCGAAGCGATGGTGGCGCGGCTCGGCGACAGCGTGACATTCTACAAGATCGGCTATCAGCTGGCCTATGCCGGCGGCTTGCCGCTGGTCCGTCAATTATCCGGTGCGGGCAAGAAAGTGTTCGTCGATCTCAAGCTGCACGATATCGGCAACACCGTTGCACGCGGTGTCGAGAGCGTCGCCAAACTCGGCGCGACATTTCTCACCGTGCACGCCTATCCGCAGACCATGAAGGCGGCGGTGGAAGCGCGCGAGGGCTCGAGTCTCAAGATCCTCGCCGTCACGGTGCTGACCTCCTATGACGACGGCGATCTGCATGCCGCCGGCTATCGCCTCAACGTCTCCGATCTGGTCGAGGCGCGGGCCCAGCAGGCGCAGGTGCTTGGCGTCGACGGGCTGGTGAGTTCGCCGGAAGAGGCGGCGAGTTTGCGCAAGATCGTCGGCCACCAGATGAACCTGGTGACGCCGGGCATCCGGCCGGCGGGCTCTGCGACCGGCGACCAGAAGCGCATCATGACGCCTTCGCGCGCCATTGCCGCCGGCGCGGATTATCTGGTGGTGGGGCGGCCGGTCACCGAGGCCGCCGACCCCAAAGCCGCCGCGGATGCCATTCAAGAAGAAATCGCGCAGGCGCTGGCGTAATCAATCAGCGAGACTAAGAAACGGGAGAACAAGATGGCCAAGGGATACTGGATCGGTCGCGTCGACGTTCACGATGATGAGGGCTACAAGCCCTATGCGGCGGCCAATCTCGCGATCTTCAAGAAGTTCGGCGGGCGCTACGTCGTGCGCGGCGGCACGTTCACCGGCGTCGAGGGCCAAAGCCGCTCGCGCAACGTGGTGATCGAGTTCGACAGCTATGAGGCGGCGATGGCCTGCTATAACTCGCCGGAATACCAGGCCAACATCAAGGTTCGACAACCGCACTCGATTGCCGAGCTGATCGTGATCGAAGGCTATGACGGCCCGCAGCCCTAGCGTCTCGTTTTCTCGTCATGGCCGGGCTTGTCACGGCCATCCACGTCTCTGTTGCGCGCCCAAAGCTAAGAGGTGGATGCCAGGGCCAAGCCCGGCCATGACGACGGACCCGGGCCTGATCGGTTGCCGGAATGTCCCCATCCCGCTATAGGGCTTGAAGAGGTGAAGCCATGGCCGACATGCGTTTGATCGTAGCTGGAGCCGGCGGCCGGATGGGCCGGGCGCTGGTGCGCGTCATTTCGGAGACGTCAGGTGCGGTGCTTGCCGGCGCGCTGGAGGCGCCGGGTTCGGAACTGCTGGGCAAGGATTCCGGCATCCTCGCCGGCCTGCCCGAAAACGGCGTCAAACTCTCTGCCGATCTCTGGGCGCTCACGGCGAACGCTGACGGCATTCTCGATTTCACGGTTCCCGCCGCCACCATCGCCAATGTGGCGATCGCCGCCGAACGGAAGCTGGTGCACGTGGTCGGAACCACGGGGTTGTCGAGCTCCGACATGGCCGTGATCAAGAGCGTGACGTCCCGTGCCATCGTCGTGCAATCAGGCAATATGAGCCTCGGCGTCAATTTGCTGGCGGCCCTCGTGAAGCGCGTCGCGCAATCGCTGGATACCGATTTCGACATCGAGATCCTCGAGATGCATCACAAGGCCAAGGTCGATGCGCCGTCGGGCACCGCGCTCATGCTGGGTGAGGCCGCCGCCGCGGGCCGCGGCATCGACCTGCATCTGCATTCGGCGCGCGGACGCGACGGCATTACCGGCGCGCGCAAGGCCGGCGATATCGGTTTTGCGGCGCTGCGCGGCGGCACCGTCACCGGCGAACACAGCGTGATCTTCGCCGGCGCGATGGAGCGCATCGAGCTGACCCACCGCGCCGAGGACCGCACCATGTTTGCGCAGGGCGCGATCAAGGCGGCATTGTGGGCGCAGGGCAAGACGCCCGGCCTATATTCGATGGCCGATGTGCTGGGCCTCGGCGACTTCTGAAGTTCGAGGACGCGCCGAATGCGAAGCCCACAGACGTCATCCCGAGGATGACGCGATAGGAAGCGAGTGGTCCGCGCAACCTAAATCACGCTTTACCCTTGCTTGTTCGGGCGCAGCAACGAGATGCCGGTCATGTCAGCCGGTTTCGGCAATTGCATCAGGTCGAGCAGTGTCGGCGCAATATCCGCCAGCCGGCCTTCCGCTAACGTCACGTCGCCGCCACCCTGCAGCAGCAGGGGCACCGGGTTCGTCGTGTGCGCCGTATGCGGACCGCCAGTTGCGGGGTCGCGCATCATTTCGCAGTTGCCGTGATCGGCCGTGACCAGCAGCGCACCGCCGGATCGCTCGATCGCCTCCGAGATTTTCCCGAGCGCGGTATCGACGGTCTCCACCGCCTTGATCGCAGCCGCCAGGTTTCCCGAGTGGCCGACCATGTCCGGATTGGCGTAGTTCAGAACGATCAGGTCATACTTGCCCGAGTCGATTGCCTCCACGGCCTTCGCCGTCAGCTCGACAGCCGACATCTCCGGTTGCAGGTCATAGGTCGCGACCTTGGGCGATGGCACCATGATGCGGTCTTCGCCGGGAAAAGGTTCTTCCCGTCCACCGTTGAGAAAATAGGTGACGTGCGGATATTTCTCCGTTTCGGCCATCCGCACTTGCGTCCGGTTTGCCGCTGATGTGACTTCGCCCAGGATGTTTGGAAACGCCTGCGGCGGAAATATCGTCTGCATCAGCCTGTCCAGATCAGCGCTGTACTGCGTCATTCCAACGGCGGCGGCGTATCGGACGCTGCGTCTGCGTTTGAAGCCGTCGAATGACGGATCGAGCATCGCACCAAGAATCTCGCGGACGCGATCAGCGCGAAAGTTGAAGCTCAGCACGCCGTCGCCATCTTTGATGCCGGCGTAATTGCCGATCACCGACGGCACGACGAACTCGTCGGAGACATCATGCGCATAGGCATCTGATATGGCCGATTGCGCGTCGGCAAAATGCGGGCCTTCGGCCTCGACGATGGCGTCATAGGCTTTGCCAACGCGTTCCCAGCGCTTGTCGCGGTCCATCGCATAATATCGCCCGACAACGGTTGCGATCGGAACCTGTGGCGGCAGCGCCGCGCTTAGCCGCTTCAAATCATCGGCGCCTGATCGCGGCGGCGTATCGCGTCCGTCCGTGAGCGCGTGTACGACCGCCGGCACGCCATGCTCGGCGAGGATCCTGGCCAGTGCCGAGACGTGGTCCTGATGCGAATGGACACCGCCCGGCGACACCAGCCCGATCAAGTGACAGGTGCCGCCGCTCTGCTTCAGCGCCTGCACCAGGGAGGTGAGCGCCGTCGCGGATTTGATTTCGCCTGTTACAATGGCGTCGTTGATCCGCGGCAGGTCCTGCATCACGACGCGGCCCGCGCCGATGTTCAGGTGTCCCACTTCGGAATTGCCCATCTGACCATCGGGCAGCCCGACATCCCGTCCTGACGTCCTCAGGAAGGCGCGCGGACCCGCGTTCCACAGGCGGTCGAAATTCGGTGTTTTGGCCTGACGCACAGCATTGTCGGCCGGATCCTCTCGCCAGCCCCAACCATCCAATATCGCTAGCATTACGGGACGACGTTCCTGCATCGACGGGCCTTTCGCTGTTTACCCCAGCGTGGTTGTGAGCGATCGATATGCGATCGTCAATCGAGGCGCGCCGTCAGTGTTCCGGCCGGGTGCTCTGCTTGGTCGACATATCAGCCATGGGAAATCGGAGGCCGTAGGATGGGTTGAGCTCTTCGCGAAACCCATCAATTGCGCGACAAACGTGATGGATTTCGCAAGGGCTCAACCCATCCTACGAACCACGAACAACGATCTCAATGCAGCCCCACCTGGCCGGCTTCCCAGCCCAGCATCGCCTGCTTGCGGGTGATGCCCCAGTGATAGCCGGTGAGCGCGCCGCCCTTGCCGAGTGCGCGATGGCAGGGCACCACGAACGAGACCGGGTTGCGGCCGACCGCAGCACCAACAGCGCGAGAGGCTTTTGGATTCTTGATCTTGTTGGCGATGTCGGAATAGCAGACCGCGCGGCCCATCGGGATCTTCAGCAAGGTTTCCCAGACGCGGACCTCGAAGTCAGTACCGATCAGGACCACGCGCAGCGGCTGGTCCGGCCGCCACAATTTGGTGTCGAAGATGCGTTGCGCGAGACCGGCCGTGCCGTCGCGATCCTCGACATAGGTCGCGTTCGGCCAGCGCCGCTTCATGTCGGCGAAAGATGCCGGCTCCTCGCCGGGATCGGCGAAGGCAAGCCCGGCAAGGCCGCGGCCGCTGGCGATCACGATGGCAGTGCCGAACGGCGAGGGATGGAAACCGTAGCGCAGCGTCATGCCGGCGCCGCCGTTCTTCCATTCGCCCGGCGACATCGCTTCATGCGTCACGAACAGATCGTGCAACCGGCCCGGACCCGACAGCCCCGAGTCGAGCGCGGCGTCGAGGACGCTCGCCGAGTCGCGCAACAATCCCTTGGCGTGATCGAGCGTCAGCGCCTGCATGAAGTCCTTGGGCGTCAGCCCGGCCCAGCGGCGGAACAGCAGGTGCAATTCATCAGGGGTCACCGAGGCGGCGTCCGCCATCGCTTCGATGGTCGGCTGCGCGCGCCAGTGTTCCGAGATGAAGGCGATCGCACGGCGCACGGAATCATAGTCGCGCAGTGCGGCGTTCTGGGGGCCCGGCTTGGCCAGGCGCTGGTCATGTATGGCGAGTGTCATCATGGGATCAGATTTAGGGCTCATCTGACGTTCCAACCACCCGATTTCCGATACGGATTCACGTTATGGGATTGTAGGTAATACCGCGTTTGGCGGACTGCAGCGCTGCCAGTAAAGCCTTGGCAAAGCTTGCTTTTTCGTCCGGCCCCAAAAAATGCCCGACCGAGACGCGGCGGCCGCGCGAGACCAGATAAAGCCGCTCGATGCCGAATTCGGGATCGCCGGTCTGGTCCAGCCGCACCCAGAGTGGATTGAGCACCCATTCCACCACATGGCCGCGATGGCTGACGCGGCGCACCCGCAGCTCCGACGGCGTCACCGTGATTTCCTCCGACGCGTTGGCGCTGCGGAAATTGACCCGGAACGCCCAGTAGATCACGAGCACATCGAGCCCGAAGAATCCGAACACCGGCCAGGCGCCCATCAACAGAAACGCGACGCCCGCGACAAAGCTCACAGCACAAAGGAATGCCATCAGCACCAGGAAGCCGGTGCGGTTGAGCGAGCGATGCGGCGTCAGCCGCGCCGAAAACAGCTTCGGCTGGTCAACATCCCGATCAAAGTCGTTGCTTGCGGTCATCGCTGGTCAGTATACCCGGATCATGGCCAAAATCACCCGCGCTAAAGCTGCCAAAAAATCAAGCGTTCTATCCGTGCCAAGTAAATCCGCAAGGAAAACCGCAAGGAAAACAGCCAAAAAGGCCACGGCCAGGAAGCCGGCCAAAGCGTCCGCCAAGCCCGTGGCGAAGCGATCGCCAAAGTCAAAACCCTGGACCTCAGCCGAGGTCCACGAGGTCTTCAGCCGCTTTCGCAAGGCCAATCCGGAGCCGAAGGGCGAGCTCGAACATCTCAACCCCTACACGCTGCTGGTCGCCGTGGTGCTGTCGGCCCAGGCCACCGACGCCGGCGTCAACCGCGCGACGCGCGCGTTGTTCGCGGTGGCGGATACGCCCGAGAAGATGCTTGATCTCGGCGAGGACACCGTGCGCGACTACATCAAGACCATCGGGCTTTATCGCAACAAGGCGAAGAACGTCATCGCGCTCTCGCAGAAGCTGATTGCGGAATTCGGCGGCGAGGTGCCGCGCACCCGCGCCGAGATCGAAACGCTGCCCGGCGCCGGCCGCAAGACCGCCAATGTCGTGCTCAACATGGCCTTCGGTGAGCACACCATGGCGGTCGATACCCACGTGTTCCGCGTCGGCAACCGCACCGGATTGGCGCCCGGCAATAACGTGCTCGAGGTCGAGCTCGGACTGGAAAAGATAATCCCGTCCGAATTCATGCTGCACGCCCACCACTGGCTGATCCTGCACGGCCGCTACACATGCCTCGCGCGCAAGCCGCGCTGCGAGGTGTGTTTGATCAACGATCTCTGTAGGTGGCCGGAGAAGACGGTGTGAGGGCTTACCGTCATTGCGAGGAGCGCAGCGACGAAGCAATCCATCTATCCCCGTGCGGCTTCGCTTCGCTCGCAACGACGTGGATGGAGCGCAATCAGACCATCGGCATTCCCGTGCGCCGCGACGGCTCGATCAGCTCGGGCCGCGGGCCGCTCAGTCGCTTGTGCATATGGACCATGAAGGCCATGCCGAACAGCGGCGTCGCGAGATTGACGATCGGGATCGACACGAAGGCGGCGATGATCAGCCCCGCTGTGAACACGGTCGACGCATTGTCCTTGCGCATCGCCTTGGCTTCCGCGGGCGAGCGGAAACGCATCGCCGCGAGCTCGAAATATTCCCGGCCGAGCAGCCAGGCGGTGGCAAAGAAGAAAATCAGGAAGCCGGCGCCGGCGAACAGCACGAAGGGCAGCGCGATCAGATAGACCAGGATGGTCAGCAGCGCCGTCTTGATGCCCTCGGGGATCGCCACGCCAAGCGGCAGCGCGGAGCCGGGCTTTTCTGCCGGATAATGCTCGCGCTCGACATGGTCGGCGACGTCGTCGACGAACACGCTGGCGACCAGCGAGGTGATCGCCGGCATCAGGAAGATACCGCCGAGCACGACGCCGAGCCCGGCCGCGATCGAGACGATCCAGGCCAAAATGTTCAGCGGCGTGTGAAAGCCAGGTCCCAGCAGCCCTTCCGCCCAGACCTCGCCATATTCGGCGAACCAGCTGAGCAGCCGCTGCAGGCCGAGCGCCAGCACCGTGATCAGCACCAGCGCCAGCCCGATCGAGCGCCACAGAATGGTGCGCATCGGCGGTGACAGGATTTGGGAAAGCGCCTTGACGGCGGCGTCCAGCATGATGGCCTCTGTTTCTCGGTAAAAAACCCTCGCGAGAGGTAGAGATGCAATCGGGCTTCGGCAAGACCTGGGCAGAAGACCTGGGCAGACCCGGGTTAGGAACGCCGGCAGCGATCCCGCCCGTGCATTTGCGTTATGCAGCCGTGACGGCACGGTTCGGCAGATTATGTTTTCCCGGCAAGTCCTGAAGGCTTAGTCTGATCCCCAAGCTACGGCGCAAGGGAGAAGCCATGACCGGGACGGAATTGCCGCTCGAGGGCGTGAGGGTCGTCGAGATGACCCATATGGTGATGGGCCCGACCTGCGGCATGATCCTGGCGCAGCTCGGCGCCGAGGTGATCAAGGTCGAACCACCCGTCGGCGACAAGACCCGCAGCTTAGGGGGCATGGGGGTCTCGTTCTTCCCGCTGTTCAACCGCGGCAAGCGCAGCATCGTGCTCGATCTCTCCAAGGCGGAGGATCGCGAGACCATGGACCGGCTGCTTGCCAGCGCCGACGTGTTCGTGGAGAATTTTCGCGACGGTGCGCTCGAAAAGCAGGGCTTGGGTATCGAGGAGTTGCGCCGCAAGCATCCGCATCTGATCGTGGCCGGCCACAAGGGATTTCTGTCCGGACCCTACGAGCATCGTCCGGCGCTCGACGAGGTCGTGCAGATGATGTCGGGCCTCGCCGCGATGACCGGCACGCGAGACAAGCCGCAGCGCGTTGGTTCGTCCGCCAACGACATCATGGGCGGCATGTTCGGTGTGATCGCGATCCTGGCCGCGCTCTACCAGAAGCGCGACGGCAACAAGGATGGCGCCGATATCAGGATCGGGCTGTTCGAGAATTGCCTGTTTCTCGTCGCGCAGCACATGGTCGAATATGAAATGACAGGCCGCAAGCCGCGCTCGATGCCGGAGCGCGAACATGCCTGGCCGATCTACGATATTTTCGACACCGCAGGTGGCGGCCGCATCTTCATCGGCGTCGTTACCGAGGGCCATTGGCAGAGTTTCTGCCGCGAGTTTGGGCTGCAGGAATTTTTGGACGATCCGACCTTGACCAACACCACGGAGCGGATCATGGCGCGGGACCGGATCATTCCGCGCGTCGCCGAGGTGATCAAAGGCTGGAACGTGGCTGAGCTTTCGGCCAAGCTCGATGTACTCAACATCTGCTTCTCGCCAATCAACCGGCCTGAGGATTTGCTGCACGACCCGCACGTGCTGCGCCCCGGCGGGCTCGTCAACAATTTCAACGCCGATGGCGCGCCGTTCCGCGTTCCCGCATTGCCGGTGGAATGGAACGGCGGCAATATCGGCGAAGGCCTCAAGGTGCCGGTTCTCGGCGCCGATACCGAGGCAGTCAGAGCCGAACTGAACAAACAAACGTCAACCGACAATGCTGCGTGAGGCTGCCATGACCCGTCTTCAGGATGTCTATCCCGACAACAAGATCATTCTGCGTGAAGTGGGCCTGCGCGACGGGCTGCAGCTGGTGAAGAAGTTTCCCTCGACGGCGGCCAAGCAGCGCTGGATCCGCGATGAATATGCCGCCGGCGTGCGGCATTTCGAGGTCGGCTCGTTCCTGCCGGCCAAAACCTTCCCGCAATTCACCGACATGCGCGAGGTCATCGCCACCATCGCGTCACTGCCGGGCGCCTATGGCATCGCGCTGACGCTGAACGAGCGCGGCGTCAACGAGGCGTTGGCATCAGGCGTGGCTGAAGTGGCCACCGTGGTCTCGGCGACCGAAGAGCACAGCCAGGCCAACGCCAACCGCAGCCGCAAATCTGCGATCGCCAACGTCAAGCGGCTCTGCGAATTGCGCGACGCCACCGCGCACAAACCTGTCGTGAACGCTGCGATCTCGATGGCGCTGGGCTGTTCGATCGTCGGTGCCGTCGATCCGAACGAAGTGATCAGGATTGCGGAAAAGCTGTTCGAGGCCGGCGTCGACATGGTCGCGGTCGCCGATACCGTCGGCTATGCCGGGCCGAAGCAGGTCGGGGAATTGACGGCGGCCGTGGTGAAGATCGCGGGACCAAAGCCGGTCTGCATTCATCTGCACGACACCCGCGGCATGGGTATCGCCAACGCCTCGGCGGCGCTCGATGCCGGCGCACGCGTGCTGGACGGATCGCTGGGCGGCCTCGGCGGCTGTCCGTTCGCGCCGGGCGCGACCGGCAACGTCGTGTTCGAGGACCTCGTGTTCCTGTGCGAGAGCAAGGGTTTTGCGACCGGCATCGATATCAACAAACTGGTCGCGGTGCGATCAATCCTGAAATCGGAAATGCCGGACGAGCAACTCTATGGCGGGATGGCACGCGCCGGATTGCCGTGCGGGACGGCGAAGGCGGCGTGATTTAGTTCTCCCTCGCCTGGCTCTACATTTCGTCATGGCCGGGCATAGCCGTCTGAAGGACGGCGTCGCTCACGCTCGCCTATGCCCGGCCATCCACGTCTTTCTTACTTGAGTGAAGCATGACGGTGTTGTTTGGGGCGAGGCGACCCAACCCCTAGTCGTGCTTATGCGCGTGCTTGCGCGCCTTCGGCTTCTTGTCCGCCGCGGTCGGGATCATCACCACGCGGCCGTAACGCACGCCGCGCTCGGCGATGATGTGGTCGGCGAAATGCCGGACCTCGCCGGAGGCGCCCTTCAGCGCCGTCACTTCCATGCAGCTGTCGTCGTCGAGATGGACGTGCAGCGTCGCCAACGACAGATCGTGATGGCCGTGGAAATTCTGCACCAGCCGTTTTGAGAGGTCGCGCGCGGCGTGATCGTAGACATAGACCAGCGCGGCGACGCATTGCCCTGACGGTGCGGCGTCCTCGGCGCTTTGCTGCAGGCCTGATCGGGCGAGGTCGCGGATGATCTCGGAGCGATTCTGGTAGCCGCGCGTTTGCGCTGCGGCATCGATCTCGGCGAGCAAATCGTCTTCGATCGTGATGGTGATCCGTTGCATCTGGGATTCCGTGCTTTTCGGCAGTATGATATTTTTATTGTATCATCATACCGGGCTTGGTAGCGTGAGGGGCCGGGTTAGGTGTAGCGCAGCCGCTCTCGGACTGTAGCAGTTATCATGCGGGGGCAGGGCGGTGCGTACAGTCTTGTTGCGGATATTCTCCGCTACGGCTTCTTCTGCCGTCCTGATGCTCCCGGCCGAGGCGCAGGAGCGGGCGGCTCAACTTGGCCAGCTTCCGCCTGTCACCATCACCGCTTCCGACCCGACGCCCAAGCGGGCCGCCCGGTCAAAACTGTCGCAAAATCGTGGCGCGCGGAATAGAACGGCGATCAACTCGAACCAGCCGGTAACCGCGGGCGCCAGCGGCGTGGCGCCTGGTACATCATCCGACGGCGCGGCTGCCCTGCAGCCCACCGCCGCCAGCGCCGTGCGCATCAGCGGCGCGGAAGTGAATGCCGTTCCGTTTCTGCGGCCCGGTGAGGCGCTGGAGGTCGTTCCCGGGCTGATTGTCACCCAGCATTCCGGCGAGGGCAAAGCCAACCAGTATTTTTTGCGCGGCTTCAACCTTGATCACGGGACTGATCTTTCCATCAAGGTAGACGGCATGCCCGTCAACATGCCGACGCATGGCCACGGGCAGGGCTATGCCGATATCAACTTTCTGATCCCTGAGCTGATCCAGTCGCTGAATGTCCGCAAGGGTCCGTATTTTGCCGATGCGGGCGACTTCAGCTCCGCCGGCTCGCTCGAAATCGACTACCTGACGAAACTGCCGAAAAACCTGGCTGCGTTCACGGTTGGCAGTTTCGGGTATCGGCGCGGGGTGGCCGCCGGTTCAGTTGCGGTCGGTGCGGGTACGCTGCTCTCCGCCATCGAAGGCGTGAAGTACAACGGTCCATGGGACGTGCCGGACGATGTGCGCAAGATCAACGGCGTCATGCGCTACAGCCAGGGTACTGCGACCGACGGAATGACGCTGACCGCCATGGCCTATTCCAACGCCTGGAACTCGACCGACCAAGTGGCGCAGCGCGCGGTCGACCAGGGCGTGATCGGCCGCTTCGGTACGCTCGATCCGACCGACGGCGGCGTCGCCAGCCGCTTCAGCCTGTCCGGCAATTTCGCGCATTCGAGCGAATACGGGCAGAGCAAGATCAACGCCTATGTCGTCCGATCCAACTTGCAGCTCTACAACAATTTCACCTATTTCCTAGACGACCCCGTCAATGGCGACCAGTTCAACCAGCGCGACAGCCGTACCCTCGGCGGCTTCGATGCTCGGCACGCCTTCGATTGGCGCCTCGACGGACTTGAGACGCAAACACGAATCGGCCTGCAAAGCCGTTATGACGATATCCATGTCGGCCTGTTCAAGACCCAGCAGCGCGGCTGGCTTTCGACCGTGCGTGAGGACCGCGTCAGGGAAGGCAATGTCGGCGTCTGGATGGATAGCACGACACGCTGGACGGACTGGCTGCGTACCACTGTCGGCATTCGCGAGGACGTCCACGCCGGAAGCGTGCTGAGCGACACGCCGGAAAACTCCGGCAATGCGCAGGCGTCGATGGCGAGCCCGAAGGCCGGCATCGTGCTTGGACCCTGGTACAAGACGGAGTTTTTCGGAAATGCCGGCTATGGCCTGCACTCCAACGACATCCGCGGCGCGACGATCACGGTCGATCCGATCGACAAGGTAACGCCGCAGGATCGGGTGCCGCTGCTGGTGCGCTCGAAGGGCGCCGAACTCGGCGTCCGCACCAGGGCGATCGATGGCCTAACAAGTTCGGTCGCGGTCTTCATGCTCGACTTCGATTCCGAATTGCTGTTCGTCGGCGACGCCGGCACCACCGAGGCCAGCCGGCCGAGCCGCCGCGTCGGTGTGGAATGGACCAACAAGTACAAGCCGGTGCCGTGGCTGACGTTCGATCTGGATGTTGCTTATACCCGCGCCCGCTTCACCGATTTCGACGCCGCGGGCGATCGCATCCCCGGTGCGCCGGCCTGGATTGCGAGTGGTGCCATCACCTTCGGCCATGAGACAGGTTGGTTCGGCGCGCTGAAGGGACGCTATTTCGGTCCGCGTCCGCTGATCGAGGACGACAGCGTGCGGTCGCTTTCATCGCTGATCTTCAATGCGCGCGCCGGTTACCGGTTCGACAACGGACTGCGCCTGCAGCTCGACGTGCTCAATCTCTTCAACGCGAAGACCAACCAGATTGAATATTATTATCTGTCGCGGTTGCCGGGCGAGCCGATCGGCGGTGTTGCCGATCGCCATGTGCATCCGGCAGAACCGCTCGCGGTGCGGCTGACGCTGGCAGGAAGGTTTTAGCGCTTACGCCGCCTCAATAACCTTGTTGCGCCGACGGGCGCGGCGTTGCGGCAGGCGGACCGGGACATATTCGACGGCGAGAAAATGCTCCGACACGGTCACGCGTTCGACCAGGGTCGTTTGCACGGCGACCTCGGTCGCTACCGCGACCTCGGTCACTTCTTCAGCCGAAACCGGAACCGGCGCCTCTTCGTTAGCCTCCTCAGGAACAAGCGACGGCGACTCGACTTCTGGAAACACACGGAATTCGCCCGCTACCTCCTGGAGCGGCTTCTGCTTGTCGGCCCAATGCAAGGCCAGATAGTCGAAGCCGTGCACGATGGTGGGTTTGACGACTTCGAAATAGGGCGAGATATCGAAATCGCGCGGCATGTAGAGCGACGAATCGCGAATGTGGAGAATCTCGCGGCGGGCCTTTCGCGAGGCGGCGCGCGTGATCTTGGGCAGGATCGGATAACGCACGGCGTCGAACGCCTGCGCGATCAGCGCCGAGCAGATGATCTTGGTGGGATCGCCGGAACCGAACGCGATCATGCGCCGCCGCCAGCGCTGCGGCACCGGCATCGGGAACAGGTATCGCGCCAGGTCGACGATGTTCTTGGTGTCGTAGCCGAAGCCGATCCGGTTGATGGCGTAGCGGCACACCGTGATGCGGTCCTCATAGGACAGTCCGACCGGACGGCAGAGGCGGGTGTGATAGGGAAAATATTTCGACAGCGGCGCCGACGTCACGCCTTCGCCGATGTTGGCTTCGATCAGGACATGCGGTTCGCCGTCCGGTTCCGTCGCGCCATCGATCGGGCCGACATAGAGCGCGGCATGCGACCAGGTGGATTGCGTGAGGTATTTGATGATGCCGGAAATGCGGTTGTTGCCCTCGACCAGCAGCACATCGCCGGGCTCGATGACGCCGCGCAGATGCTCGGGATCGCTGGGCGTGAACGGTTCATAGCCCGGGACTTCCTTCTGCAGGTAGCCCGCAATCAACTGGCCGATCGTATCGAGCATTACGCCCATGAAATCCCCCGCGGTTCTTTGACCGCTTTTATTCTCCATTAGCATGGTCGTAAGCCGTTTCAATTTAGTTCATGCGTGAGGCGGGTCAATCAGGATTGATTCACCATGAGTGTTGCTGCGCACGGTGAGATGCGGCAGAGTTCGCTAGCTGTTCTCTTTGTTTCAAGGCCCCGGAAACCATGACATGACAATGACCCGCCGCGATTTCCTCTCGGCGTCCGCAGGCCTGGCGGTGATGCCGGTTTTCGGCGGGCGGGCGGGGGCCGCGCCATTGCCGCGTGAGGCTGACATTGTCGTGATCGGCGCCGGCGCCGCCGGCATTGCTGCGGCGCGGCGGGTCATGGCGGCGAACCGCAAGGTGATCGTAGTGGAAGCGGCAAGCCAGATCGGCGGCCGCTGCCAGACCGATACCACCACCTTCGAAGTGCCGTTCGATCGCGGCGCGCGCTGGATGCACAATCCCGAAACCAACCCGATGATCAAGCTTGCGCGATCGGCCGGGCTCGAGATTATCACCGCGCCGTCAGGCCAGAAAATCCGCATCGGCCGCCGCAACGCCCGCGCCGGCGAGACCGAGGAGTTTCTTGCAGCTTTGGTGCGCGCCAACCGCGCCATCGACGAGGCTTCGCGCCGGTTCGACGTCTCCTGCGCCTCGGCGCTGCCCAAAGACCTCGGCGACTGGGCGGGCACCACCGAATTCGTGCTCGGCGCCAATTTCGCCGGCAAGGATCTCAAGGATCTCTCTGTCGTCGACAAGATCCGCGCGCAGGATCGCAACACCGCGATCGCCTGCCGTCAGGGGCTGGGGACGCTGATCACGAAACTCGGCGAGCAGGTGCCGTTGGCGCTGTCGACGCCTGCGAACCGGATTTCCTGGGGCAGCCGCGACGTTGCGGTGGAAACGCCGTCCGGCAAGATTGTCGCGCGCGCCGCCGTCGTGACGGTCTCGAGCAACGTGCTGACCGCGGGCAACATCAAATTCACGCCCGACATTCCCAAGCGCACGCTGGATGCCGCCGCCAAACTGAGCCTCGGCAGCTTTGACCGCATCGCGCTGCAAATGCCGGGTAATCCGCTGGGATTAGCCCGCGACGACATCATCATCGAGCAGAGCAACTCGACGCGCACCGCCTTGCTGTACGCCAATATGGGGTCGTCATCGCTATGTTCGATCGACGTCGCCGGCTCGTTCGGCCGCGATCTCTCCGCGCAGGGCGAAAAAGCCATGATCGCATTTGCGGTGGAGTGGTTGACCAAGCTGTACGGCAGCGAGGTCGCGGCGGCGGTGAAGAAATCGAGTGCGACGCGCTGGAACGCCGCGCCGTTCGCGCTCGGCGCGATGTCCGCGGCCGGGCCGGGCGCGCAGGCCTCGCGAAAGGTTCTGACCGAGCCGTTCGGCTGCATGTATCTCGCCGGCGAAGCCACGCACGAAACCTTGTGGGGCACGATCGACGGTGCTTGGGAAAGCGGCGAGCGCGCCGCCGAAGCGGCGTTGCGCAGGATCGGCGCGTTGAGAGATCCTGAACCGGCGGCGCCACCACCGAAGCAGCGCCGGCGGGCACCGCAGCCGAAGGCGGCAATGCCATCGTCGCAGTTCAACTGATGGTGCGACCGAAGGCGCTGATCTCGTGGTCGAGCGGCAAGGACAGCGCCTTTGCGCTGCACGAAGTGCGGCGCGCGGGTGAATTCGATGTGGTGGGCGCGCTGACCACCGTGACGGAGACGTTCGGCCGCGTTTCGATCCACGGCGTGCGGCAGGAGATCCTGCAGGCGCAATGCGAAGCCGCGGGCCTGCCGCAACGCATCGTGCCGATCCCGTATCCCTGCCCGAACGAGATCTATGAGGCCCGCATGGGCGAGGCGGTCGCGGAGGCCGTGGCGGACGGCGTCACGCATATGATTTTCGGCGATTTGTTCCTGCGCGACATTCGCGCCTATCGCGAAGCGAAACTCGCCGGCACCGGCATCACGCCAATCTTTCCACTCTGGGACCGGCCAACGCCCGAACTGGCGCGGGCGATGATGGGTTGTGGTTTGGAAGCCTATCTTGCGACCGTCGACATGAAGAAGCTGTCGGCGGAATTCGCCGGCCGCAAATTCGATGCGCAGCTGTTGGCTGACCTGCCTGATAGCGTCGATCCTTGCGGCGAGAACGGCGAGTTTCACACCTGCGTGGTGGCGGGGCCGATGTTCTCGCACCGACTTTCCGTCAGCACCGGTGAGCGCGTCGAGCGCGACGGCTACGCCTATTGCGATCTGGTGCTGGAACAAATGTCGTCGTCCCGGCGAAGGCCGGGACCCATACCGCGTGATCTCACACTAGGGTAAAGGTAGCAGATACCTTCCGCCAAACTGAAGCCGCGGTGTATGGGTCCCGGCCTTCGCCGGGACGACGATGCATTTGAAATCGCGCTGCAACTAGCGCAGCACGCCGTCCAGCGCAGGCAGGCCGGCGATGACGGCCATCGCGATCAGCGCGTAGCAGATCGCGCGGAACAATGTCTCGCTGGCGCGGCCGAACAAGGAGGCGCCGAGCCAGACGCCGATGCCGTAGACGGGCCCGACCAGCAGCGAAAACTTGATCGCTTCCATCGTGATCAGCCCGGTCAGGCTGTAGCTGACGACCGAGAAGAAATCCGACGCACCGAAGAACAGCAGGATGTTCGCCCGTGCGATGTTGGAGGCGATCGGGCGGCCGAGCCAGTAGCCGACGATCGGCGGCCCGCCGGTCTGCGCCAGCCCGCTGCAAAAGCCGGATACGCCGCCGATGCCGACCGAAATGCTTGCATGGTCCTTGCCCCGGTAGCGCCAGCCGGAGAGCAGCAACAGCAGAAGCGCAAACACGAAGGCGGAAATGATCCAGCGCGTGGTGACCGGTTCGAGCCGGCTCAGGAAATAGGTGCCGATCGGAACGCCGATCAGCGCGCCGAACACCATCACCGCGGTCGCCCTGCGGTCGGCCTGTTTCCACGCGTTGGGGACCAGCGGCGCGGCTGCGATGAAATCGATGATCAGCAGCAGCGCCGCTACCAGCTGCGGCGCCGCCATGCTGCTCGCCAGCGGCATGAAGATCAGTGCGGAGCCGAAGCCGGAAAAGCCGCGCGCCAAGCCGGACACGAACGCAATCGCGCAGATCGCGATTGCGGCGGTGAGGCTGACGCTGGCGGGGATCAGGCCTTCGAGGCTCATGTTCTGTTTCTGGAACGCGTTTTTGGGCGTGATGTCCGAACCGCTCACGCCGTTCGGCATCATGCGCGCAAGGTGCCGCCGGTCTTCTTGGTTACCTCGGCCACGATCTTCGCCGCCACCGCGTCGATCTCCTGATCGGTGAGCGTCTTTTCGCGCGGCTGGATGGTCACGGCGATCGCGACCGACTTCTTGCTCTCATCGATGCCCTTGCCCTCGTAGACGTCGAACACGGTGACGCCCGTGACCAGCTTCCTGTCGACACCCTGCGCGGCGCGCACGATATCGCCCGCCTTGACGGCGCGGTCGACGATGAAGGCAAAATCGCGCGACACCGGCTGGAACGCGGAAAGTTCAAGCACGGGCTTGGCGCGGGTCGGCTTCTGCTTGGCGTCGGGAACGCGATCGAGGATCACTTCGAACGCGATCAGCGGCCCGTCGGCGCCGAGCGCCTCCAGCGTGCGCGGATGCAATTCGCCGAAATAACCCAGCACGTTTTGCGGGCCGATCTGGATGGTGCCGGAGCGTCCCGGATGCAGCCAGCTCGCGCCGCCCGGCACGATCTGCAGCGCCTGCATCGGCGCGCCCGCGGCCGCGAGCACCGCAAACGCGTCGGCCTTGGCGTCGAGCGCGTCGACCTCCGCTGCGCCGGACCAGTGCCGCCCCATGCCCCCTGCGGAGGCAAAGCCGTGGCGCACGCCGGACGCCGCGACCAGCTGGTCTTCCGGCTTGTCGCCCTTGAACACCTGGCCGACCTCGAACAGCGCGACATCGGACGAGCCGCGATTGGCATTGGCCTGCGCGGCGGCGATCAGGCCGGGCAGCAGGCTCGGCCGCATGTCGGAGAGATCAGATGCGATCGGATTGGCGAGCGCAAGCTCGGCCTGTCCGCCGCCGAACAATTCCGCCGCGGGCTTTGCAATGAACGACCACGTCACCGCCTCGACCATGCCGCGGGCGGCCAGCGCGCGCTTGGCGCGGCGGGTGCGCAGCTGGATCGTGGTGAGCACCGGCTTGCGCGGCGCGTCACCGCGCTCGAACGGCGTCATCGGCACCTTGTCGACGCCGACGATGCGCACGATCTCCTCGACGATATCGGCCTTGCCTCCGATATCCGTACGCCAGGAGGGCACCGCGATCTTCACGATCGGACCGCTGCCGGCCACCATGAAGCCGAGATGGCTGAGGATGCGCTTCATCTCGACCAGCGGCACTTCGATGGCGGCGAGGCGCTTGACCTCATGAAGCGGGAAATCGATCACGCGGTCTTCGCCGAAGGGATTGCCGACGACGACATTCTCCGACGGCGTGCCGCCGCACAGCTCCATCACCATTTTGGTCGCGAGCTCAAGTCCGGGCACCATGAACGCTGGATCGACGCCGCGTTCGAAGCGATAGCGCGCATCCGAATTGACGCCGAGCTTGCGGCCGGTCTGCGCGATGTTGATATCGTTCCACAGCGCCGATTCGATCAGCACGTCGGTGGTGTTCTCGTCGCAGCCGGAGGCTTCGCCGCCCATGATGCCGGCGAGCGACTCTACGCCATGCTCGTCCGCGATCACGCAGATGGCGGGATCGAGCGTGTAGGTGCGGCCGTCGAGCGCCAGCAGGCTCTCGCCGTCGCGCGCGCGGCGCACGGTGAGATTGCCCCTCACTTTCTTGGCGTCGAACACATGGAGCGGACGGGCGCGGTCGTAGGTCATGAAGTTGGTGATATCGACCAGCGCGTTGATCGGACGCAGTCCGATCGAGGTCAGGCGCTTCTGCAACCATTCCGGCGACGGGCCGTTCTTGACGCCGCGCACCAGCCGCAGCGCAAAGCCGGGGCACAGCGTGGCGTCTTCCACCGTCAGCTGCACCGGGCAGGGGAACTCGCCTTTGATCGGCTTGATGCCGGGATCTTTGAACTTGCCCATGTCGGCGGCGGAAAGATCGCGGGCGATGCCGTGCACGCCGGTGCAATCCTGCCGGTTCGGCGTCAGGTTGATCTCGATCATGGGATCGCCGAGCCCGGCCCATTGCGCGTAGGGCGCACCGACGGGCGCATCGGCCGGCAGCTCCATGATGCCGTCATGGTCTTCGGAAATCTGCAGTTCGGCCGCCGAGCACAGCATGCCGCGGCTCTCGACGCCTCTGATGGTGCCTACGCCGAGCGTGATGTTCTTGCCGGGAATGAACGTGCCGGGCGGCGAGAACACGCTGATCAGGCCGGCGCGCGCGTTTGGCGCGCCGCAAACCACCTGCACCGGTGCGCCACCGTCGCCGGTATCGACCATGCAGACGCGCAAACGATCGGCATTCGGATGCTGTTCGGCCGAAATCACCCGCGCAATCGAGAACGGCGCCAGCGCTTTGGCCTTGTCGTCGATCTGCTCGACCTCAAGCCCGATCATGGTGAGCTTGTCGGCGAGCTTTTCCAGCGGCTCGTCGGTGTCGAGATGTTCCTTCAGCCAGGAGAGCGTGAACTTCATGATGGTTGCTTCTCTCGTCCCCTCTCCCGCTTGCGGGGAAGGGTCAGGGTGGGGGCTCGCGCCACAACGGTAGTGGCAATCGTTTCGAGTACTCCGGCGCGATTTGTCATCACGTCGAGATTGCTGAAGCGGAGCACCTGGAAGCCTCTGGCCTCAATCACCGACGATCGAACGGCGTCAGCCTGCTCGGCTTGATCCGAAAAAAGTTGTCCGCCGTCGAGCTCGACCACCAGCTTTGCTGCATGGCAGGCGAAGTCGGCGATGTAGTTCTTGATCGGCACCTGGCGCCGGAAGCCGATGCCGTTCAGCTTGTGATCGCGGAGTTCGGACCAGAGGATACGTTCAGCATCGGTGGAATTCTTTCGGAGTTCGCGCGCGCTCACGTGCTCAATCCCCCCGCCAGCGTCGGGATGTCGAGGGGCTTGAAGCCGTAATGGTTGAGCCAGCGGACGTCGCTGTCGAACAGCTGACGGAGATCGGACATGCCGTATTTCAGCATCGCGATGCGATCGATGCCCATGCCCCAGGCAAAGCCCTGATAGACGTCCGGATCGATGCCGCAGGCGCGGAGCACGTTCGGATGCACCATGCCGCAGCCGAGAATCTCCAGCCAGTCCTCGCCTTCGCCGAACCGGATTTCACCCTTGTCGCGCCGGCACTGGATGTCGACCTCGAGCGAGGGCTCCGTGAACGGGAAGAACGACGGGCGGAACCGCATGTTGATGTGGTCGACCTCGAAGAACGCCTTGCAGAACTCGTGCAGGATCCATTTGAGGTGGCCGAGATGCGAGCCCTTGTCGATGACGAGGCCCTCGACCTGGTGGAACTGCGGCGTATGCGTCGCGTCGGAATCGATGCGATAGGTACGGCCCGGGCAGACCACGCGGATCGGCGGCTGCTGGTTCAGCATGGTGCGCACCTGTACCGGCGAGGTGTGCGTGCGGAGCAGCATGCGCGAATTGTCCTGCTTCGGGTTGAAGAAGAACGTGTCGTGCATCTCCCGCGCCGGATGGCCTTCGGGGAAATTCAGTTTTGTAAAATTGTAGTCGTCGGTCTCGATATCGGGACCTTCGGCGATCGCAAATCCCATGTCGGCGAAGATCGATGTCAGCTCATCCATCACCTGGCTCAGCGGATGGATGCGGCCCTGTTCAGCCACCGGATCGCGCAGCGGCAGCGTGACGTCGATGGTCTCGGAAGCAAGGCGGGCGTCGAGCGCTGCCGATTTCAGGATATCGCGGCGCGCGGTCAGCGCCTGCGTGACCTTGTCCTTGGCGACGTTGATCGCGGCGCCCTGGGTCCTGCGCTCGTCCGGCGACATTTTGCCGAGCGTTGCCAGCAGCGCGGAGATCGATCCCTTCTTGCCGAGCGCGGCAACGCGCACCGCTTCCAGCGCGGCTTCGTCAGCGGCGGCGGCGATATCGGTGAGGATGGTCTGTTCGAGTGTTGTGAGGTCGGACACGGTCAAATCTCTTTCGCAAAAGGCCGCCGGTTGTCGCCGCTCCCGGGCTAAAACGTCAAGCAAAAAGCCCGTAACCGGATCAGGCGGCTTTTGAACCCTTGATCCCGCGCGCTCTACTCATCGTGAGCCGAGAAGGAATACACGATGCGTTTTGCACCTGGGGTGGCCGTTCTGGCCCTCGTTCTGTCGTTTGCCGCACCTGCCGCCGCCGAAGATTGTCCAGCGAAATCGAGGGACGACGTCTTGACCAAGATGAAGGCGGCGAGCTGCAACCGTGCCATGCAAATCGCCTCGGCCTGCTCAGGCGGGGCCACCGGTGACGTTGGGCTCACCGACGCCGTTGAGGAGAAATGCGAGGGCGACTTCCTCGCCCGCCTCAAGCGGGCGCAGAAAAAGGCCTATCAGCACGAAAAGGATGCCTGCGACCGCAAGTTCAGCCACGAAGAGGGAACGATGTATATTTCGTTCGCGGCGTTCTGCCGGGCGAAGGTCGCCCAGCGTTACTCGCAGCGGGCGCTGAAAGCTGCGAGCCCTGCACGGGCTCGCTAATGCCTCAACTCGAACGCCCTGAAGCTCAGGCTGCGAGCGCAGCCTTGGCCTTTTCGGCGATCGCCTGGAACGCCGCCGGCTCGGTGATGGCGAGATCCGACAGCACCTTGCGGTCCACCGTGATGCCCGACTTCGAGAGGCCGTTGATAAAGACGCTGTAGGTCATGCCGAACGGACGGACCGCGGCATTGATGCGCTGGATCCAGAGCGCGCGGAACGTGCGCTTCTTGCGCTTGCGGTCACGGAAGGCGTATTGCCCGGCCTTTTCGACCGCGGCCTTGGCGGCGCGGATGGTGTTCTTACGGCGGCCGGAAAAGCCCTTGGCGGCCTTGTAGACTTTCTTGTGCTTGGCGTGAGAGGTCACACCGCGTTTGACGCGAGACATGACTGCTATCCTTAAAATCTGAAATCAGGTGACGGATTGCCGCGCGCACGCGGCCGGCTAAATCGGAAATGCGAGCGCGATCAGGCGTTCGGCAAGAAGTACTTCTTGACGTTGTCGCCGTCGGTCTTGAACAGCACGCGCGTGCCGCGGAGCTGACGAATCTGCTTCTTCGTCCGCTTGATCATGCCGTGGCGCTTGCCGCGTTGGGCGTGCATCACTTTGCCGGTGGCAGTCACCTTGAAGCGCTTTTTAGCGCCTGACTTGGTCTTCAGCTTGGGCATTTGGCTCTCCTATGGCCACAAGAAAACGCGCCCCGAGGGGCGCTTTTGCGGCTTAAAATGCTCGTTAGAGCGTTGAAAGTGCTCAGGTTTTTTCGAAACGAAGCCACCCGCACGGGGTCATCGACACGGCAGCCCTTAATCAGCCGGGCGATGAAGGCTGGGCTTATGGCAGACCAGACGCATGTTTGCAACGTTGAACCGGTAAACCCTGTGCTGTGACGTAGTCGTTGATGTGATCCCCGTCTCAGCCCTGGCAGGACCAAAATGACCAGATTTCATCGTTCCATTTCCCGCTTCCCCACCTTTTCCCACTTTTCGACCCTGCGCTGGCTCCCCGTGTTCGCCGCGCTTGCCGTGACCGCGGTGCCCTCCTCCGCCGACGCGGCCAGAGCCTCAGGCGCCTACAACGGCACCTGGAACGTGGTGTTTGCTACCACCCGGGGCAATTGCAGTTCCGGCTACAGCGTCCCGTTCCAGGTGATGGGAACCCGGGTGTCATCGGCAGGCGGGGGCAGGGTCTCCGGCTCGGTCAGCCGTGGCGGCGCGGTTGCCGTCAACGTGTCGGTTGGCGCGTCCAAGGCCAGCGGCGGCGGCCGGCTCGCCGGCACCAGCGGCGCCGGCTCCTGGAGCGGCATCATCACCGGCGATCGCTGCAGCGGCACCTGGCAGGCCACACGCAGCTGACTTTGCCGTATCCGCCGCATTGGCTGTAACTTGATGGCACGCGCGCAAGACGCGGCTCGATCAAGGGACGTCTGATGCTGGGAGTAGGTATTCTGGGCGCCGGATTTTTCGGCGCCTTTCACGCGCGCGCGATTGCGGCCGTTCCGGATGTCAGCGTCGTCGCAGTGTGTGCGGAAGAACTGGCGCTCGCCGAAGGTTCGCCGCCGAACATGGCGGCAAGCCATATGGCGATTGGCGCGCGATGCTTGGTGACAAGTCGGTCGACGCCGTCGCGATCACGGCGCCGCATCACCTGCATTGCGAGTTGGCGGTGGCCGCGCTGCAGGCCGGCAAGCACGTATTGCTGGAAAAGCCGATGGCGCTGTCGGTCGCCGAATGCAGCCGCATCATTGCGGCCGCCGAAACCGGCCGTCGCAAACTGATGGTCGGGCAGATCATGCATTTCGTCTGGCCCTGCCTCGTGGCGCGCGAGATCCTCGATCGCGGTGAGCTCGGCAGGCCCGTGACGGGGTCGAGTTCGCTGCAGAAGATCTGGATGGAGCCGAACCGCCGTGGCTGGCACCTCGATCCCGTAACCGGCGGCGGCATGCTGATGACGGCCGGGATCCACGCACTGGATCAGCTGGTCTGGCTGATGAACGGCCGGGTCGGGTCGGTTTCGGCCGCGGTCAGCACGTCGTTTCACGATCAAAAAGCCGATGACAGCGCCATGATGCTGCTGCGTTTTACCGACGGCCGGTTCGCCCAGGTGGCCAGCATCGGCTTCCGCGACGGCGCTGGAACCTTCGACATAGACCTCGTCTGCGAGCGCGGCACGCTCCGGATCGACTTCGATCGCGGGGTTGCAATCGGACGAAACGGAACGTGGACGGACGTTCCGAACTCCCATGATCCTGTGTGGATGCAGAACGCCGTCGTCAGGGAATGGCAGGCGATGGCGGCGGCGATCCTTCATGGCACGGATGTGCCGGTTACCGGCGACTACGGACGGCACATCATTACGTGCATCGATGCCGCCATGATTTCGGGCCGCGAACGCCGCGACGTCGAAGTTAGCGCGTGACGCCAATTGAAAACGCCCCCGGATCAATTCCGAGGGCGTGTTTCGCTATCGATTGAGCGCGTATTGACGCTCAGCGCGGCGCCAGTACCATCACGACCTGGCGGCCTTCGAATCGCGCGTCCTGCTCGACCTTGGCGAACTCGGCGACGTCGGCCTTGACCTTGTCCAGGAGCTTGGTGCCGATCTCCTGGTGGGCCATTTCGCGGCCGCGGTAGCGCAAGGTGATCTTGACCTTGTCGCCTTCCTCGAAGAACCGCTGCATCGCGCGCATCTTCACGTCGTAATCGTGATCGTCGATCATCGGCCGCAGCTTGATCTCCTTGATCTCGACGACCTTCTGCTTCTTGCGGGCTTCAGCGGCTTTTTTCTGCGCGGAATATTTGAACTTCCCGTAGTCCATGATCTTGCAAACGGGAGGATTATTGTTCGGCGAAATCTCGACAAGATCCATGCCCGCTTCAAGGGCCATCTTGACGGCTACCACGGTCTCGACCGTTCCGTGGTTGGTGCCGTTCTGATCGATCAGCTGGATCTGCGCGTTGCGGATTTCATCATTGGTGCGCGGCCCGTCTTTGGCTGCAGCGGGCGGGGCTCTGTTGGGACGGCGAATGGGTAATTCTCCAATGCTGTGAAGGAAGGCTATATTTTGAAGCAATACGCGGCGCTGAGCAAGCGAACTCGCTGTCTGCGCTCGAAAACCGTCAAATGCGAGGCATTTTGGTCACGCCCGGCAAATATAGCGCAACGGCACGTTCTGCAAGGACAGCCCCGAGATTGCCTGTGCGCTTGCCAGCGTTGACCGGTGGTTGACCCAGAAGGTGGGCTCGCCGACAAAGCAGCGGGCAAGAGTAGCGAATCCATGACCAATTCAGCGGTAAACGATCAGGAACCGGCCTTCATCGAGGTGGGTAGCGGCGAGGACAAGCGCAAAATCGCGGTGCGGGCCCGCGCCGGAGGTACTCCCGGCCTGATCTGGCTGGGTGGTTTCAACTCCGACATGAAGGGCACCAAGGCGCTGGCGCTGGATGCCTGGGCCGCCGAACAGGGCCGCGCCTGTGTCCGGTTCGACTATTCCGGCCATGGCGAGTCCGGCGGCGCCTTCATCGACGGCACCATCGGGCGCTGGCTGGAGGAAAGCGTTGCCGTGTTCGCGCGGTTTTGTCGCGGCCCCCAGGTCGTGATCGGCTCGTCGATGGGGGGCTGGATGGCGCTGCTGCTGTCGCGTGAGATTGCAAAGCGGGAAGCGAGCCAGGCGGCATCGCAAGCGAGCCAGCCGAGCTTGGCGGGACTGGTGCTGATCGCACCGGCGCCCGACTTCACCGAGCAATTGATGTGGAACCAGTTTACGCCCGAAATTCAGGAGGAGATCCAGACCAAGGGTGTCTGGATGCGGCCGTCGCAATATGGCGACGGCGCGCCCTATCCGATCACGCGCGCGCTGATCGAGGACGGCCGCAATCACCTTCTGCTCGGCAGCGCCATCGAGGTCGGCTGCCCCGTGCGCATCCTGCAAGGCGGGCAGGACCCTGACGTGCCCTGGCAGCACGCGTTCGCGCTGGCGCACCGGCTGCCGAGCGAGGATGTGGTGCTGACCATGATCCAGGACGGCGATCACCGCCTGTCGCGGCCGCAGGATATTGCAAGGATCATCGCCGCCGTGGCGGAGATGGGGTAAGTTTCTTCTTCCCTTCTCCCCTTGTGGGAGAAGGTGGCGCGAAGCGCCGGATGAGGGGTCTCTATCCGCGGGCACTGCGTTTGCGGAGACAACCCCTCACCCGTCTCGAATGCTTCGCGTCCGTGCCACCCTCTCCCACAAGGGGAGAGGGGGAAGAAACAACGGCCGGGAGACAAACGCTATGAACACATCCGAACTGCTGCGCGCGTTCTGCGATCGCGTCGAACAGCACAACGGCAAAGCGTTCGCCGAATTGTTCACCGAAGACGGCGTTTATCACGACGTGTTCTACGGCGCGTTCACCGGCCGCGCCAAAATCGCCGAGCTGATCGACGACTGGTTCTATCGCACGGCCACCGACTTTCGCTGGGACATGCACAGTCCCGTCAGCGACGGCCAGACGCTCTATGCGCGCTATACGTTCAGCTACCGCTCGACGCTGCCGGAGGCCAAGGGCGCGCGGGCGATGTTCGAGGGCGTTTCGATCATGCGGCTGCGCGACGGCAAGATTCTCGAATATCACGAGGTCGCCAACACCGCGCCGGCTTTCGTCCAGTTGAATTTTGCGCCCGAGCGGATCGCCAAGATCGTCGCCAAGCAGGGCGCCGCGCTGAAGGCGCGGCCCGAGATGGCGCGGCATTTGGTGGAGTGACGGCGCAGCCGTCATTGCGAGAAGCGATAGCAACGAAACAATCCATCTGTCCCCGAGTGCAGATATCGATTGCTTCGCGGAGCCTGTCATCGGGCTCGCGTTCGCGAGACCCGGTGGCTCGCAATGACGGAAGAATCCTACGGCGGCGGCACGTTCGTCATCGGCTTCTTCTGCGCCAATGCTGCCACCGTCGACGTGCCGATCGGGCCCTTCTCGTCATAGAGCCAGCACTCGCCGATCGCGACGCCGTCGCTGGCGTGATGGTTGACCACGTCGAAGCCGATCCATCGCGTCACCGGCAGGCGGTGCAGATACAGCGTGACGTCGCTGTTGATATAGCCGAGGCCTTTATCGCCCGCATTGGCAAACGGGCTGGCGAAATCCGCGCCGGTGGCGACATGGACGAAGGGCGACATCGGCACGCCCTCGACCAGTTCACGGACCTCGCTCATCCACAAACGCCGCGGGCCGAGCGAGCCCATGTGGCCTGCGATCGGCCTGGTCGTCCATTTGCCGTTCATGCCGAGCTTGGGGTCGGTCGGCGCCGGGATCGTTTCGGGCAGCGGCGCGTCCCAGTTCGACGGCGACCAGACATTGCCCGGAGCATTTTCCGTCCGGCGCAACAACTGGCAGGAGGCCCGCGCCATGCGGGTGGTCCCGGAGAAAAACTCGGCTTCCACCACCTTGATCCGCAGGCCCTCGCGGATCAGCCGCGTGGTGACCTCCACCGGCGTGTGGATGTCCGGCAGCCGGAACATGTCGACCGTCAGCCGTGCCGGCACGAATTCGTCGGAGCCGTGGCGCTCCTCGATCACGTGGGCCAGAAGACCGACCACGACACGACCATGCATCGAGGTCGGATTCCACGGACCGTTCGAAACCGGATTGGGGATGAAGGCGTCGCCGTTTTTGGCGAAGAAGGGCTGATTTGTCATGACCGGCGAACATGACGGAAACCGCGGGGCAAAATCAAGCGGGCAGGGCGCAATCCATCCATTCCGCGCGAACGGTCGCGTCGGTCTCGCCGGCTGCGGCTCGGCTCGCCAGTTCGGCAAAGGCTTCCGGTGGCATCAGCTGCGACAGCGCCCAGGCCGCCGCGCCCCGCACCAGCGCGCTTTCGTCGTCAAGCAATCGTTCCGCCTCATGTGCCAGTGACGCATCGTCGGAGTTGCCGACTGCAATCAGCACATTGCGAATGAAGCGGTCGCGCCCGATGCGCTTGACCGGCGATTTCGCAAACAGCGCGCGAAACGCGCCGTCGTCGAGCCGGGCCAATTCCGAAAGTGACGGTGCGCGCAATTCCGTGCGGGCGGCCAGTCTTGTTTCGCGCCCTTGTTGCGCGAACTTGTTCCACGGGCATATGGCGAGGCAATCGTCGCAGCCATAGATGCGGTTGCCGATCGCCTTGCGGAATTCGCGCGGGATCGGGCCCTTGTTTTCGATCGTGAGATAGGAAATGCAGCGGCGCGCATCGAGCTTGTAGGGCGCCGGGAATGCCGCGGTCGGGCAGATGTCCTGGCACGCGCGGCAGGAACCGCAACGATCGGCGTCCGCCTCGTCGCGCGGCAGGTCGGTGGCGGTGTAGATCGCGCCGAGAAACAGCCATGACCCAAACTCGCGCGACACCAGATTGGTGTGCTTGCCCTGCCAGCCCAATCCAGCCGCCTGCGCCAGCGGTTTTTCCATCACGGCCGCGGTATCGACGAACACCTTGACTTCGTCGCCCGACATCGCGACCAGCCATCGCGCCAGCGCCTTGAGGCGCTTCTTGATCAAATCGTGATAGTCGTCACCTTGCGCATAGACCGAGATCGCACCGCGCGTGCGCTTTTCGAGAATGTGCAGCGGATTTTCATCCGGCCCGTAATTGACGCCGAGCATGATTACCGAGCGCACGCCGGGCCACAGCACGCGCGGATCGGTGCGGCGCTCGGGGCTGGCGGCGAGCCAGTCCATGTCGCCATGGGCGCCGGTCTGAAGGAACTCATGAAAATGTTTCCCGGCCTGAACGATCGCTTCAGGACCGGTGACGCCGATGCCATCGAAGCCGAGCGCGCGCGCTTCATGCGCCAGCGCGGCCTTGAGATCTTCGTCGGAGAGTCTGGCCTTGTTCAGAAGTCGAGGTCCACGTAGCTCTGCGACGCCGGCACGCCGGCCAGCCATTCGCTCAGCAACGGACGGAACGACGGGCGGGATTTCACCCGCGCGTACCACGCCTTTGCCGCGTCGTCCTCGCTCCATGGCACATCGCCCAGATAATCGATCGCCGAAAGGTGCGCCGCGGCGGCGAGGTCCGCGTAGGTCAGCCGGTCGCCGGCAAGGAAGTTCCGCGTCTGCGCCAGCCAGCCGATATAGGCCAGATGATAGCGCACATTGACCTTGGCCGCGCGGATCACGTCGGCCGCCGGGGCGCCGCCGCCATTCTCCTCGCTCATGAAGCGCTTGTAGATGCGCTCGGTCACCAGCGGATTGGAGGCCTCCTCGAAAAATTTTTCGTTGAACCACGCCATCAGCCGGCGCACCTCGATGCGCTCGCCCATCGAGACCGGCAGCATGCGCCGCTCGTCGGCACTGGGGCCATGCACCTCATCGAGATATTCGGCGATGATGCCGACGCCGGGTATCGCGGGATAACCTTGGGCAATCAGGACCGGCGTGGTGCCCGCGGGGTTGAGCGCGAGAAACGCCTCGCGACGTTCCCAGACCCGTTCTTCCACCAGGCGCAGATCGAGGCCGTGTTCGCCGAGGATCAGGCGAATGAAACGCGAATGCGGGCAGAACGGATGATGGTGCAGCGTGTACATGAAGTCCTTGAATCGGAAGCCCTTGGAGTTGGAAGTCCTTGGAATTGGAAGTCCTTGGATCAGGAATCCTCGGGGTTAGTTCGCGGCGCTTAAAAAACCCTCAATCTCTTCAAGGCCGCGTCAGTCGAACGGAGCCACTAGACCCTATTCGGGTCCCGATTGAAATCAGAAGGGAGGCCGCAATCACTTGTTTCGGCGCGTTTTCCTCACGCAGATTGCTACGCGATCCGGTGTCGGTTCGCTCGAAACGCTATAGCCGAGCCTGCATACGAGGCAACCGGTGTTTGCTGTTTTTTTGCGATTGCGAGATGGGTTTGAATAGGCGAGAAGGGCCCGGCTTTTTCGGCTGATTTCGATCGGAAACGGACCCAATCATGATGTCAGATGCAGTGCGGGCGGTGATTCTCGGCATCGTCGAGGGTGTGACGGAATTCATACCGGTTTCCTCGACCGGCCATCTGCTGCTGGCGCAACGCTTCTTTGGCCTCGGTGAGGGCAATTTCTGGCAGAGTTTTGTCGTGCTGATTCAGCTCGGCGCGATTCTCGCGATCGTGGTGCTCTATTTCACCAAATTGTGGCGGGTCGCACTCGGGATGTTCTCCAACCCCGACGACCGGCGCTTCGTCATCGGCGTGCTGGTGGCGTTCCTGCCGGCTGTCATCGTCGGCCTGGTTGCCGGCAAATACATCAAGGAACTGCTGTTCAATCCGTGGGTGGTTTGTTTCTCGCTGATCGTGGGTGGCGCAATCCTGATCTGGGTCGATCAGCTCGAGCTCAAACCGCGCGAGTTCGACGCCACGCGGTTCCCGCTGATGATGTATCTGTGGATCGGCATCGCGCAGTGCGTGGCGATGATTCCCGGCGTGTCGCGCTCCGGCGCCAGCATTGTGGCTTCGATGCTGCTCGGCTCGGACAAGCGGTCGGCCGCGGAATTCTCATTCTTCCTGGCGATCCCGACCATGATCGGCGCGTTCGCGTATGACTTCTACAAGAACCGCGGCGAGATGACGACCGATCACATCGGCGTCGTCGCCATCGGCTTCGTGGTTTCCTTCATCACCGCGATGATCGTGGTGAAGACGTTTTTGACCTACGTCACGCGCCACGGCTTTACGTTTTTCGCGTGGTGGCGCGTGATCGCCGGCACGGTCGGCCTGATCGCGCTGGCGCTGGGACGGTAGGTCCTGCAGAATCGTAGGATGGGGTGAGCTCTTGCGAAACCCATCACCTTTGCCGACCAATTGATGGGTTTCGCGTAGAGCTCAACCCATCCTACGAATCGAGGCGGTTGCTTACACGGCCTTCCGCTGGAACTGGCCTGCGGCGCGGAAGCGCCAGAGATATTGCGGGGCGATCGCTTCCATCGAATCGGGTGCGATGCCGAGTCCTTCCAGCGTCAGCCCTGCGGCCTTCGCCGCATCCGACACCACATTGTCCGAGCGCAGCATGGCGACCTGATCCGGCGTCAGTTTCAGCGCGCCCGGTGCGAATTGCAGGAACAGTGCGTTCAGCTTCGCCAGGCCGAACGGCAGCGAAACCAGCGCGCGGTTACGTTCGGTGATGATAAGAATGATTTCCATGATCTCGCGCATGGTTAGCACTTCCGGCCCGCCGAGCTCATAGGTCGCGCCTGGCTTTGCCTTGCCATCGACGGCCTCCGCGACCGCGGTCGCGACGTCGCCGACATAGGCCGGCTGCATCCTCGTCTCGCCACCGCCGATCAGCGGCAGCGCCGGCGACATCCGCGCGAGCGCGGCAAAACGGTTGGTAAATTGATCCTCCGGGCCGAACATCAGCGACGGCCGCAGGATGGTGGCGGAAGGCACGGCTGCCAGCACGGCCTGTTCGCCGGCGGCCTTGGAGCGGCCATAGCCCGACGGCGAGTTTTCGTCGGCGCCGATCGCGGAGACATGCACCATCCGCCCGCCGGCGGCGGCGACGGCCTTGGCGATCGTTGCCGGGCCCTTGGCCTGCACGGCGTCAAAGGACTGCGCGCCGCCCTCGGCCAGGATGCCGACCAGGTTGATCGCGATCTGGGAATCCCGCATGGCAGCCTCGACCGAGGCCGGATAGCGCAAATTGGCCTGCACGGCGTGGATCTGGCCGACCCTGCCAAGCGGCTGCAGATGCCCGGCCAGCTCCGGCCGCCGCACCGCCACCCGGATGCGATAATCGCGCTTGGCCAGCGCCCGGACCACGTTTCGCCCCAGAAAGCCCGATCCGCCGAAGATCGTGACGAGCGTTTCCTGGTTCGATGCCATCGGGTCCATTGCCGGGTCCATTCCTGCGGTCAAATTCGAGAGCTAATGGGGATATTTAGCGGATTCGCGATACGCCAACCCGCCGCCGCTGTACAGCATATTTGCACACCGCCCGGAAAAGTGGGCTCCGGTTTTCCGCAAGGGCGATGGGCCAAAAATTTATTGCCCAGCCCGCAATTCATCAATTTGACAAGCTCGCGACTGATCCTTACTAACCCGCCCGGGCCCAGGTGGTGGAATTGGTAGACGCGCTGGCTTCAGGTGCCAGTGGCTTAACGGCCGTGAAGGTTCGAGTCCTTTCCTGGGCACCATTTGCCCATGCCCATGATGACGCTGAAAGGCGGGCTGACCGGCCTGCAGACCGGTCCCAAAACCGCATGCCCGTTGCCGCGGCTGGCGGAACGCTCAAACCTCAGACCATGTGCTTGGCGGCCTGACCCGCGACCGACTTCTGCACGAAATACATCATGATCAGCGACAGGATCGAGGTTGCGACCACGACGTAGCCCAGCCAGTCGAAATGCCGGAGCGTGCCGTCCGGGTTTTGCGCGATGATCGCGGCGGCGAACACCGATCCGAGCCCGCCGGAGAGTTGTTGCAGCGAAGCGCTGACCGCGCTGAACGAACCGCGCTGGCTGGCGTCGGGTATCGCTGAAATCAGCGCCTGCGACGGGATCATGCGCGAAAAGATGCCGACGAACATCAGGACGTTGACGATGATGGCGGTCGTCAGACTGACGTGGCCGAGATGCGTGTAGATCAGCACCATGACCACCGAAACGGCGCTGCCGAACATAAAGGTCGGGAATTTTCCGAAAGTATCGCTCGCCCGTCCGACCAGCGGCCCGATGAAAATGCTGAAAACGCCGGAAACGAGATAGATGGTCGGAAGATGCAGGATGTCGATGCCGAGATTGTGCACGGTGAAGGCGCTGCCGAACGGCATCAGCATGAAGCCGCCGGTCGACAGCAGCGTCGTCACCGCAAAGGCCAGCGTATAGCGCGGCTGCCCGATGGTCGCGATCAGGTGCCGGAACGCGTTCCTGTCCTGCTTTAGTCGCAGATGCGCGTTCACGGGCTGCATCACGAGCAGGATCGCAGCTATCGCGACGATCGACAGGCCGACGATCGCACCGAAAGAGACGTGCCAGCTCCAGTGGTTGGCGAGAAAAAGTCCGGCCGGAATGCCGAGCACCTGGCTGGCGGCGAAGGCCGTTTGCACGAAACCCATCACACGGCCGCGCTGGTGCAGCGGAAACAGATCGGTGATGATGGCGAGCACCACCGAGCCGATCACGCCGGCGAACAGTCCGGTCACGATCCGGCCGAGCAGAAGCAAATGATAGTTCGGCGCCAGCGCGCACAGCAGCGTTCCCAACGTAAAGCCAAGGTAGAAAAACAGCAGCAGGCGCTTGCGATCGAACCGATCGGCAAAGCCGGCGGCAAGGATGCCTGAAATGCCGGCGCTGAATGCGTAGGCCGAAACCGCCACGCCGAATTGCCCGGCGGTAATATCGAGCGCGGGCATCAGGATGGCGCCAAGCGGCGACATGATGATGAAGTCGAGAATGATCGTGAATTGCGCGAACGCCAGCAGCGCAATGAGGAACGACTGGTAGCGCGAAAAGCCGCGCTCCTGCTCCGGTTGTTGCTCGGTTGGCGCTGCCGCGATCGGTTCGGTCATGACATTCTCTCGTCGGGAGCGATGCCGTGCGGCGCGCCGCACGGACGCCGCATGGCCGGAAAACATATGAGCTGGGACAGATCGATTCACACGGACGGCGCGGGCCGAGGCGGGCGGCGATGATCAAGCGCCGAAATCGGGCGAGAGGTTGTCGAAGGCGATGCAACGTATCGAAAGATGGCTACGAAAGTAAAAAATCGCGTCGGCTCTCGCGAGGATGTGATGAGAGACTCCAGCGCGGCGCGGGTGTATGGCTGCGTTCAGCGCGGCCAGCTCTCGTGCCGAATAGCGGCAGGAAAAACCTACTTCGCCTTGCCCTTCGGATTCTTGGCTGTTTCCTTGGCCCTGATCCGCACATGCCCGCTATCGATCCTTTCAACGTCGAAGGCATCCGTCTTGCGGACCAGATCGATGAGTTTGCTATGACCGTATGAGCGCTGGTCGAAATCAGAGAATAGGTTTGAAAGTTGCGTGCCCACCTGCCCCAGCGAAACCCATCCGTCCTCGCCCTCGATCTGCGAAATGGCCTTTTTCAGTATTGGAATCGCGGCACTCCGAGGCTGGAGGGAAACCGGCTTGGACGGCGTCTCCGCGTTGGAGGCCGCCTGCGCCGCCGGCAAAAGATTCTCGGTGTAAATAAACCTGCGGCACGCCTGCCTGAAACTCTCCGGCGTCTTCTGGGCGCCAAATCCGTAGACGTCGGCGCCTTGCTCGCGCATGCGGGAGGCAAGGCGCGTAAAATCGCTGTCTGATGACACCAGGCAAAAGCCGTCGAACCGTCCGCTGTGCAAGAGGTCCATGGCGTCGATGACCAGCGCGATGTCAGATGCGTTCTTGCCCTTGGTGTAGGCAAATTGCTGGTAGGGATCGATGGCGTGCTTTTGCAGGATCTCGGACCATGACTTGAGGTGCGGCCCGGAAAAATCACCATAGATGCGGCGGACGCTGGCCTCGCCGAATTTGGCGACTTCCTCGAACAAGCCGCCGGCAATCAGCGGCGAGGTGTTGTCGGCATCGATCAGCACGGCAAAACGAGGCAAGCGCTGCTGTTCGGCTTTCATTGGTGCACCCCCTTTGTGGTCGCGGCCATATTGACGCAACTCCGCCGATTCTGGAAAAGGCCCCCTAAAGTAGCGTGATTTGGGCCCGCCGGCCCCTCGTTTGGCGGCGATTTCGACGTTACCTTAGGACTTTAGGCTCTGCCGATTCGAAGAGGTTCCCAATACCATGACCATCCGCCTGCATCGCGGCGATCTGCCGGATCTTTCCCGCTACACGGATTCGGTTGCGATCGATACCGAGACCATGGGGCTCAATCCGCACCGCGACCGGCTTTGCGTGGTGCAGATGTCGAATGGCGACGGCACCGCCGACGTGATCCAGATCCCGAAGGACCACAGCGACGCGCCGAACCTGAAGGCGCTGCTCGCCAATCCCAAGGTCATCAAGATCTTCCACTTCGCCCGCTTCGATCTGGCCGCCCTCTACAATGCCTTCGGCGTGATGCCGCAGCCGGTCTACTGCACCAAGATCGCCTCGCGGCTGAGCCGCACCTATACCGACCGGCATGGCCTGAAGGATCTGGTGCGCGAGGTGCTCAATATCGACCTGTCGAAGCAGCAGCAGTCGAGCGACTGGGGCTCGGCCAGCCTCAGCGAGGCGCAACTCGCCTATGCGGCCTCCGACGTGCTGCATCTGCATGGCCTGCGTGAACGGCTCAACGCCATGCTGGCGCGCGAGGGGCGCACCGAACTGGCGCAGGCCTGTTTCGATTTCCTGCCGACCCGGGCCAGGCTCGACCTTGGCGGCTGGGAGGCCGAGGATATTTTCGCCCATTCCTGAACCGGGGCGATTTGAAGCAGCCCCAGGGGGCATTCAGGGTCGCCTGGGGGGTGTTTACGCCCCGTTTCGGTCACACTGGTAAAGCGAGGTCCGGGCTGCATCCTAAGGCAATCCCGGCTACAATGGTGGGCTAACCTCGCTCTGGAGCAGCGGTGAACTCGTCACAGAACCCAGCCTACGTCGCCGGAATGGAGGCGCGCTTTGCCAGCGCGGCGCGCCACAGCCGGATGGTACGGATGCTGCGGATCGCGGTGCCGTCGGCGGTGGTGCTGGCGATGGCGAGCATCGTTGCCGTGTCGATCTTCAATCCGTTCCGGATGCTGTTGCCGAAGCTCCCGGTCGACATCGGTAATCTGGTTGTTTCCGGCACCAAGATTACGATGGAATCGCCGCATCTCGCCGGCTTTTCGACCGACCAGCGGCCGTACGAAGTCTGGGCCAAGGCCGCGATCCAGGATCTGACCGATCCCGACCACATGGAACTCAGGGCGCCGCGCGCCAAGGTGATGCTGGAAGACAAGAGCACGGTGACGATGGACGCCCGCACCGGCTATTACGACAGCAAGCAGCAATTGCTCGATCTGCGTAAGGATATCTTCCTGCAATCCTCCACCGGCTATGAAGCCCGCCTGTCGCAGGCCTATATCGACATCAACAAGGGCACGGTAACCTCGGATGAACATGTCGATGTCAAGCTGCTGAACGGAACGCTCGTCGCCGACAGGCTCAAAATCCTCAACAGCGGCGAGGTGGTGCGGTTCGAAGGCAATGTCGTGATGAATCTGGACAAACTGGGTGACGACGTTGAGCCTGCGCCGGCGCCCGAACCCGTTGCTCCAGCGCCGAAGACGCGATCCGTCTCCGGCAAATCTTCCAACGCGAAATGATTTTCATGAAGATGGTTTTCTCGCGCAGTCTGGCCACGGCGGCGTTCGCGCTCGCGCTGATCGGCCCCGGCGCGGCTTTGGCGCAAGGCGCGGTGTCGGGTGTGCCCAATGCGATGCAGGGCTTCTCGCAGAATCGCGATCAGCCGATTCAGATCGAGGCGGCGTCGCTGGAGATGCGCGACAAGCAAAAGGAAGCGACCTTCGCGGGCAATGTGAAGGTCGTGCAGGGCGACACCACCATGACCTCGAAGACACTGGTGGTGTTTTACGATTCGGGTCCGGCCGCGCCGGCGCCTGCTGCCGCCAAGGGATCGAAATCCGCCCCGATGCAGGCGGCAAGCCCGGGGCCCGGCGGCAGCTCCTCGATCCGCCGGCTGGAAGCCAAGGGCAAAGTCGTCGTCACGCAGAAAGACCAGGTGGTGACCGGCGAGACCGCTATCTTCGACACCAGGGCTAACCTCATCACCATGACGGGCGGCGTGGTGCTCACCCAGTGCAAAAACGTGCTCCAGGGCGACCGCCTGAAGGTGGACATGACCACCGGCGTGTCGCGGGTCGAATCCGACAGCGGCCAGGTGCGGGGCCTGTTCGACCAGGGGTCCCAAGGCTGCGGATCGGCGCCGGCGCCGGCACCGGGCGGCGCGAAGCCGGGCCTGCCTATGCTGCTTCCTGGGAAAAAATAAGACAAATCAAAGTCTTAACTATTATTTTGGGCGCTCGTGGTTGAAGCCGGGGTTCCGAGGCTGTATCTATTGGGCGGGCGCGGCAAGGTGTTCCACTGGGCACGGAACATCCATTCATTCATGCTTTGCGGGCGGATCGATTCGCCGGCGGGTGTCGCGGGATCACCGTGAAAGGCTATGCGAAGCGGGATGGTGGATTTACTCGGCATGTTCCGTCGACGCCCCGCAAAACGCGGGCCGGCAGGATTTGCGCGTTCGCGCGAGGACATCACCGCGCTCGGCGATTCCTTTGGCGACATGCTGACGAACCCGGTGCGCGATGCGCCGCCGATGGCACGTGCCGTCCCGCTGACCGGACTGGAATTGCCCCAGCCGCCGGAGCATGCGGTGGAGCCGCCATACGAGGAACCGCCCCCGCGCGCGCAGGCCCCTAGAACCCAGGCCCCCAAGAACCAATCCAGGACCAATGGCGCGGCTGCGCCCCGTCTGATCCAGCGGCCGGGCTACCTGGCCGTGCATAGCGTGGAAAAAAGCTTTGGCACCCGCAAGGTCGTGCGCGGCGTCAGCATCTATGTTCGCCGCGGTGAGGCGGTGGGTTTGCTCGGGCCGAACGGCGCCGGCAAGACCACGGTGTTCTACATGATCACCGGGCTGATCAAGGCCGACCGCGGCACCATCGAACTCGACGGCCACGACGTGACCAAACTGCCGATGTATCAGCGCGCGCGGCTCGGCATCGGCTATCTGCCGCAGGAAGCGTCGATCTTCCGCGGCCTCACGGTGGAACAGAATATTCGCGCGGTGCTCGAGGTGGTCGAACCTTCGCGGAAAAAGCGCGAGGCCGAGCTCGATGCGCTGCTCGATGAATTCAACATCGCGCGCCTGCGCAAATCGCCGTCGATCGCGCTGTCCGGCGGCGAGCGTCGCCGCGTCGAGATCGCGCGCGCGCTGGCAACGCGTCCGAACTACATGCTGCTCGACGAGCCGTTCGCCGGCATCGATCCGATCGCCGTCGGCGACATTCAGGATCTGGTGCGCCACCTCACCAATCGCGGCATCGGCGTCTTGATCACCGACCACAATGTGCGTGAAACGCTCGGCCTGACCGACCGCGCCTACATCGTCTATGCCGGGGAAATCTTGACGGAGGGCAGTCCGGACGACATCGTCAACGATCCGGATGTACGCCGTCTTTACCTTGGCGAGGAATTCCGCCTCTAGCCCTTTTTTAGCAGACGTCAAGCCGTGTACATCAGCTTTGGACTAGGATAAGCAAGAATCGGACCAACTTTCAGTGGATCGGTTCTCGCCTCCATGGCCCTGACGCAGAGACTAGAATTCCGCCAGTCGCAGTCGCTGGTCATGACGCCGCAGCTGATGCAGGCGATCAAGCTGCTGCAACTGTCGAACCTCGACCTCTCGGCCTTCGTCGAGGAGGAACTGGAGCGTAATCCGCTGCTCGAACGAGCCAGCGACGGTCCCGAAGCGCCGGTCAGGGGCGAGCCGGCCCCGGAACAGGCTGAATTCTCCAATTCCGGTGATTCCCAGAGCTATGGCGACGAGGGCGGCGCCGAGCCGGGCGAGATGGCCGGTTCGGCCGGCGACAATTTTGAGCCCGGCCAGTTCGAAGCCGGCCAGGAAGACTGGCTGAACCGCGACCTCGGCAGCCGCACAGAAATTGAGCAGACGCTGGATACGCCGCTCGACAACGTCTTCTCCGAGGAGCCCGCCGAAGCGGCCGCCCGGGCGGCGCAGGATGCCGCGCCCACCGCCTACACCGAGTGGGGCGGCGGTGCGTCGAACGACGACGACTACAATCTGGAAGCCTTTGTCGCCGCCGAAATCACCCTCGGCAGCCATCTTGCCGAACAACTGGCGGTGGCTTTCCCCGGTCCGGTGCAGCGCATGATCGGACAATATCTGATCGATCTGGTCGACGATGCCGGTTACCTGCCGCAGGACCTCGGGCAGGCCGCCGAACGGCTCGGCGCCGCGCAAGCCGATGTCGATGCGGTTCTTGCGGTGCTGCAGAAGTTCGATCCGCCCGGCGTTTGCGCGCGCAATTTGAGCGAATGCCTCGCGATCCAGCTCCGCGAACTCGACCGCTACGACCCCGCGATGCAGGCGCTGGTCGAACACCTGGATTTGCTGGCCAAGCGCGACATCGCGTCTTTGCGAAAATTGTGCGGTGTCGACGACGAGGACATCACCGACATGATCGGCGAGATCCGCCGGCTCGATCCCAAGCCCGGCCTGAAGTTCGGCTCGGCGCGCACCCAGACCATGGTGCCGGATGTCTATGTGCGGCCGGGCCCGGACGGCGGCTGGCATGTCGAACTCAACAGCGACACGTTGCCGCGTGTGCTGGTCAATCAGGTCTATTACACCGAGCTGTCGAAGACGATCCGCAAGGACGGCGACAAATCCTACTTCACCGACTGCCTGCAGAATGCGACGTGGCTGGTCCGCGCGCTCGATCAGCGCGCCCGCACCATCCTGAAGGTCGCGACCGAAATCGTGCGCCAGCAGGACGGTTTCTTCACCCATGGCGTGGCGCATCTTCGGCCGCTGAACCTCAAGGCGGTGGCGGACGCGATCCAGATGCATGAATCGACAGTGTCACGGGTTACCGCCAACAAATACATGGCGACCAATCGCGGCAGCTTTGAACTAAAGTATTTCTTCACCGCCTCGATCGCTTCGGCCGACGGCGGCGAGGCCCATTCGGCCGAAGCGGTCCGCCACCACATCAAGCAATTGATCGACGCGGAAGCCCCGGCCGCGATCCTCTCCGACGATACGATCGTGGAACGATTGCGCGAGTCGGGCATTGATATTGCCCGCCGCACCGTCGCGAAGTACCGCGAAGCGATGCGAATCCCTTCCTCGGTGCAGCGCCGCCGTGACAAACAAAGCATGCTCGGTAACGCACTTTCAGCCCCGGCCACTTCCTCCGACCGGTCCCGTGATACGGCGCCGGCCTGATTGCGTTCGCGTCAAATCGCGATAGTGTCGGTTTCCCGACAGAGTGAACGAGGCATCAAGCGAGGCATCAAATGACCCTTCGAATCTCCGGGAAAAGCATCAGCGTCGGCGAAGCGCTTCGTTCGCGCGTCAGCGAGCGCACCGATGAGGTCCTGCGAAAATATTTCGACGGCAATTATTCCGGCCACATCACGCTGAGCAAGGATGGCTTCGGCTTCCGTACCGATTGTTCGCTGCACCTCGATTCCGGCATTACGTTGGAAGCCGATTCGAACGCCACCGACGCCTATGCCAGCGCCGACCAGGCGTTGGTGATGATCGAGAAACGCCTGCGTCGCTACAAGAGCCGGCTGAAGGACCGTTCGGCCCGCAAGACCTACGCGGCTTCAGCGGCGCTCGCGGAGTTGAACGGCGGGGGTCTCGACGCGCCGAGCTACATCATCGAGGCCCCGGAGGGCGACGACGAGGTCTCTGAATACAGCCCCGTCATCATCGCGGAGGCGACCAAGTCGCTGAAGCGGCTGTCGGTCAGCGAAGCTGTCATGGAGCTTGATCTGACCGGGGCGGCCTGCATCGTGTTTCAGCACGGCTCGAGCGGCCGGGTGAACATCATTTACCGGCGCACGGACGGCAATGTCGGGTGGGTCGATCCCCCGGCGGTTACCCCCTGACAACTATGGCTGACAGCATTGACGCCCAAAGCGCCCCTCCCTATGGTCCGCCGCCCTTTAAGGATAGCGCGCGGGAACTCGCCCGTGGGAGTTGGCACCGGTCATGCGTTGGAGTAGAAGCCGACCAATCGGGACCCGGGCCTAAGCCCGCCTCCCACCTCATCTTCTCGACGCCCAATTCTTGAAGCTGAAGTTCTCGAACCTATTTCGCACCCTGACGGCTTAATTCACCTCGGAACGCCCCATGACGATTACCGATCTGGTCGCACCCGAGGCGATACTCCCCGCGTTGAAAGTCATCAGCAAGAAGCAGGCGCTGCAGGAACTTGCGGCGCGGGCGGCGACCCTGACCGGGCAAAACGAGCGCGCGGTCTTCGAAGTGCTGCTGCAGCGCGAAAAACTGGGGACCACCGCCGTCGGCTACGGCGTTGCTATACCGCACGGCAAGCTGCCCAAGCTCGAAAAGCTGTTCGGGTTTTTCGCCCGGCTTGAACGCCCGATCGATTTCGAAGCGATGGATGGCCAGCCGGTCGACCTGGTATTCCTGCTGCTGGCGCCGGAAGGGGCCGGCGCCGATCATTTGAAGGCGCTGGCGCGGATTGCCCGCCTGCTGCGCGATCAGGACGTCGCCAAGAAACTGCGCGCCTCGCGCGACGCCCAGGCGATCTACTCGGTGCTGGCGCTGCCGCCGGCGAGCGCGGCGTAACCCACTCATTCCCGAACTGACGCTGGCGAATTGCGCCGGCCAAAAAAATACGCGGGCCGTTCCCCGATCCGAGGAACATGCCCGCGTATTGCGAACTCTCATCGCGGTCTACGCGACCGCTACCAAGCCTGCGTCAGCGACAGCAGCAACGCTGCGTCAGTTGATACCGACAAGCGTCGGATCAGCTGACGCCGGTCAGCCGGGGTCAGTGCACGCTGACGGCCTGCAATTCGTTGCTCCATGCATTGGCGACCGCGGCCTCGCGGCTGTCGGTCAGCATGATCGGGGTACCGTCGGCGGCATGCAGCGCGAACAGTTTCAGTCCTGGCGCGATCTTCGGCGCCTGCGGAAACAGCCCGGGCACGTCCTCGGAACGGACTTGCTTTACGTAGGCGATATGGCCCTCACCAAGATGGGCCAGCGCCTCAACGGAAACCTTTTCAGTTTCGAACGTCACACTCACATCACTCATGGTCTCGACTCCTCTATGAGACTAAGCGGTCGAGTCCGCTCCTCGTTCCATTATTCGTGCTCATTGATAGCAATTGTCTTAATGACCCTTTCAGGTTCCGGCCTGGCAAGGTCGATCGACAACAGCCCGTTTTTCAGATCCGCGCCCAGCACCTGCATCCCCTCCGCCAGCACGAAGGTGCGCTGGAAGTGGCGCGCGGCGATGCCGCGATGGATGTATTGCCGGGCCTTGTCGTCCTGCTGACGGCCCCGGATCACCAGCTGGTTTTCCTCAATGGTCACATCGAGTTGGTCACGGGTAAACCCGGCGACCGCCAGCGTGATGCGCAAGCGTTCGGGTTGCCCATTGCTGCGGTCGCAGCGCTCGATGTTGTAGGGAGGATAGCCGTCGGCGCCTTTGACGACGCGATCGAGCGCACGCTCAATTTCGTCGAACCCAAGCAGGAACGGACTGGATAACGATGGAACACGAGACATTACAAAGTCCTCTCGAAGCGACTTTGAGGGGCCCTTGCGGCACCCCATTCGACCGGCCGGCGGGTTTGCTGACCGGTCAAACAGCAATATGGGGGTGATTTGGGGAGGGTTCAAGCCGCTCCAGGCGCTGCGTAAATCGGCCGCGCCGCCCTGTTTTCACGTCATTCCGGGGCGGTCCAAAGGACCGAACCCGGAGTCTCGAGATTCCGGGTCTGGTGCTAGCGCACCATCCCGGAATGACGGGATCAATCACCCACGCGCTTGCGGCCATCGGCGGTAAACAGATGCAGTTTGTCTGGTGGCGCCACCGCCCTGATTCGCTCGCCGATGGCGGGGCCGATGGCCCCGGGAATCCGAACGATCACCTCGCCGGGCGGCAGTTCGCCGGGGTTGGCAGCCACCGCCTGCGTCTCGTGTTGTCGGGCGCCGTAGATAAAGGTTTCCGCCCCCACGTGCTCGATCGCCTCGACGGTGAGGCCAAGTGCCACACCGCCGCCGACGGCCTCATTTGAGATGACGAAGTCTTCGGGACGGATTCCGAGGATGCTGGCCTCGTTGAGGCGGCTGTCGCCTGCCAGTTGCGATTTGAGTTCATCGGACCGCAGCGGCATCAGGTTCATCGGTGGCGCGCCGATGAAGGAGGCGACGAAGGTGGTCGCGGGCTTCTGATAGATGTCGAGCGGATTGCCGATCTGCTCGACCTCGCCGGCATTCATCACCACCAGGATGTCGGCCAGCGTCATCGCCTCGAGCTGGTCGTGGGTGACGTAAATCGCCGTCGTGGAGAGCCGGCGCTGCAGTTTGCGGATTTCGACGCGCATCGCGATGCGCAGCTTGGCGTCGAGGTTCGACAGCGGCTCGTCAAACAGAAACACTTTCGGTTGCCGCACGATCGCGCGCCCCATCGCCACACGCTGGCGCTGGCCGCCGGACAATTGCCGCGGCTTGCGGTCGAGCATGGCGCCGAGTTCGAGGATGCGCGCGGCTTCCTCGACGCGAGTCTTGATCTCGGGCTCGGGCATGCCGCGGTTGCGCAGGCCGTAGGCCATGTTGTTGTAGACGCTCATATGCGGGTAGAGCGCGTAGTTCTGGAACACCATCGCGATGTCGCGGTCGGCCGGCTCGATCTGGTTGACGATACGGCCGCCGATATCGATCTCGCCGCCGGTTATCGTCTCGAGCCCCGCGACCATCCGCAGCAGCGTGGACTTGCCGCAGCCGGAAGGGCCGACCAGCACGCAGAACTGGCCGTCGCCGACGTCAAATTCGATGCCCTTGATGGCTTCAAAGCCACCGGCATAGGTCTTGCGGACGTTGCGGAGGGTGACGCCGGCCATTGAGTTACCTTTGTTGGGGGCGAGTGGCGAATGGCGAGTAGCGAATAGGGAAGCGCAAAGTTACGCGCTCATAGCCTGACGTTCCATTCGCCATTCGCCACGCGCGATTCGCCACCCGCCTCTTCACTTTTCTGTTTCCACCAGTCCGCGCACGAACAGGCGCTGCATGAACACGACCACCGCGACCGGCGGCAGCATCGCGAGGATGGCGGTCGCCATCGCAAGCTGCCATTCGGCCAGCTCGTCGGTCGTGTACAGCATCTTCTTGATGCCGGTGACGATGGTCTGCATCGAATCCTGCGTGGTGATCAGCAGCGGCCACAGATACTGGTTCCAGCCATAGATGAACTGGATCACGAACAGCGCCGCGATCGTCGTTACCGACAGCGGCAGCAGCGTATCCCAGAAGAAGCGGAACGGACCCGCACCGTCGATCCGCGATGCTTCCAGCAATTCCTCAGGAACCGTCATGAAGAACTGCCGGAACAGCAGCGTTCCGGTGGCAGAAGCGATCAGCGGCATGATCAGTCCCGCATAGGTGTCGAGCATCTTGAGATCGGCGACCACCTTGTAGGTCGGATAGATGCGCACCTCGACCGGCAGCATCAGCGTGACGAAGATGATCCAGAATGCGGTCTTGCGGAACGGGAAGCGGAAATACACCACGGCGTAGGCCGACAGGATCGAGATGAAGATCTTGCCGACGGCAATGCCAATCGCCGAGATGAAGGAGTTGATCAGCATGTGCGCGACCGGCTCGCGGCTGGTCCGCGATCCGCCGACGAATATCGCGCGGTAGTAGTTTTCCAGCGCCTGGCTGCCGGGCGTCAGCGGCATGCTGCCGCCGACCACGGTCGCGGCGTCGTGGGTGGATGCGATCAGCGCCAGATAGACTGGAAAGGCGACGATGAAGACGCCGAGCGTCAGGATCGCGTAGGCGATGATGTCGTTGAGCGGGCGGTGCTCGACCATCAGTACTGCACCTTGCGCTCGACATATTTGAACTGGACCGCGGTGAGCGCGATCACGATCACCATCAGCACCACCGACTGCGCGGCCGAGCCGCCGAGATCGCCGCCGAGCCGTCCGTCGGCATAGACCTTGTAGACCATCGTGGTGGTGGCGCCGGCCGGGCCGCCGCCGGTGACGGCATCGATGATGCCGAAGGTATCGAAGAAGACGTAGACGACGTTGACGACCAGAAGGAAGAACGTGGTCGGCGACAGCAGCGGGAAGACGATGGTCCAGAACCGCCGCATCGGACCCGCGCCATCGATCGCGCCGGCTTCCAGCACGCTCTTGGGGATCGATTGCAGACCGGCCAGGAAGAACAGGAAATTATAGGAGATCTGCTTCCACACCGCGGCCATCACCACCAGGGTCATGGCGTGGTTGCCGTTGAGCAGCGGATTCCAGTCGAAATTCATCCAGCGCAGCGGCCGCGCCAGCGTGCCGAGCGAAGGATGGAACATGAAAATCCACAGCACGCCGGCGACCGCGGGCGCCACCGCATAGGGCCAGATCATCAGCGTCTTGTAGGTGCCCGCGGCCTTGAGGTTCTTGTCGGCCTGGGTTGCGAACAACAGCGCAATGGAAAGCGACAACGCAGCGACTAGCGACGAGAAGATCAGCGTCGTCAGCATCGACTTGTAATATTCAGGCTGGGCGAACAGCGCCTGGTAATTTTCCAGTCCGACGAATTCGGATGTCAGGCCAAACGCGTCCTCGCGCTTGAACGATTGAAAAACCGCCTGGCTCGCCGGCCAGTAGAAGAATACGACTGTAATGATGAGCTGCGGCACCAGCAGCAGGTATGGCAACAGCTTGTTGTTGAAGACGACGGACTTTTCCATTCAGGACGCTGTGATGCCAGAGGTGCTCCCTCTCCGGATAGCGGAGAGGGAGTCTTCGTCGATACCATTTACACGTTATTTGGCCGTCTTTTCAAACGTCCGCAACATGGCATTGCCGCGCGCCACGGCCGCGTCGAGTGCTTCCTGCGCGGTCTTCTTGCCCGCGAGGGCTGCCTCGATCTCCTCGGACCAAAGTTCGCGCATCTGCACCATGTTGCCGAAGCGCAGGCCGCGCGAGTTCTCGGTCGGCTCTTTGTTGGTGAGTTCTTTCAGCGGCGTCTGCAGAACGGGGTTTTTCTCGTAGAAGCCATCCGCCTTGGTTTTTTCGTAGGCGGCCTTGGTGATCGGCAGGTAGCCGGACTTCTGATGCAGGTCGGCCTGACGGTTGGTGTCGGACAGGAAGGTGAAGAACTTGGCGACCCCCTTGTATTCTTCAGGCTTCTTGCCGCCCATCACCCACAGCGAAGCGCCGCCGATGATCGAGTTCTGCGGAGCGCCCGCGGCGTCGGGATAATAGGGCATCGGCGCCGAGGTGAAGTCGAATTTGGCGGTGCTTTTCGCGGTCCCGTAATAGCCCGAAGACGTCAGGAAAATCGCGCACTCGCCCGAAGCGAACCGGGCTTCGCCGCCGTTGGCACGGCCGGCATAATCGTAGGTTTTGTCTTTCTGCAGGTCGATCAGGTTCTGCAGGTGCTTGACGTGCAGCGGCGAGTTGAACTTCAGCTCGGTGTCGAAACCGTCGAGCCCGTTTGCCTTGGTGCCGATCGGCACGTTATGCCAGGCGGAAAATTGCTCGATATGGACCCATGACGCCCAGGCATTGGAAAAGCCGCAGGTCTCATGACCGGCCGCCTTCAGTTTCTTGGCGGCGGCGAATACTTCCGGCCAGGTTTTCGGGATCTCGGCGATACCGGCCTTCTTCAGCTCATCATTGTTGATCCACATCACCGTCGATGACGAGTTGAAGGGAAACGACAGCATGTCTCCCTTGGAGGTCGAGTAGTAGCCCGTGATGGTTGGCAGGTAGGCCTTGGGATCGAACGGTTCTCCCGCGTCCTTCATCAGCTGATAGACCGGCTTGATGGCGCCGGTGGCGCTCATCATGGTCGCGGTGCCGACCTCGAACACCTGCATGATATGCGGTGCGGTGCCGGCGCGGAACGCGGCAATGCCGGCGTTCATGGTGTCGGCATAGCTGCCCTTGAAGGACGGCGTCACCTTATAGTCCGATTGGCTGGCGTTGAAGTCCGCGGCGAGCTTGTTGACGACGTCGTTGTTGGCGCCGGTCATGGCGTGCCACCACTGCAGCTCGGTCACGGCGTGGGCAGGCGAGGCGAGCGCAAGCGCGACGGTCACTGTCGCAGCCGCGCCGAATTGTCTAAAAGCCATGTAATTCCTCCAGGTTGGGTCGTCATCTTCGTTTCGCGCGATAGCAGCGCCGGATGACGTACAAATGACCGTATAAGCGAAAGCAGCGTATGGGGGAAGCGGGCGCCAAGGGAAGCCGGAAAATAGGCCAAGGCTGACGGATCCGATCTGTCCCGTCGTCCCTGCGAACGTGTTCGCAGGGACGACAGCGGCTCAGCGCTTCCGCTCCGAGCCGCACACCACGCCCTTGGCGACCATCGCCTCGACCTCGCTTTTGGAGTAGCCGAACTCGCCCAGCACCTCGGCGGAGTGCTGGCTGAATTTCGGTGGTGTCCGGCGCAGGCTCGGTTTGGTTCGCTCCAGGCGGATCGGCGAGGCGACGCCCTTGTACCAGTCCTTCTCGATGACATCGCCGCGGTGAAGCGTGTGGGCGGCGGTCAGCGCCTGGTCGATCGACTGGACCGGGCCGGCCGGCAGGCCAGCCGCGAGCAGGCGGTCGCACAGCGGCGCGGCATCGTGCTGGCTGAACACCGCGGCGAGTTCGGCGCGCAGCGCATCGCGGTTGGCGATGCGGTCCTTGTTGCGGGCAAAGCGCGGATCGGTGCCGAGTTCGGGCTTGCCGATTTCCTTGGCGAGCTTGCGGAAGGTGCCGTCATTGCCGACGCCGATGAAGATGTTGTCGGTGCGGGTCGGAAAGATTGCGTAAGGCACGAGGTTGGGATGCTCGTTGCCGGTGAGACTCGGCGGCTTGCCATGCATGAAGTAGTTCGCGGTGTGCGGATGCATGATCGCAAGGCCGGTTTCATACAGCGTGGTCTCGAGGAACTGGCCGAGGCCCGAGCGCTGCCGCTCCGACAGCGCCATCAGGATGCCGATCGCGGCATAAAGCCCGGTGGTGATGTCGACGAGCGGAACGCCGATCCGCATCGGGCCGCTTTGCGGCGAACCGGTTGCGGCGATCATGCCGGTCATGGCCTGGATGATCGCGTCATAGCCCGGATTGCCGCCGCGCGGGCCGTCGCCGCCAAAGCCGGAAATCCGGCAATGCACGAGCTTTGGGAATTTCGCGCGCAGCACGTCGTTGCCGATGCCCCATTTGTCGAGCGTGCCCGGCTTGAAATTCTCGATCAGGACGTCGGCGGTCTCCAGCATCTTGAGCAGCACGGCGCGGCCGCCCTCGGAGGCGAGGTCGAGCCCGATCGAACGCTTGTTGCGGTTGATGCCGACGAAATAGGCCGCGTCCTCCTCATGGAACGGAGGGCCCCAGTCGCGCACCTCGTCGCCGGCGGGCGGTTCGACCTTGATCACGTCGGCGCCATGGTCGGCGAGGATTTGCGTGCAATAGGGGCCGCCGAGCACGCGCGTGAGATCGATCACGCGCAGGCCGGTCATCGCGCCGGGAGCCGGAGAACTCATGGAAAGAACCTTCGCTCATGTAATGGAATTCCTGAGCTAGCGGTCTTCGGGCGCGGCGGCAATGCCCGCGCGCGCACAGGCGCATGCGGAGACAGAAGGCGCGCGAAAACGGCCCGCGGCTTGTTGCAGCGGGCCGTTCGACGCGGTCGTTACACCACGGTCAGACGCACATCCACATTGCCGCGGGTGGCGTTGGAATACGGGCAAACCTGGTGGGCCTTCTGGACCAGTGCTTCGGCGTCGGCGCGGGCGAGGCCGGGCAGGGAAACGGCGAGGTCGATATCAAGGCCGAAGCCGCCTTCCGAGCGCGGGCCGATGCCGACGGTGGAGGTCACGGAGGCGTCCGCGGGCACCTTCACGCCGCCGCCCTGAGCCGCAACCGCCTTCATCGCGCCGATGAAACAGGCGGCATAGCCGGCCGCAAACAGCTGTTCGGGATTGTTGCCGGCGCCACCGCCGCCGCCGAGCTCCTTCGGGGTCGCAAGCTTGACGCTGAAGGCGCCGTCAGCCGTCGAGGCGGTACCGTCGCGCCCGCCGGTGGCCGTTGCGGTGGTCTTGTAGAGGACTTTCACGGACATGTTGGTCTCCCTTGGGTTTGGTTCTCGATGGTTGTCGTATTGCACACAATTAGATTGTGCACAATAGAAAAAATGAAGGGGTCCGCAATTTAATTGTATGCAATTGATTAGGCTCGTCCGCGGCCCTAAATGATCACGGGCGTCCCCACTTGGCGAGGTGCAAATGGCTAGGAAACCGGCGGTCGACCCGCTGCTGCTCGGCAATCAGATCTGTTTTGCGGTGTATTCCACGGCGCACGCGTTCAATCGCGTCTACAAGCCCCTGCTCGAAAAACTGGGGCTGACCTATCCGCAATATCTCGTGATGATGGTGCTGTGGGAACGTGACGGCGTGCCCGTCAAGGACATCGGCGAGAAGCTGTTCCTCGATTCCGGCACGCTGACCCCGCTCCTGAAGCGGATGGAGGCCGCCGAATTGATCCGGCGAACACGCAGCACCGAGGACGAGCGCCAGGTCCTGATCGCACTGACGCCGAAAGGCCAGGCGCTGCGGGAAAACGCCAGGGCGGTACCGCAGGGTATTCTGGCGAGCTCGGCGTGCTCGGTGGGGGAACTGGTGGCGATGAAGAACGAATTGCTCGCGCTGCGTGATAAGTTGAATGCGGCGTTGGGGGAGTAGGGGGCGGGCGGTTAGAGCCGCTTCTTGGCGAAGGCCCGGCCGGAAGGAGACTTCAAATACTTTTCGAATGCGATGGCCTGCGCTTCGTTGCTGAACGCCACGTAAGTCTTGATTCGCCAAGGTCCGTATTTTGAAGTGTGTGGGACCCGCCAGCGTTGTGCTTTGCCAATCGGGCCCGCAGGTCGTCGGTAATGCCGACGTAGAAGTGCTCGGAATCAAGGCTTTCCAGGATGTAGACGTACTTCATGGGGGACCCTCGGCATGTCGCGGAAAGCACGTTGCGCCATTTGGCCTGCCTTAGCCCGCCTTCGCCCTGCGGGCTACGGCGCGGCAGCCTTCGCTAGCTTCGCTACGATAGGCCACGGGGTGGCTTGCCGAGCCGTAGCTCGCGAAGCAAGCGAAGGCTGGTGGAGCCAGGCGGGATCGAACCGCCGACCTCTTGCATGCCATGCAAGCGCTCTCCCAGCTGAGCTATGGCCCCTTAACCGATCCGCGCGCCTTGGGCGACGTGCGGGCATGACCCTGAACCACAGTTCAGGGCCGATCTCAAGTCTCTTCGTCGCCGCCGACGTCACCAATGATGTCGGTGACGTCCTCATCGCCTTCTTCCTCGTCGGGAATGAAGGTCGAATCGTCGTCTTCGTCGCCCTCGATGGTCTCATCGATTTCGATGTCGTCTTCCGATTCGGGAACGACGGCCTTGACCTTGCCGGTGTTCTCCTCGGCATCGGCCTCTTCGAGCGAGACCAATTCCTCGGCCTCGGCCGGTTCCGGCGCATCGGCGGCGGCGCTCGCTGCGGCGGCAGCGCGTGCGGCATCACCGCGGGCGGCCCGCGGCGGCGCAATCGGCGCAATCGGCACGACCTCACCGGTATAGGGTGAGATCACCGGCGACTTGTTCAGGTCATAGAACTTCTTACCCGTCGTCGGGCAAATGCGTTTGGTTCCGAGATCGGATTTGGCCACGTGTGGAGTCCTGGGAATTTCTGAAAAACGGTGCTTCACTTGGCTAGTTGCTAGGCCGCTGTCAATAGCGGTTTGCGCGCATGAGACGGCCACGTGACGCTGGCTTGCCTATGTGATACCTGCCGCCCTGCGCGAGAGGACACAATCTTGACCCATTCAGACCGGCTTGCAGCCCATCCGACCCCGCTGGAATCCCGTTCCCGCGGCTCCCTGACCGGTAAAGTACGGGTTCCCGGCGACAAGTCGATATCGCACCGGGCCCTGATTCTGGGGGCGCTTTCGGTCGGCCAGACCACGATTTCCGGCCTGCTTGAGGGCGAGGACGTGCTCAATACGGCGAAATCGATGCAGGCGCTGGGCGCCAAGATCGAACGAACCGGGCCGTTTGCCTGGCAGGTGAGGGGCGTCGGGGTGGCAGGATTCGCCCAACCCGCGGGCCCGCTCGATTTCGGCAATTCCGGCACCGGTTGCCGGCTGGTGATGGGGGCGGTGGCCGGCTGCCCGATTTCGGCGGTCTTCGACGGCGACGCCTCGCTGCGTTCGCGGCCGATGCGGCGGATCCTCGATCCCCTGGAATTGATGGGCGCCCGGACCGGCGAGGCCAAGGAAGGCGGCCGCCTGCCGCTGACGCTGTATGGCGCCCGCGACCCCGTGCCGATCCTTTACCGGACGCCGGTGGCCTCCGCCCAGATCAAATCGGCGGTACTGCTGGCGGGCCTCGCTGCGCCGGGTGTCACGACCGTGATCGAGCAGGAGGCGAGTCGCGACCATACCGAACTGATGCTGAAGCATTTTGGCGCGCAGATCGTCTCGACCAACGAAGGCAGCCATGGCCGCAAGATCGCGCTCACCGGCCAGCCCGAACTGCACGGCGCCGATGTCGTGGTGCCCGCCGATCCCTCGTCCGCAGCGTTCCCGATCGTCGCGGCGCTGATCGTCGAGGGCTCCGACATCGTCTTCTCCGACGTCATGACCAATCCGCTGCGCACCGGCCTGTTCACGACTTTGCGCGAGATGGGCGCCTCGATCGAGGAGAGCGACGTGCGCGGCGACGCCGGCGAGCCGATGGCCACCTTGCGCGTGCGGGCCTCAAAACTGCGCGGTGTCGAAGTGCCGCCGGAGCGCGCGCCCTCGATGATCGACGAATATCTGGTGCTTGCGGTGGCGGCCGCGTTTGCCGAAGGCACCACCATCATGCGCGGCCTGCAGGAGCTGCGCGTCAAGGAATCCGACCGGCTGGAGGCGACCGCCGAGATGCTGCGCGTCAACGGCGTCAAGGTCGAGGTCGCCGGCGACGATCTGATCGTCGAAGGCCGGGGGCACGTGCCCGGCGGCGGCCTCGTCGCTACCCACATGGATCATCGCATCGCGATGTCGGCGCTGGTGATGGGGCTTGCCGCCGACAAGCCGGTCAAGATCGACGACACCAGCTTCATTGCCACCAGCTTTCCGGATTTCATTCCAATGATGCGCGGGCTCGGGGCGGAGTTTTCCAGTTGAACGCGATTGAGTGGAGGGACGTGGTGCGCCCAAACACGCTAGCCGAGGCCATCGAAAGAATTAGAATGGGGGCTTCGCGAGACGCAGCGTTAGCTGAATTCGCGTCCCGCAACATTTTTACCGAGGAACGGCCTCTGCGGCGGGCGCGCGGTCTCCAATCACCTTAGACACAGGCTCTCATGATCATCGCCATCGACGGACCCGCCGCCTCGGGCAAGGGCACGCTGGGCAAGCGGCTCGCGCAGCACTACGGCTATCGCCACCTCGACACCGGCGTGATCTATCGCGCCGTGGCCAAAATGCTGCTGGACCAGGGCTTTGATCTCACCGATGAAGCCCGCGCCGTCGCCGCCGCGATGGCGCTCGATCCGGAAAAATTCGGCCATCCCGAGCTGAAGTCGCAGCGGATCGGCGATGCCGCTTCGGTGGTGTCAGCCATTGCCACGGTGCGTGAAGCGTTGGTCAGCTTTCAGCGCCAGTTCGCGGCCGATCCGCCTGGCGCGGTGCTCGACGGGCGCGACATCGGCACCGTGATCTGCCCGCATGCGGACGTGAAAATTTTCGTCGTCGCCGACCCGAAGGTGCGGGCGCACCGCCGCACGCTGGAAGCGCTCGCGCGGGGTGAAGCGGCGGATGAAGCGCTGGTGCTGGCCGATATTCTCAAGCGTGACGAGCGGGACCGCAATCGCGCCGCAGCCCCGCTGAAGGCGGCCCCCGATGCCCATATCCTGGACAACTCCAATCTCGATATCGAAGGCGGCGTTCGCGCCGCGATCGCGATCGTCGAGGCGGTCCGCGCCAGGCGGTGAAGTCTTCGGTTCAGTTCTTCGAGCGGTCGCGGTCGAACGGCAATCGCTGTTCGGCCATCAGCACGGGCTTCGATTTGGCCGCGGCCATCGCCGTGTCGGTCGCAAAATAGGCCGGCTTGCCGGCAACAGCCATAGCGACGGTAAAGACGGCGATGGCGGTCATCGCGATCAGGCTCTTCATGGTGGCACTCCCCCTGTTTTGAACCGTGCCACCGTTGGGGGCGGCGCTTAAGGCCGGGTTCCATTGCGCCGGACACTGCGGGCTTTTTGCGTCATGCGGTGAACAAGGCGTTGAAAACATGGGCCCATGGCGAGCCTCCGCCAGCCTTAAAGCCCCGCAAATCGGGGCATTTCCGCTTGCCGAAAAGACCCCTTGGGGCTATATCACCGGCCATCCGGGCCGCCATCGATAAGATCAGGGCTGTCCGAGCGGGCCGGCAGGCGGTTTGAGCCCCTGCCGTCATTGGAGGAAAGCCCGCTCCAGGTTCTTGAAGTCGATACGCTTCGAGGCTCCGGATAAATCAACGTACCGAACGTGCAGGCATGCTGCCGGCCCGCTATTTGCGATTTCCCGCAAACGGCGGTCGTTAGGGTTTGCGGACCCCTGACACTTCACGCGCGATACGCCCCTTAACCCGAATGGCCGGCGATACCCGCATCTGGAGAACAAATGGCTTCGACTGCTGCTTCTTATAATCCTACCCGCGACGATTTCGCTGCGATGCTGGACGAGTCCTTCGCCGGCGGCAATTTGCAGGAAAGCTCCGTCATCAAGGGCAAGGTAGTTGCAATTGAAAAGGACATGGCCGTCATCGACGTCGGCCTGAAGACCGAAGGCCGCGTGGCGCTGCGTGAGTTCGCAGGACCCGGCCGCGACAGCGAACTCAAGGTTGGCGACGAAGTCGAGGTGTTCCTCGACCGGATCGAGAATGCGCTCGGCGAAGCCGTGCTGTCGCGCGACAAGGCGCGCCGCGAGGAGAGCTGGGGCAAGCTCGAGAAGGCCTTCAACAACAACGAGAAGGTTCACGGCGTCATCTTCAACCAGGTCAAGGGCGGCTTCACCGTCGATCTCGACGGCGCGGTGGCCTTCCTGCCGCGTTCGCAGGTCGACATCCGCCCGATCCGCGACGTCGCGCCGCTGATGAACAATTCGCAGCCGTTCCAGATCCTCAAGATGGATCGCCGCCGCGGCAACATCGTGGTGTCGCGCCGCACGGTTCTCGAAGAGACCCGCGCCGAGCAGCGCCAGGAGCTGGTGCAGAACCTCGAAGAGGGCCAGGTGATCGACGGCGTGGTCAAGAACATCACCGATTACGGTGCGTTCGTTGATCTCGGCGGCATCGACGGCCTCTTGCACGTCACCGATATCGCCTGGCGCCGGGTCAATCACCCGACCGAGGTGCTCACCATCGGTCAAACGGTGAAGGTCAAGATCATCAAGATCAACCACGAGACCCACCGTATCTCGCTCGGCATGAAGCAGCTGCTGGACGATCCGTGGCAGGGCATCGAGGCGAAGTACCCGCTGAACGCGCGCTTCACCGGCCGTGTCACCAACATCACCGACTACGGCGCGTTCGTCGAACTGGAGCCGGGCATCGAAGGCCTGATCCACGTCTCGGAGATGTCGTGGACCAAGAAGAACATGCACCCCGGCAAGATCGTTTCGACCTCGCAGGAGGTCGAAGTGCAGGTTCTCGAGGTGGATTCGGTCAAGCGCCGCATCTCGCTCGGCCTCAAGCAGACCATGCGCAACCCCTGGGAGGTCTTCGTCGAGAAGTTCCCGGTCGGTGCGACCGTCGAAGGCGAGGTCAAGAACAAGACCGAGTTCGGTCTGTTCCTCGGTCTCGACGGCGACGTCGATGGCATGGTCCATCTCTCCGACCTCGACTGGAAGCTTCCGGGCGAGCAGGTGATCGACAACTTCAAGAAGGGCGACATGGTCAAGGCCGTGGTGCTCGACGTCGATGTCGAAAAGGAGCGCATCTCGCTCGGCGTCAAGCAGCTCGAAGGCGACCCCTTCGCAGAGCCTGGCGACGTCAAGAAGGGCGCGGTCGTGACCTGCGAAGTGCTCGAAGTGAAGGAAGCCGGCATCGAGGTGAAGATCTCGGGGACCGATTTCTCCACCTTCATCAAGCGGTCGGAACTCGCCCGCGACCGCAACGATCAGCGCGCCGAGCGTTTCGCCGTCGGCGAGAAGGTCGATGCCCGCGTGATCCAGTTCGACAAGAAGGCCCGCAAGGTGCAGGTCTCGATCAAGGCGCTGGAAGTTGCCGAAGAGAAGGAAGCCATCGCGCAGTACGGTTCCTCCGATTCGGGAGCGACGCTGGGCGACATTCTCGGCACCGCGCTCAAGAACCGCGACAAGTAAGCACAGCTTCCCTGTTCGCAAAGACCAAGGCCCCGGTTTCGACCGGGGCCTTTTTTGTCTCACCGCTGTCGTCCCGGCCTTGAGCCGGGACCCATAGCCAAAGGATGGTGTGGTACGAAAGCTGGAGCTCCAGCCAGGTGCGACAATCGAGATCGGTGGTTATGGGTCCCGGCCTTCGCCGGGACGACAAACCGGGCCTTGTTTTCTTCATATTGCATCGCAATTGATGTAATTGGATAACGTGCTGGTGACGCTGCGAAGGCAAAACGCGCTGCTGACCTCAGGAGAATTTCGATGTCGCTCGATTCGGACGTGATCGTCGATCGCCGCAGGATACGCCGCAAGCTGACTTTCTGGCGCCTGGTGGCGGCCGTGGTCGTGCTTGCCGCGGTCGTTGTCGTCGGTGTGCTCGCGACACCCGCCGGCCGCTCCCAGCTGGCGGTGTCCGGCTCGATTGCCCGCGTCAATATCGAGGGCCTCATTCGCAGTGATCAGCAACGCGTCGAGGCGCTGGAGCGGCTGGAGAAATCGTCGGCCGCCGCCGTCATCGTGCACATCAATTCGCCGGGTGGCACCACCGCCGGCTCCGAGCAGCTTTACGATGCGCTGACGCGGCTGAAGGCCAAGAAGCCGCTGGTCGTGGTGGTCGAAGGGTTGGCCGCCTCGGGCGGTTACATCGGGGCGCTTGCGGCCGATCACATCATCGCCCAGCAGAGTTCATTGGTCGGCTCGATCGGCGTACTGTTTCAATTTCCGAATTTCACCGAGTTGATGAAGACCGTCGGCGTCAAGGTCGAGGAAGTGAAATCCTCGCCGCTCAAGGCGGCACCGAACGGCTTTGAGCCAACCAGCCCCGAGGCGCGGGCGGCGCTCGACGCGCTGGTGAAGGACTCTTACGCCTGGTTCCGCGGTCTCGTGAAGGCGCGGCGCGGCATGGACGAGGCGTTGCTCGAAAAAGTCGCGGACGGACGCGTGTTCACCGGCCGCCAGGCGGTCGAGCTGAAGCTGGTCGATCAGCTCGGCGACGAGAAAACCGCGGTGGCATGGCTGGTCGCCGAGAAGAAGATCAAGAGCGATCTGCCGGTGCGCGATTTCAAGCTGACCCCGCGGTTCGGCGACATGACTTTCCTGCGCGCAGTCGCGTCCGTCAGCTTCGATGCACTCGGCCTGAGCGTGATCGCGCGTCAGGTCGAGCAGGCTGGTGTCACAGGAGCTGTCGACCAGCTGGCACTGGACGGTATGCTGGCACTGTGGCGGCCCGCGGCCTCTAATTGAAGCCGCGCAGGCGAGGTTTGGCGCGGTCCTCCCGCATTGCGGGTGTTGCGACAATCCCTTTCCGGGCCATTTGTCACGTCATTTCGCGTCGCTCTAAATCGATTTAGCGTCTTGACAGTTCAAGGCATTTTCACGGAAATGGAAGTCCGCACGACAGTGGACCCCAGTCTCGATGATCAAATCCGAACTTGTTCAGCGCATCGCCGAGCACAACCCGCATCTTTATCAGCGGGATGTGGAGAACATTGTGAACGCGATTCTCGATGAGATCGTCGCTGCCCTGGCGCGCGGCGACCGTGTCGAGCTCCGCGGTTTCGGCGCGTTCTCGGTCAAGCATCGTCCAGCCCGCGCAGGACGCAATCCGCGCACCGGCGCGCATGTGCCGGTCGATCAGAAGAGCGTCCCGTTTTTCAAGACGGGCAAGGAAATGCGTGAGCGGCTGAACCGCGAGGGCGGTTCGCCCGAGGCCGGCGCGTAACCATAGCGTTTTCAGGCGAAGTGGACCCCGGTTCGCGTGAAGAAGCGCGTCACGTAAAGGACCCCACCGGGTTCTGACGATCGGGTGCCGCGTTGCGGGACACGTGCCCGCCGATATCAGCTGCTTCGAGAGTCCGCACTGCGAGAGATGGTCATGCGAAAATTCTTCTCGGCGCTGGTCGTCATTCCCCTAGGTGTCATCTTCATCGTCTTTGCGGTCGCCAACCGTCATTCGGTGACGGTATCGTTCGATCCGTTCGATTCCGTCAATCCGGCGGTCGCGGTGTCGATGCCGCTGTTCGTCGTGATCATTGTGGTAGCAATCTTGGGGGTCGCGGCGGGCGGCATGGCGACCTGGTTCCGCCAGCGCCGCTGGCGCCGCGCCGCACGCCAGCACGAGGCCGAGGCCCGGCGGGCGCGGTCGGAAATAGCCGATCTGCGCGCCGCGGCGGCGGTCTCCCGGGGCGGCGTGCCGCAGCTTGCCGCACCGGCGCCGCGCGGCATTTACGGGGCCGCCGGGCGAGACAAGCAGGGCGCGACGTTGTAGAACCCGCCCAAACAGCCCCGTTCCAACCCGCGCTTGGCGGCTTGAAAGCCGCGCCCGAGAGACCATGTCCCTGCTCGTCAAAATTTGCGGCCTGTCCACGCGCGAGACGCTCGACGTCGCGCTCGGGGCCGGCGCTGATATGGTCGGGTTCGTGTTCTTCCCCCCGTCGCCGCGCCACCTCGGCCTTGAGAGCGCACGGGAACTCGGCAAGCAGGCCAAGGGCCGCGCCGTCAAGGTGGCGCTCACGGTCGATGCCGACGACGCGACGCTCGAGAATATCGTCGAGACTCTCCGGCCGGACATGTTGCAATTGCACGGCAAGGAAACCACCGCGCGGCTGCGCGACATCAAGGCGAAATTCGGTCTGCCGCTGATGAAGGCGCTACCGGTCGAGACCACGGCCGATCTGGTGCCGCTCGCGGGCTATGCTGCGGTCGCCGACCGCATCCTGTTTGATGCCCGTGCGCCGAAGGAAGCCACCCGCCCTGGCGGGTTAGGGGCCGTGTTCGACTGGCACCTGCTTGAGAAGCTCGATCTCGAACTGCCGTTCATGGTCTCGGGCGGGCTTCACGCCGCCAACATTGCCGAAGCCGTTCGCGTCACGCGCGCGGGCGGCGTCGATGTGTCCTCGGGTGTTGAGCGTTCGCCCGGCGTCAAGGATCCCGACTTGATCCGCGATTTTATCCGCGCCGCGCGCGCCACCGAAGAATTGATGGTCCGATGAATCCAGGTCAGCCAAACTCCCTGCCAAACTCCTTCCGCACCGGCCCCGACGAGCGCGGGCATTTCGGCAACTTCGGCGGACGTTTTGTCGCCGAAACGCTGATGCCGCTGATCCTGGATCTGGAGAAGGCCTACGCCGCGGCCAAGGCCGATCCGTCGTTCGCTGCGGAAATGAAGGGCTTTCTCAAGCACTATGTCGGCCGGCCGTCGCCGCTGTACTTCGCCGAGCGCCTAACCGAGCATCTCGGCGGCGCAAAAGTCTATTTCAAGCGCGAGGAGCTCAACCACACCGGCTCGCACAAGGTCAACAACGTGCTCGGCCAGATCATGGTCGCGCGCCGGATGGGCAAGAAGCGCATCATCGCCGAGACTGGCGCGGGCCAGCACGGCGTCGCTACTGCGACGCTGTGTGCGCGGTTCGGGCTGGAATGCATCGTCTATATGGGCGCGGTCGACGTCGCGCGTCAGGCGCCCAACGTGTTCCGCATGGAAATGCTCGGCGCCAAGGTGATCCCGGTCCAATCAGGGACGCGCACGTTGAAGGACGCGATGAACGAGGCGCTGCGCGACTGGGTCACCAACGTGCACAACACGTTCTACTGCATCGGCACGATCGCGGGGCCGCATCCCTATCCGATGATGGTGCGCGATTTCCAGTGCGTGATCGGCGACGAAACCCGCGAGCAGATGCAGGAGGCCGAGGGCCGGCTGCCGGATTCGCTGGTCGCCTGCATCGGCGGCGGCTCCAATGCGATGGGGCTGTTTCATCCGTTCCTCGACGATCCCTCGGTCGAGATTTTCGGCGTCGAGGCCGCGGGCCATGGCCTGACCCAGCTGCATGCGGCCTCGATCGCCGGCGGCCGGGCCGGCGTGCTGCATGGCAACCGCACCTATTTGTTGATGGACGATGACGGCCAGATCCAGGACGCGCATTCGATCTCGGCGGGACTGGATTATCCCGGCATCGGGCCGGAGCATTCCTGGCTCTATGAAAACGGCCGGGTCACCTATCTCAGCGCCACCGACGACGAGGCGCTCGCCGCGTTCCAATTGCTGTCGCGGCTGGAAGGCATCATCCCCGCGCTGGAATCGGCACACGCCATCGCCAAGGTCGTGGAACTCGCGCCGAAGCGGTCGAGGGATCACTTGATGGTCGTCAATCTCTCGGGCCGCGGCGACAAGGACATCCCGCAGGTCGCCGAAATCTTGAAGGGTGAGAAGAAGTGAGTACCCGTATCGACGCGCGGTTTACCGAGCTCGCCAAGCAAGGCCGCTCGGCCTTCGTTACCTACGTGATGGCGGGCGATCCCGATCCGACGACCTCGCTCGAGATCATCAAGGCGCTGCCGAAGGCGGGCGCTGACATCATCGAGCTCGGCGTGCCCTTTACCGATCCGATGGCAGATGGGCCGTCGATCCAGGCGGCGGGACTGCGCGCGCTGAAGGCCGGCATGACCCTGAAGAAGACGCTGGGGATGGTGCGTGACTTTCGTAAGGACGATGACGTCACGCCGCTGGTGCTGATGGGATACTACAATCCGATCTACGTCTATGGCGTCGACAAGTTTCTCGCCGACGCAAAGACCGCCGGCGTCGATGGTCTGATCATTGTCGACCTGCCGCCGGAAGAAGACGACGAGCTATGCCTGCCGGCGATGAAGGCCGGTCTTAATTTCATTCGTCTCGCGACGCCGACCACCGACGACAAACGGCTGCCGGCGGTGCTCGCGAACACCTCCGGCTTCGTCTATTACGTCTCGATCACGGGCATCACCGGCAGCGCGAGTGCGGATTCCAACGTGGTGGGGGAAGCGGTGGCCCGGATCAAGCGGCACACCAGGCTGCCGGTTTGCGTCGGCTTCGGCATTCGCACCCCGGATGCCGCACGTGCAATCGCCGAGCGGGCCAACGGAGCGGTGGTCGGCACCGCGCTGGTCGATGCTTTGCGCGGCACTCTCGACGCCGAGGGGCGGGCAACCGGTAAATCGGTCGCCGCCGTTGCCGATCTCGTTACCGCCCTGGCGCAGGGCGTCCGGGGAGCCAAACAGGCTGCGGAATAAGCCATAATTGCGTGCAACTAGGCGTTATATGCGGCTTGCCGGGCTGAACCCGGGCCGCCATATATTCGAGCGTAGCGTTTTCGAGCGAAGTGGACTTCCGGTTCGCGTGAAGAAAACGCGTCAGAATATAAAGTCGATGCGTCCAACCGCATTTCGGAGCGAAACATGAATTGGCTCACCAACGTCGTCCGGCCGAAGATCCGCAGCATCCTGCGCCGCGAGACGCCGGAGAATCTGTGGATCAAGTGCCCGGATTCCGGGCAGCTCGTGTTCTACAAGGACGTCGAGGCCAACCAGTTCGTCATTCCCGGCTCGAACTATCACATGCGCATGGGCGCGGTGGCGCGGCTGAAGTCGATCTTCGACAACGAGACCTGGTACGACATCGCGCTGCCTGACGTGACCGCCGATCCGCTGAAGTTTCGCGACGAGCGTAAATATGCCGACCGCATCAAGGATGCCCGCGCCAAGACCGGATTGAACGACGCCATCAAGGTCGGCTACGGCAAGCTCGAAGGCGCCGGCGTCGTCGTGGCCGTGCAGGATTTCGATTTCATGGGCGGTTCGCTCGGCATGGCCGCAGGCGAAGCGATCGTGCGTGGGCTCGAGCTCGCGGTCGAAAAGAAATCGCCGTTCATCGTGTTCGCGGCCTCCGGCGGCGCGCGGATGCAGGAAGGTATTTTGTCGCTGATGCAGATGCCGCGCACCACCGTCGGCGTGCAGATGCTGCGCGAAGCAAAACTGCCCTACATCGTCGTGCTGACCAACCCGACCACCGGCGGTGTCACCGCGTCCTACGCCATGCTGGGCGACGTGCAGATCGCCGAGCCCGGCGCGCTGATCGGATTCGCCGGCGCGCGCGTCATCGAACAGACCATCCGCGAGAAACTGCCGGAAGGTTTCCAGCGCGCCGAATATCTGCGCGACCATGGCATGGTCGACATGGTGGTGCACCGCCACGAAATGCGCCCCACCCTGGCGCGGCTGTGCCGGTTGCTGACGAAGTCGCCGGCGCCTGATGTTGCGTCGAAAGCTGTGCCGCAGGTCACCGACCCGGCCCAGATCGTCTCGGCGCCCGAAGCGGTGCCGGCCGCACCGCACGCGTGAACGCACCCGCCGCCAGACCGCAGCCCTCGCTCGACGAATTGATCGCGCAGCTGTCGGCGCTCCATCCCAGCCGCATCGATCTCAGCCTCGATCGCATGCAGGCCCTGCTGGCGCGGCTCGACCACCCTGAAAGCAAGCTGCCACCGGTGATCCACGTCGCCGGCACCAACGGCAAGGGTTCCACCATTGCCTATCTGCGCGCGATCCTGGAAGCCGCCGGCCTGCGCGTCCACGTCTATACCTCGCCCTATCTGGTGCGGCTCAACGAATGTTTTCGTCTTGGCCGCAGCGGTGGTGGCGTGCTGGTCGATGACGATGAATTGTGCGCCGTGCTCGGGCATTGCGAGCGCGCCAACGCGGGCGATCCGATCACGATTTTCGAGATCGAGACCGCGACGGCGTTTTGTCTGTTTGCACAGCATCCGGCCGATGTCGTGCTGCTGGAAGTCGGCCTCGGCGGACGGCTGGACGCCACCAATGTGATCGACGCGCCGCTCGCGTGCGTGATAGCGCCGGTCAGCATGGATCATACGGAATTCCTCGGTAATTCGCTGACCGAGATTGCCGGTGAGAAAGCCGCCATCATCAAGCGCAATGCGCCGGTGATTTGTGCCGAGCAGGCGCCGGAAGCGCTTGATGTGATCGAGGCGCAGGCGCGCCGCATGCGCGCGCCGCTGCATGCGGCCGGCCAGCAATGGCATGTCAGCGTCGAGCGCGGCCGGCTGGTCTATCAGGACGATCGCGGCCTGATGGATCTGGTGGCGCCAAAACTGTTCGGCCGGCATCAGTTCGACAATGCCGGGCTTGCGATCGCGACCTTGCGTGCGCTCGACGCCTTCAAGATCGGCATGCCCCATTTCGAGGCCGGCATCGTCAACGCCGAATGGCCGGCGCGGATGCAGCGGCTGGTTTCCGGTGCGCTGGTCGAGCAGGGCCCGCAGGGCTGCGAGATCTGGCTCGATGGCGGGCACAATGCCGAAGGCGGGCGCGTCGCCGCAGCCGCGCTGGGCGATCTGGAGGAGAGGGTGTCGCGTCCGCTGGTCGTCATAACAGGCATGATGGCCAACAAGGACGCCGACGCGTTCCTCGCCAATTTCGCCGGGCTGACGCGCCATATCATGGCGGTGCCAATCCCCGGTCGCGACGATGCGAGCTCGATGGCCATGGCGGCGTCGATGCCGCCGGACCGGCTGGCGGATGCCGCCCGCGCCCTGGGCATGCGCGTGGAGAACGCCGCCAGCGTCGAAGCCGCGCTTCAGGCGCTGTCGAAACTTGCTTACGAAGTGCCGCCACGCATCCTGATCACCGGATCGCTCTACCTCGCGGGCCACGTGCTGGCGCGTAATGGCACGCCGCCTGCATAACCCCTCGTGTCCCGGACCGCGGTGCAGCGTGTAACGCCGCTCCGCAGAGCCGGGGCCGATCCGGGGCACGTAGACCTCGACTGGACTGGAAAGACCATGCGCTTTGCCGCGATTGCCGATGTGCACGGAAATTATCTCGCGCTGGAAGCTGTCATCGCCGACATCCGCGCGCAGGGTATCAAAGAGATCGTCAATCTCGGCGACATGGCGAGCGGCCCGCTCGACGCGCGGCGCACGATGGATGCCTTGATCGCGCTCGATGCCGTGCACGTGCTCGGCAATCATGACCGATACCTGATAGACCGGCCGCTGGAGAAGATGGGTTCCTGGGACCGGCCGGCCCATGCGCAACTAGACAAGTCGCATCTCGATTGGCTGCGCGCGCTGCCGCCGACGCGCGTCTATTGCGACCAGGTGTTTCTCTGCCACGCGACGCCGGTGCATGACGAGGTCTATTGGCTGGAGACCGTGCTTGCCGACGGCACCGTTTGCATGGCCTCGCTCGATGCGATCGAGAAGCAAGCCGAAGGAATCACGCAGCCGCTGATCCTCTGCGCCCACACCCATGTCGCGCGCACCGTCCGGCTTGGCGATGGGCGCAGAATCGTCAATCCCGGCAGCGTCGGCTCGCCCGGCTATCGCGACACCCATCCGTTCCCGCATGTGATCGAAGCCGGCACGCCGGATGCGCGCTACGCGATCCTCGAACTGGTTGACGGATCGTGGCGCGCGACGTTTCGCCATGTGCCCTACGACCATGAGGCAATGGCGGCGCTGGCGCGGCAGAACGGCCAGTTTGAGCTGGCCAGCGCGCTGGCGACGGGGTGGATCCGTTAGGTCAATCTTGTCGTCTGCGTTGGGCCGACTTCGTCGGACACGCCGACGTGCTCGCGATAGACCATTTCCCAACCCTTCCATCCCGTGAACAGCAGAATCAACACGACGATGAAGGACAGGACCACCCCCGTCGGGACAATGGCCGATGTGCCCTGCTCGTAGCGGGAATACCAGTTGTAGAGCTCGATCAATACCGCCACCACGTTGCCGCCGGCGTGCAGCCATGCGTCGTTGAGATTGCGGATGCGATCGTCTCCCATCAGATCGATTACGCCGACGATGGCGGCAAGCACCGCCATGATCAGGCCGACGCCGAGCAGCCAGAGCGAAGCTGACGCCCAGAAGTCGTTCGAAGTTCTCCAGAACGCCACGTCCGAAACAAAAGCCAGAACGAAACAGGCGACCGGAAATGGAATGAGCATGGGATGAATAGGGTGCCCTGCAATCTGGGCGGTCGATTTGGGGTTCGTCATAAATGCCTCCTGAAGTAGCAACTGTTCCTTCAACGGAGGCTTGTCGCGCGAGTTCCTATATCGCGTCGGCTATGCGCGCGTGCGCTGCGTCAATATCGTGAAATTCGGGCATATATCTTTCGATGCCGGGGCGAAGCCAGCTTCATTTGAGCAGCTTCAGCGGGCACCATGGCGCGCGGGGATGGCGGTAGCGGTCGGGTGCGCGGAGGGCAATGGCGCCCTTCAAACGCAAGACATGCCATCACCTCAACGCAAACGGCCGGCGATGAGCCGGCCGCTTCGGAAAAATAGTTAAATCGAAACCGATCAGACCGCGGCAGTGATCCACTGCTGCAGCTTCGCCTTCGGCGCGGCGCCGACCTGGCGGGAGGCCATCTCGCCGCCCTTGAAGATCATCAGGGTCGGGATCGACATCACGCCGTATTTCGAGGCCGTCTTCGGGCTCTCGTCGACGTTCAGCTTCACGATCTTGACCTTGTCACCCATCGCGCCGGAAATCTCGTCGAGCGCAGGCGCGATCATGCGGCAGGGGCCGCACCATTCTGCCCAGAAATCCACGACCACCGGCCCGGTCGCGTTGAGCACTTCGGCTTCGAAATCGGCGTCAGAAACCTTGCCAACGGCCATGGGAATACCTCGTTCGGTTGGAAACAGCGGCGCGGATGAGAATCGCGCCCGTCAGGATATGGGCAAACCTATGAACGCGATCTTGCCGGGTCAAGCGCGGTCACGTCGAGATGATAGGATGTCAGCGCCGCGTCCAGCGCGGGGGCGGAAATCTCCATCAAATCAGGCGTTTCGGTCCAAAGCAGCGCGGCCCGGACCGGTAGCTGGGGATAAAGTTTGGCCAGCACCGCCCGGTAGAGCGCGAGCTGGCGGACATAGCCCCGGGGAGCCTCGGCAGCCAGCTTGGGCGGGGCGTGGTTGGTCTTGTAATCGACGATCAAGACCTCCCGTTCCGTCACCACCAGCCGGTCAATCTGACCGGAAACCAGCGCCGGCCGCAGCCCGGGCCGGTCGAGCCGGCCCACGATCGAGACCTCGGCCTGGCTGCCCGGCGCAAAGGCGTGCGCAAAGCGCGCATCCGCGATCAGCGCGAGCGCTTTTTCCGCCAGCGTGAGCCGTTCGTCCTCGGTCCAACCATCGGCGTTGCGGGCGAGGTACGACAGCGCGGCCTCGCGGCGGCGCTCGGCGGCGATATCGGGCAGCGACTGCAGCAACCGGTGCACCAGCGTGCCGCGCTTGAGCGCCCTGGCGCGGGCGAGGATCGATTCGCCTGACCGGACCGGATGGCTGTCGTCGTCAGCGGGATCGGACGGGCGCAGCAGGCTTTCGGCGGCCGCCTCTGATGGCGCCGGTTGCTGCAGCCAGGATGGCAGCTCGGTCGGCGTTTGGCGCGAAGGTTCAGCCGCCGGGCCATCCGCGGGCGCAACATCATCGGGCCGCGCATAACGCTTCACGACGCCGTTCGGTGTCTGGATTTCCTGGAGTTGCAGCTCGGAAGTGGCGAGGCCCTTGGTGATCAGATCGTACCAGGAGAATTTGCGCACGGAATTCATGTTGCCGGGCATGCAGCCGCCAACGATCAACCGGTCGGCGGCGCGCGTCATCGCGACATAGAGCAGGCGGCGGTATTCATCCTCGGTATCGCCGATCATCGCCGCGCGCGCATTGACGATGGCCGAAGGGTCTTCGGCCTTCCGTCCGGCCCAGACCACGATGCCGGGCGCATGCGGGCCAGCATTGCCCTGCGGCAGATGGATCAGCTTCAACCGCTGGGTATCCGCAGGCGATGTCGTGGTGTCGACCAGGAACACGACGGAGGCCTCAAGTCCCTTGGCGCCATGCACGGTCATGACGCGGACTTCGTCGCGCGAGATTTCCATGTCGCGCTTCACCTCGGTATCGGCCGCGCGCAGCCACGCCATGAACCCCTGCAGCGAGGCCGGTGCCTTGCGCTCATAGTTCACCGCCAGTTCCAAAAATTCATCGAGCGCGTCATTGGCTTCATGGCCGAGCCTGCGCAGGATGCGCGCACGGCCGCCATCGCCGCCGAGCAGCCAGGCATAGAACGCGAACGGCGTTTCGCTCACGAAGCGGCGTTCGCATTGTTCGAGCCGCTTCAGTGCCCTCGTGAACCGCTCGTCCGCCGCCGCCTGCGCTGACAATGCGTGGCGCAGCGATCCCCTGCGCTGCCACGCCAGCTTGAACAGATCATCATCGTTAAGGCCGAACAGCGGGCTTTTCAGCGCCACGGCTAACGCCAGATCGTCCTGCGGCAGCAGCAGCGCATCGGCGAGGTTCATGAGGTCGATGACCGCGATGTGCTCGGTCAGCTTCAGCCGGTCGGCGCCCGCAACGGGAACGTTGGCGTGTTTCAGCGCCTGGATCACCGCATCGAACGCGTTGCCGCGACGCCGCACCAGCACCAGCATGTCGCCATAGCGCAGCGGGCGGCGGCTGCCGCTGCTGCCGGTCATGGTGCCGCTCTCGACCAGCGATTTGATCTCGGCCTGAATCCGGCGGGCCAGCTTCACCTCGGGGCTGGTTACCGAGACGCCGTCGAACGGCGCGCGCCAACCCTCAAGGTCCTGCTTGTCGTCGGCGACAGCCAGCTCCCAGAGATCGATCAGGCTGGGACCTGCGTCTTCGAGCGAATAGTGGATCGGGTAGCCATTATCGACCGCATGGATGCTGCGGTAGATGTCCTGCTCGCGAAAGACGTGGTCGACAGAGTGCAGGATCGCCGGTCCCGAACGGAATGAATAGTTGAACGAGACCGGGTCGAATTTCAGCCCGGCATCCTCGAATTTCTTCTTCAATGCCCGGCGGCGCAGGTCGAATTCGCGGGGAGCTGCGCCCTGGAACGAAAAGATCGACTGCTTTTCGTCGCCGACCGCGAACACGGTGCGCGTCACGCCGTCGCGCGCCCCGGCGCCGGAAGTAAATTCGGAAATGATGTGCGCGACGATGTCCCATTGCCGCGGACTGGTGTCCTGCGCCTCGTCGATCAGCACATGATCGACGCCGCGGTCGAGCTTGTAGTGTACCCAGCCGGAGGAAACGCGATCGAGCATCGCCAGCGTCTTGTCGATCAGGTCGTCATAATCCAGCAGGCCGCGTTCCAGCTTCTCGCGGCGGTAATTCGCGGCCGCCGCGGTTGCGATATGCAGCAGCGCCTCGGTGCGGTCGCGGGCAATTATGGCGCGACGGCGCTCGATCAGTGGAGTGATGCGAACGATTTCGGATTCGAACAGACGGCCAACGGCCGGATTGTCTCGCACGAAATTCTTTGTCACTACCGATTTGCGGAGCGTGCGCTCGGTGTCGGTGAGGAATACGGACAGATACTCGTCCACCTGCGCCGCGCCGGAAAAAGCCAGCGCCCCGCGAAACTGCGTCGCTTGTCCCTGGTCGGTTTTGCTGCCGGTGTCCAGGATCGTCGCGATCTCTTCCCAGCGCGATCGCGGCAGGTTCGGGCCATCGATGATCTCGCGCTCGACGGCATCGATCCCGTCACCAGGAACGATGCCAAGCGCCGCGTTGACCTGTGCGGCGGCGGCCTGCGCGCTGCCGGCAAGATCCGTCCACGCCATGAAATGATCGCGGCTGAGGCACGCCTCGCGCACGACATCCTTGAAAGTAACGTCGGCCGCGCTCGCCATCGCCGTCATCAGCGCGCGCCCCGTCGCGCTTTCAGGATTGTGCGAGGCCTCCAGCAGCACCGCGAGGTTGGCGCGCTCCATCATCTCGTTCTGGTCGCGGTCGTCGAGCACGGCGAAACGCGCCGGCACGTTGGCCTCGAACGGGAACTGCTGCAGCAGCCGCGTGCACAGCGCGTGGATGGTCTGCACTTTCAGTCCGCCCGGCGTCTCCAGCGCGCAAGCAAAGAGCTGCCGCGCCGACTTTCGCAATTTTCCATTGGGATTCGCAATTCCCGCTTCCCTGATCGCGGCATCCAGCGAAGCATCGTCGAGCGTCACCCAATGGCCGAGCGTCGAGAACACCCGCTCGGCCATATTGGCGGCGGCGGCTTTTGTAAAAGTGATGCAGAGGATTTTCTCCGGCGCCACGCCGCCAAGCAGCAGCCGGATCACGCGCTGCACCAGCACATGCGTCTTGCCCGAGCCGGCATTGGCCGACACGAACGAGGACGCCGCCGGATCGGACGCGCGCGCCTGGGTGTCGCGCACATTGGGGGGAATTGCGCGGGGAGCCTTCACCATTCCTCGATCCCCAATCCACCGGCTGCGGACCATTCCTTGATCCGGGCGAGATCGTCATAGGCGCCGTAGCGGTTCGACCACATCGACAGGTTCAACGAGGTGTAGGCCTGGTTCTCGTCCTCGAATTTGCGGATCAGTTTTTCCAGCTCCAGCCGCGCATAATCCGCCGCCTCGTCCGGCGGCTGCGGCGTGTCGTTGTTCCTGATCTTCAGCTCCAGCGAACGGTGCTCGCCCGGCGGATTGTTGCCGCTGATCCTGACATAGGCGAGTTCGGCAACGGACGAATCGGCACCGATATCCTTGAAGCCGCCTTCGCGCAGGATCGCGGCTTCGAGCGTGAGCTGCGGCGACAGCCCCATGCGCACCTGCTTTCCCGTCGGCGGCTGTCCGGTCTTGTAGTCGAGGATCGCGAAGCGACCGTCCTGGCGCTGCTCGATGCGATCGGCGCGGGCGGAGAGGATGAAAGTTCGCGCGTTTTCGAGCGGGATCCCGATCTCTCCCCGGATCTCGGCATCGATCCTCGCGATGTGATCGCGCCGCGCCAGTTCCCATTCCGCGAACCATGCGGCGATGCGCTGAAAGCGCGGCCACCACAGCGCCCGCGCCTCGGGGCGCTCCATCAGCGGCGCAAAGAATTTCTCGCCGATGCCGCGTAGCGCGAGCGCAGGTTGGGGAGGCAGCGCATCGGCGAAGGTCTTGGTGAATTCGCCGAGCGCCTCATGGATCGCCGAGCCGCGATCAGCCGCTGACAGCGGCATGTCGACGGGATCGAGCGGGTCGAGCCGCAAAATATACTTTGCATAGATCGTGTAGGGATCGCGCAGCCAGTCCTCGATCGCCGTCACTGACAATTTCAATGGGCGTGTCTCACGCGGCGGCTTTGGCGCAGGCTGCGGGATCGGCTCAATCTTGGCCGGCCGGTCGAGTTCGGCGGCGAAGCGGACGTAATCCTCACCGGCTCGTGTGGCTTGCTTCCAGCGTTGTTCGCCGGCGACGGCCTCCAGGCGGTGCAGGAAGCGCGAGGCCACCGCCGGCGCGCCGCCGACTTTCGCCGAATGGGTCAGGATCACGTCGGTGTGGCCGAGCAGTTGCGCGAAGTCATGCGCCGATAGCCCGATGCGCCGCTCCGGCAGGTCGAGGCCGAGTTCATGCCGCATCGGCCGGCTCAACCACGGATCGATCCGCGGTGACGGCGGCCAGACGCCTTCGACCAGCCCGCCCAGAACGACGCGATCGGATTCGGTCAATCGGGCTTCGAGCTGGCCGTAGATGTGCAGATGCGCGCTCGCCGATTCCGGCCGCCGCACCATGCGGTCGGCGAAGGCGGTCTGGAACAATTCGGGATAATCGCCGAGCTGCACCATCAGCCCGCTGGGCTTCTGCTCGTCCAGGAGATCGTCAAAAGCCGAGGCCAGCGCCGATCCCTGGGCGCCCTCGAACACGATGACGATGCCGTTCTGATCGGAAGACAGGGCGATCAGCACCTCACGGTGGCGATGCGCCAGTTCAGCGAAATCGTACGTTCTCGATGACGCCATGCTTTCCAGCGGTGACAACGCTTTCTGGAGAGCAGCAATGAGCGCTTGCGCCTGGTCGAGATCTTCGTCGCGCAATTTGGCGCGTTGCTCGGAAGCGTGGAGCGAGGATGTCTCGCTACCCCTGAGCTTCCTGAGTTCGGTGCGAAAACGGTCAAAGTCCCGCGCCAGCCCGCCGCTGCCCGCTGGCGGCCGTGTGCCGCGCAGCAGCGCCAGTTCCAGCACCTCGATGGCATGCTTCAGCGCATGCGCGTCGCCCAGCCGAAACAGCGGATGCTTCATCAGCGCCAGCAAGGTCGGTGGCTCCAGCCCCTTGGCCGCCGTCTCTGCCACCAGCCGGGCAAAGATGCCGGCGGACGTGTCCATCAGCGCATCGCCGCTGGAATCGTCGAATTCGAGGTTCCAGCGGCCGAGTGCGGCCATCACCCGCCGCGCCAGCGCACGGTCCGGCGTCACCAGCGCGGCCGATTTGCCCAGATGCCGCGCTTCGCGCATCGCCACTGCGATCGCCAGCGCCTCCATCTCCGGATTGGGCGCGGCGACCACCGCGAGGTTTTTCATGCCGCCCGAAATCCTTGCGGCAATATCCGGCTGCTCCAGCCGGTCATGCCATTGCTCGGTTGCGGTCGATGGCCGCATCGTCTCGGAAACCAGCACGTCGCGGCCATCAGGCGCGGGCGTGCCCAAAATCTCGACGTCGCGGCGCTTGATACCGAACCGGTTCAAGAGCCCTTGCATGGCGAATTGCGGATGGTTCGAGGCCGGCGGCGTGGAGAATTTGCCCTGCGCGTCGCGCACGCCACCGATGGTCTGCCAGGCCGCGTCATCGAGATCGGTATCTAACCCCGGCAGCACCACCGCGCCCTGTTTGAGCCTGGCGACAACGTTCAGGAATTTTGCGGTCGCGGGCATCGATCCGGTCGAACCGGCCGCGATCACCGGGCCCTTGTGGTGCGCAGTCAGGCGCGCGGCTTCGGCGTCGATCAGAAGGTCGCGTCGCGCCGCCGGTTCGATCCGTCCGATTTCGTGCAAATGCTGCGGCCACGCCTTGCGCGCGATGCGCAGGAATTCCAGCGAATGCTGCCAGTATCGATCGAGCTGGTCCGGCACCAGTTTGTCGAGCGCATTCCAGTCGACGCCGCGGGTGACCATGTCGTCCATCAATCGCGCCAGATCGCCCGCCAGTGCCAGCGTCGAGGCCGGGCCGCCGATCACCAGCGGCGCGGAGACCGGCGTTTTGGCCCACGCCGCCACCAGATGGGCCAGCGTCAGCCGCCGCTCGAGTTCGCCGAGCCGCGGCGGAATGTCGAGCGGCGCCACGCCGCCGAATTGTTCGGAGCCTTCGGCGAACGCTAGTTCGTCCTCGTCGATATCGCCGAGCGCTACGATGCGCGGCAGGATCGCAGCATCCGTCTTCATCTCGTCGAGGAAGATTTCCCGCGCCATCCGGCCGGCGCGCCGGGTCGGCAGATAGAGCGTCGCCTGCGCCAGGTTCAGCGGATTGTGGCGCGCCTCGAATCCATCGACGAGCCGGCCGTCGACCAACGCCGATATGACGGTGCGCAGAAGCGGCACGGATACGGGAACGCTGAAAACGCGCATGGGCTGCCTGATTCGAGGTCAGCGCAATATAGGGAGTGATGGCTCAATGGTCATGGGTGTGCTGGTGACCAACTCTCCACGTCGTCCCGGCGAAGGCCGGGACCATACGCCGCGGCCTATCGATTTGCCGAAAGTGGATGCGACCGCCTCGCATAACCACAAAAGCTTGTGGTTATGGGTCCCGGCCTTCGCCGGGACGACGAGGGTGAGTTACGCCACGCTCTCCAGATACGCCTCTTCCGCGGCCTGCACCGCGTCGGGGGTTCCGACATGCATCCAGACGCCGTCGAGCCGCAGGCCGAAGAGCCGCTCCTGCTCATTGGCCTGGTCGAACAATTTCGTCAGCGAGAACTCGCCCGCGGGCGCACCTGCAAACAGCGACGGCGACATGATCGCGGCGCCGGCGTAGACGAACGGTACCACCTGATGTTCACGCCGCTTGCGCAGCGCGCCGTCCGGCAGCATCGAGTAATCGCCGCGGCCGCTGTAACCGATGCTGCTGGTGGTCGGCGCCATCAACAGCAGTATATCCATGCGCGCGGGATCGAAGGTCTCGGCCAGCCGCGTCAGATTGGGCCGCACGCCGTCGATCCACATGGTGTCGGCGTTGAGATGGAAGAACGGCTCGTTGCCGAGCAAGGGCAGGGCCTTCACGACGGCGCCGCCGGTGCCGAGCACCTGATCGCGTTCATCGGAGATGGTAATGCGGGGGCGGGTCCGGGAGGCGGTGTGCTCGATGATCTGGTCGGGCAGGTAATGCACGTTGACCACGGCTTCGCTGACGCCGGCGGCAGCCAGCTTGTCCAGCACGTGATCGAGCAGCGGCTGGCCCATCACGCGCACCAGCGGCTTTGGCATGTGATCGGTCAACGGGCGCATCCGCAGGCCGAGACCGGCGGCGAGGACCATGGCTTTCTTTGGCGTGACGGACATTTATGGAATTTCTCGAAACGGATCAGCGCTTCGGATCATATCACGGTGATTCGGCTGATCCAGCGACTGTGAGGCCATAGTCATTGCAGATGACGGCCGTAAGACGACGCTGGCGCGGCGGGACTCATGCTTCGGCGGTCTCCGCGCCGCGCTTGCCGGCCGCCTTTTTCTTCTTGTCGCCCTGCTTCAGGAAATTGACGCCGATCTGGTCGCCATTGACCCAGGCCAGTTCGCAGCGGCGGTAGGCCAGTCCCGTGGACGACAGCAGCAGGAAGAATTCCTTCAGGTGCAGACCCTCGACGGAGCCTTCCACCGTCAGCTTGGCGCCGGTCTCGGAGACGTCTTCCATCACGCATTCGCGCCGCCAGGTGCCGTCGATGCCCATCATATGCGCCGGATAACCGCGCTCGAATGTGACGCGATCTCCCTTGCGCCGTTCTGATGTCGCCATCGCCGTATTCCCGGATTTGAAGCAGCCGCTCGCACGCACGGAGCATAGGCTTCGCCAGATTAGAGCCGGGTTGGCTAACAAGTGGTAAATCAGGCGACCGGCGGCGGCACGTTGGCGGCGTACCATTCGCGAAAGCCGGCCAAAGCCGGGTGGGCCAATGAACGAGTAAGATAGGTCCAGATCCGCGGCTGATGGCGCAGATATTGCGGCTTGCCGTCGCGCCCGTTGAGCCGCGCGAACGTGCCGAGCAGGCGGGTATTCCGCTGCGCCGACATGATGGCGTAGAGCTCGGCGAAGCTGGCCGGATCGAAATTGCTGTCGGCGGCGCGGCGCGCCTTGATGTAGCGGGTCAGCAGCGTCAGCTCAAGCGCCTCGGGCACGTCGATCCGCGCGTCCTGCAGCAGCGACACCAGGTCATAGGCGGCAGGTCCCAGTACGGCGTCCTGGAAATCGATGATGCCGACCCGCAGGATTCCGGAACGATCATCGAGCCAGATGATGTTGGGGGAATGGAAGTCCCGGATCACCCAGGTTCGTGGCGCGGCCGACGGTTTCTTCAAGAGGTCCCGCCACATCGCGACGAATTCGTCGCGCAGCTTCTGGCTTGGCTCGACGCCGCGATCGGGCATGTACCATTCGAGCATCAGCCCCATCTCGACCAGCCACGCTTCGGTGTCGAATACGGGAATGGCGTGGGTCGATTGCAAGGTCAGCAGCAGGATGTCCGGCAGCGGCTCGCGATGCAGCGCCGCCAGCATGTCGGTCGCGGCCTCGTAGCGCTCCACGATCGGCTGCGGCGGATCGCCTTCGACGATGCCGGCGTGGCCGAAATCCTCGGTGATCAGGAAACCGGCATCGAGGTCCTGATGGCGGATAGCCGGCGCCGAGAAGCCGCGTTCGCGCAAGCCGTTGGCGATGGCGACGAACGGCTTGACGTCTTCGGCCAGATGCACGGCGGCGCTATAGGACTTTCCGTCATAGATCGCCGGGCCGTCCGGCCGCTTCGGCGAATTCATCAGGATGGCGGTGCCGTCCAGATGCAGTCGCGCATAGGAGCGCGTCGAGGCATCGCCCGGCATGCGCTCGCGCTGCGCTCCCATAAAGCCTGAGGTATCGAGGAACTGGCGCAGCGCCTTGAGCCTTTCGACCTGCGCCGCCGCCTTGCCATAGCCGGTAAACTCGGCGGCGCGCGCGCTGGATCCGAGCGCGGGACGATGGCTGAAGGCGATGTCGATGCGGTCGTCCGGCAGCGCGTCGGCTGCGCGCTCCGGCCATTCGATCAGCGCCAGCGCGCCCTCAGGCAGCGGCGACAGGCCGATTTCCTCCAACTCGCTCGCATCGTTGATGCGATAGAGATCGGCATGAACGATCGGAAACGGCTGGTCATAGCTTTGCGCCAGCGTGAATGTCGGGCTCGGCACTTCCAGCGTCTCGTCGCTGGCGAGGTAGCGGATCATCGCCCGCGCCGCGGATGTCTTGCCGGCGCCGAGATCGCCCGACAGCGTGATCACATCGCCCGGGCCAACCAGCAACGCAAGATCGGCCATCAGTTGCGCGGTCGCGGTCTCGTTCGCGAGCGCCACCGAGAATGTCGCTGATACGGTCATTCGGCGGCGTTGCGGTGGGCGTTCTGGTCGATCGGAAAGTCGCACGTGACCGTCGTGCCCTTGCCGAGCTCCGAATCGACCCGCACCTTGCCGCCGTGCAGTTCGACAAAGGAGCGCACCAGCGACAGACCAAGCCCTGCGCCGCGGTGCCGCGAGCCGTTGGAATGGCTCTCGAACCAGTCGAACACCTTGTCCTTGACGTCGGGCGGGATACCCGGACCGGAATCTGTGACGGTGAAGATGACGCGATGCTCGTTGCGCCGCGCGCTGATGCTGACGGTTGCATCATGCGGCGAGAAGCCGACGGCATTGGCGAGCAGATTATAGAGCACCTGCACCACGCGGCGTTCGTCGCCGGTGAAGTCGCCGATGCTGGGATCGATGTCGACCCTGAGTTCGATGCGGTCGGTGGCGAGCCGGTCCTGAATGCCTTCTCTGGCCTGCTCGATGGCTTTGGCGATGTTGACCGGGCCGAGCTCGAGCTTCATGGCGCCGGCGTCGATGGTGGCGAGATCGAGGATGTTGTTGGTCAGCGCCAGCAGCGCGTTGGTGGATTTGGTGACGTAGTCGAGATACTCGGCCTGCTTTGGCGTCAGCGGACCGGTCGAGGGATCGCTCAGGAAGTGCGCGAAGCCGATGATGGTGGTGAGCGGGGCGCGCAGCTCGTAGGACACGTGGTGGACGAAATCGACCTTCATCTGGTCGGCGGTCTCGAGCGCCTCGTTGCGTTCGCGCAGCGCGCGCTCGACATTCTCGGTGTCGGTGATGTCCTGGAAGGTCAGCATGGTGGCGCCGTCCGGCAGCGGCATGGTCATGCAGGTCAGCACGCTGCCGTCCTTGCGCTCGAGCTTCAGCGCCACCTGCGCCCGGTTGCCGATCGCGGTAATCGCCTCGCGCAATGCGCGCCAGGTCAGGGCGTCATCGAACAGCGGCTTGCACCAGGTTTCCACGGTCTCGATGTGGGGCTGCTCGCGCAGCTGCTCTTCCGACAGCTTCCAGATCTTGGCGAAAGCGGGATTGAACAGTTCCACCCGGCCATTGCTGCCGAACACCGCGACCGCTTCGGCGAGATTGCTGAGCGTCTCGTGCTGCACCCTCGTCAGCCCGTCGAACCGCCGCGCCAGATCGAGGCTTTCGGTGACATTGTCGAACAAATAGGTGACGCCGCCTTCGAGGTTCGGCGTGGTGACGACGCTGACCGCGCGGCCGTCGGGCAGGAACCAGGTGTAGGTCTCCGGCTCGACCGCGCGATAGGCCTCGTGCAGCTTGGCTTTCCAGGCCCGGAAGTCCGGCTGCTCCGGGAGTTTGCGCGTGGCGCGCAGCCGGTCGAGCACACTGGAATCGTCGGGCTGGCCGTCGAGGAAGGTCTGATCGAGGCCCCACAGCCGGCGGTAGGATTCGTTGTAGAAGGCGAGCCGGCGCTGGGCGTCGAATACCGCAACCCCCGACGACAATTGGTCGAGGGTACGGCGATGCGCCTCCACCATCCGCTGCAGCGCGGCGCGCAGCTGGGTCGCCTCGCTGGCGTCGATCGCGATGCCGGCGCTGCCGCCGCCAAGCTTCAAGGCCTGCACGTCATAGATCCGTCGTTCGCCGCTGACGACGATCGGCAGCCGCGCGCTGAAGCTGGAACTGTCGTTCAAGGTCCGGCTCATGTCGGTGCGCTGGTCGGTTTCCAAAAGTTCGAGGTTGCGACGGACGACATCGGCGACGCTGGTTCCTTCGGTCGCTCGCACATAGGCCGTATTGGCGTAGCGCAGATTGCCCTCGGGGCTCTTGGCCCAGATCGGCCAGGGCGCAGCCGCGGCGAAGTCACGCAGCAGCTCGGTCTCTTCCTGCAGCGTCTTGTAGCGCAGGTTGGATTCGGCGAGTTCGCGGCGCAACCCGCCAAGTTCGCGAATCCGAACAACGGCTTGGCCACCGATGGCGCGGCCCATCGCCTCGATCGCGCGGCCGTTCGAGGTCGAGAGGTTGAGCAGAAAGCCTTCCCCGGCCTCGCGCAACGCATCGACGGCATGGTCCATCTGCAGCGCCGGTTCCGGGGGCAACCAGGTTCCAAAGGCGAGGATCCGCTGCGGTGAATTTTGCAACGCTTCCTGCGAGATCAACAGCGCGGTGTCACCGCTGATCTGGGGCCGGCTGTCGCCTGCGGCCCAGGAGATCAGAACTTGCGGCTCGGCGAACAGCAGCGCCCGCAAGCGGTCGGCCTGCACCTGCAGATCGGCGATGTCCTGGCGCAGGCGGACCTCGGTGCGGGTCGCCTTGACGCGGGTGCGCATCAGCAGGATCGCCGCCACGACGGTAAAGCCGAGCAGCGACAATGCCGTGGTCAGTACCGCGAATTCCTGCTGATTGAGGTCGAGCCAGGCCGAAATCACCTCGGAGAGCGGCAAATCGCCGGCCAAGGCCGGTTCCGATACGATGGATAAAGCAGAGGCGAGCGCAATCATGCCGTGACGTGCCAGTGAGGTGCACGACAGCAGGTTTCGACGCATCGCCGCGACTACGCCCGACATGATTTGCCCCAGAACGCACGACTTCAGGCCCGGCGCTAACCCCCGCCGTGCACGAATCGAGTGAGAGTATCCCCAACGTGACTCCGTGGGTAAGAGTCCAGACCGTGAACGTGAATCTGGCTGTGCAAAAATGGGCGGATAACGCTCGCGCTCAGCGTCCGGTCGATCCAAATCCGCCAGCGCCGCGGTCGGTGGTCGATAGCGTCTCGACCTGGACCAGTTGCGCCTGCGTGACCGGCGCGATCACCATCTGCGCGATGCGTTCGCCGCGCCGGATCGGGAACGGCGCCTCGCCATGGTTGATCAGGATCACGTTGATCTCGCCGCGATAATCCGCATCCACCGTGCCGGGCGTATTGAGGACGGTGACGCCGTGCTTTGCCGCCAGCCCCGAGCGCGGCCGCACCTGCGCCTCAAATCCCCTGGGCAATGCGATGGCAAGGCCGGTGGGCACCATCGCATATTTGCCCGGGGTGAGGATCAGCGGCGTTTCCGCCGGCACCGCCGCCAGCAGATCCAGCCCCGCGGCGTCCGCGCTCTGATAGGCCGGCAGCGCGAGGCCCTCGGCGTGCGGCAATTGCATGATGTCGACCTTGACCGATGCGCTCACGAATTCTTCTCCAGTGATTTTGCGATCCGCGCCACCAGTTCGGTCGCGACCTGTTCTTTCGTCATGACCGGCCAGGAGTCCACTTCAATATTGTCCACTGCAATGTTACCGGCGCCGATTTCTTTGCCGGCGCGCTGCAGCAGGTGCACGGTGTTGCGGTCGCCGCCCATCACGCCGGTTGCCGGCGACACGTCATTGGCGACGATCCAGTCGCAGCCTTTGCGCGCGATCTTGGCCTTTGCGTTTTCGATCAGATGCTCGGTCTCGGCGGCGAAGCCGATCACCAGCGGCGGCCGCTTGTCCTTCATTTTTGAAATCGTAGCCAGGATGTCGGGATTTTCGACCAGCTGCAGCGGCGGCATGCCGGCCGATGTCTTCTTCAATTTCTGCTCGCCCTCATTGGCGACGCGCCAGTCGGCCACGGCAGCGGCGAAGATCGCGATATCCGCCGGCAATGCGGCCTCGACCCGATGCAGCATGTCGCGCGCCGATTCGACCCGGATCACCGTCACGCCTGCGGGATCGCGCAAGTCTACCGGGCCGGACACCAGCGTCACGTCGGCGCCCGCGGCCTGCGCCGCGGCGGCGATCGCAAACCCCTGCTTGCCCGACGAGCGGTTGGCGATATAGCGCACCGGATCGATCGGCTCATGGGTCGGGCCCGCTGTTATCAGCACGCGTTTTCCCAATAGCGGACGCGGGCGCGGCGGGCGCAGGATGTCTACGGCGGCAGCGGCAATTTCCACGGCCTCGGACATCCGTCCGACGCCGGCCTCGTTGGTTTCGGCCATCTCGCCGGCATTGGGGCCGATCATGGTGACCCCGTCGCGCCGCAGCTGCAGCACGTTACGGCGGGTGGCGGCGTTGTTCCACATCAAGGGGTTCATCGCCGGCGCCAGCAGGATCGGCTTGTCGGCAGCCAGCAGGATAGCGCTGGCGAGATCGTCGGCATGGCCATGCGCCATCTTCGCCATCAGGTCGGCCGTCGCCGGTGCGACCACGATCAGATCGCATTCACGCGCCAGGCGGATGTGACCGGCGTCGAATTCGCTGCCGGGGTCGAACAGGTCGGTATAGACGCGCTCATGCGACAGCGCGCTCGCCGACAGCGGCGTGACGAATTGCTGCGCCGCCTTGGTCAGCACGCAGCGCACCTCGATGCGCCGCTCCTTCAGCCGCCGGATCAGTTCGAGCGATTTGAAGGCGGCGATGCCGCCACCGATGATCAGCGTGACGCTGGCCTGATTGGCCGCATCGGCGATCGCCGGCGCGCGCGCGGAGGCTTCCGCAGGCGACGCCATGGAGGCAGACGGCGAGCCGGGAAAATCGGGGCGGCCCTGGATGAGTTCGCCCAGGATGACCCGGACTTCCTCTTCCACGGAACGGCCGTTGCCGGCGGATCGCAGCCGCAAATAGGCCTTTACGGCGTCGTCGAGCTTTCGGATGGTGAGGCTGGCCATGGGTCGCTCCAGGCAGGCATGATGTCAATGCTAGCATAGGATGCATGCATTGCAATCATATTTGCCGGACGGCCACTAGAATCCCGATGAAGGTCGCCGCGATGATCCAGAGCGCCACGGTGCGCCAGCGGCTCTTGCGCCCCTCGGCCCTGCCCAGCGCCGCAATCGTCTCCGGCGACAGCGTGACGCCCTCCCGGGTCATCTTCTCCAGTTGCTCCAGCACCGCCACCGAGCGCGTGGCGATGGCCGGCAGGCCCGTCAGCACGCGGCCAAGATCGCCCGCGCCGGACACCGCGCCCTGGATGCGGCCTATGGGTCCGAGATTGCGCTCGATCCATTCGCGCACCACGGGATCGGCGACCGTCCAGATATCGAGCTTGGGATCGAAACCGCGCGCCACCCCTTCGACCACCACCATGGTCTTTTGCAGCAGGATCAGTTCGGGGCGGGTCTGCATGTCGAACAGCCCGGTGACCTCGAGCAGCAAGGTCAGGAGCTTCGCCATCGAGATGTCTTCGGCGATGCGGTTGTGGATCGGCTCGCCGATGGCGCGGATCGCCTGCGCGAAATTCTCCACCGAGTGATGGCCCGGCACATAGCCGGCCTCGAAATGCACCTCGGCGACGCGGCGATAGTCGCGTGTGATGAAGCCCAGAAGAATTTCGGCGAGGAAGCGCCGCTCCTTCGGGCCAAGCCGGCCCATGATGCCGAAATCGACGGCGACCAGCCGGCCGGTGTCATCCAGGAACAGATTACCGGGGTGCATGTCGGCATGGAAGAAGCCGTCGCGCAGCGCGTGGCGCAGGAAACTCTGGATCACCTTGCGCCCGAGATCGGGCAGGTCGACCTGCGCTTGTGCGAGGCGCGCGTGGTCGTTGAGCGCGATGCCGTCGATCCACTCCATCGTCAGCACGTTGTGGGTGGTGCGGTCCCAATCCACGGCCGGCACGCGGAAATCCGGATCGTCGCGCGTATTTTCCGCCATCTCGGACATCGCGGCCGCTTCCAGCCGCAAGTCCATCTCCATCGCGACCGAACGCGACATCGTGTTGATGACCTCGATCAGCCGCAGCCGGCGCGCTTCAGCCGAATGCGCTTCGGCATTGTGCGCGACAAAGAAGAAATCAGCGAGGTCGCGGCGAAAACGCATGGCGACATTGGGGCGTAGCACCTTGACAGCGACCGATTTACGAACGCCATCGCGTGCGACTTCGCCGCGATGCACCTGCGCGATCGAAGCTGCGGCGACCGACGGCCCGAGGCTCGCAAACGCCTGCGCCACAGGGCGTTCCAGCGATGTCGCAATGACGGCCTCGGCCTCGATCTGTGAAAACGGCGGCAGCCGGTCTTGCAAGGCTTCCAGGTCGCGCGCCATCGCGACGCCGACCACGTCGGGCCGTGTTGCGAGAAATTGTCCGAGCTTGAGATAGGCGGGACCAAGCCGGGTCAGCGCCCGCGACAGCCGCGGGCCGGATTTGGCGCCGGGCCGCTCGATGATCCGCGCCAGTTTGAGCGCAAGTTGCCCGGGTGGCGGCACCAGGCTCGGATCGACCACGCCGAACACGCCCTCGCGTGCGAACACAAAGCCGGCGCGGACGAGCCGCGCGATGTGGGTCGCCGCAGAAATCACAAACGCCAGCCCGAATGCAGCGCCACGATACCGCCGGACAGGCTTTCCCATTTCACCCGCGAAAAGCCGGCGGCGCTGATCATCTCGGCAAAGGCGTTGGGTCTCGGAAATTTCCGGATCGATTCAACGAGGTATTGGTAGGACTCGGCGTCGCCGGTCACGGCGCGGCCGAGCGGCGGGATCACCTTGAACGAGAAAAAGTCATAGAGCCGGTCGAGCCCGGGCACATCGACGGTGGAGAATTCCAGGCACAGGAATCTGCTGCCGGGTCTGAGCACGCGATAGGCTTCCTTCAGCGCGGCATCGATCCGCGGCACGTTGCGGATGCCGAACGCGATCGTATAGGCGTCGAACGTGCGATCCGGAAATTCCAGCGCCTCGGCATTGCCCTCGACGAACGAAACCTGCTGGTCGAGATGCCGCGCCAATGCACGGTTGCGGCCGACGCCGAGCATCTCGGTATTGATGTCGCAGACCGTGGCGTGGAAGCCCGTGCCTGCCGCCTTGGCGGCGCGGAACGCGATGTCGCCGGTGCCGCCGGCAACATCCAGCAGCGCGAACGGCGCATCGCCCTTCGGCGGATTGAGCTTGTTGATCATGATGCCTTTCCAGGCCCGGTGCAGGCCCGCCGACATCAGATCGTTCATCAAATCATAGCGCGACGCCACGCTGTGAAACACGTCGTTCACCAGCGTCTGCTTGTCCCCAAGGGGGACGTCCCTGAAGCCAAAATGCGTCGTTTGGTCCGGCCGATCCATCAACTTATCTCCATGGCCTGACCATAGCGCGCCCGCCGCAATGGCGCTATCACGTCACCTTCATAAGGTGAATACCTGCATGCCTGAATTACCCGAAGTTGAGACCGTCCGCCGCGGCCTGCAACCCGCCATGGAGGGGGCCAAAATCGTCAAGGCGGAAGCCCGGCGGAAAGATCTGCGGTTTCCCTTTCAAAAAGACTTTATCGCGCGGCTGGAGGGCCAGACCGTGACCGGCCTTGGCCGCCGCGCCAAATATCTGATGGCGGACCTGACCTCGGGCGACGTGCTGCTGATGCACCTGGGCATGTCCGGCTCGTTTCGCGTGCTGGAAAACGGCGGCAGCAAGAATACACTTGGCCAATTCCATCTCCCGCGCAGCGAAGACCGCGCCCATGATCATGTCGTGTTCCACATGTCATCGGGCGCCTCTGTCGTGTTCAACGACCCGCGCCGCTTCGGTTACATGAAGATTATCGCCCGCAACGCGCTGGAGGATGAGCCGCTGCTGAAAGGGCTCGGTCCCGAACCGCTCGGCAATGAATTTGACGCGTTGATGCTGGCGCAATCCTGCCACAACAAGAAGACCAGCCTGAAGGCCGCTTTGCTCGACCAGCGCGTGGTGGCGGGACTTGGCAACATCTATGTCTGCGAAGCGCTCTATCGCGCCCATCTGTCGCCGCGCCGGCTCGCGGCGACCCTGGCGACGAAGAAGGCCGAACCGACCGAACACGCCAAGCGCCTGGTCGGCTCGATCCACGATGTCTTGAACCAGGCGATCAAGGCCGGTGGTTCCTCGATCAGCGACCATCGCCAGACCTCAGGCGAGCTCGGTTATTTCCAGCACTCGTTCCAGGTCTATGACCGCGAAGGCGAGAAATGCCAGACCGCGCGCTGCGGCGGCATCGTGCGGCGCTTCGTCCAGAACGGCCGCTCGACCTTCTGGTGCCCGAAATGCCAGAAGTAAAACGCGCCACGCGCCCCTGCCGTACAACAACAAAGAAACAGGAAACACCATGACTAACTGGCGGGATCGCGCGGCCACCACTTTTCAATGTCAGAAGCAGCCGGCGACTTCCAGCCGCGGCATGGTGGTGAGCAATCATCCGCTGGCCTCGAGCGCGGGAGCCGAGATGCTGGCGGCCGGCGGCAACGCCATCGATGCGGCGATTGCGACGCTGTTCACGCTGACGGTGGTCGAGCCGATGATGGTCGGCATCATCGGCGGCGGCATGGCGCATATCAGGCTTGCGGATGGCAGCCATCGCTTCATCGATGGCCAGAGTTCCGTGCCGCTTTCGGTTCGTCCCGACACCTACAGATCAAAGCCGGGTTCGGCGCATGACGTGTTCGATACCGTCGGCAGCGAAAACCTCAACGGCCCGAAAGCGGTCGCAACGCCGGGCTCGCTGAAGGCCTGGTGCGAGACGCTGCAACGATTCGGCACCATGAGCCTTGCCGATGTGATGCAGCCGGCAATCAAGCACGCCGCGCGGGGCTATGCCGCGACGCCCTATCTGCACGAATGCATCAGCGACAGCGCGGCTGAGATGCTGAAGGACAAGGCGATTTCGGCGGTTTTTCTGCCGAAGGGGACGCCGCTGAAACCCGGCGAGCGGGTGGTGCAATCGGAATATGCGGAAACGCTGACGTACATTTCGCAGCATGGCGCAGCGGCGCTGTATCAGGGGCCGCTCGGCGATATCCTGGTCGATTACATGAAGGCGAACGGCGGCTTCATCAGCCGTGAAGACCTCACCACCTACAGGACCGTCGAGCGCCAGCCAATCCGCGCCGACTATCGCGGCTGGCAAATTATGGGACCACCGCCGCCCGCGGCCTCCGGCGTGCACATCGCGCAGATGCTCAACATTCTCGAAGGCTACGATATCGCCCGACTTGGGTTCGGCTCGGCGGAAACGATCCACTACCTCGCCGAAGTGCTGAAGATCGCATTCGCCGACCGCGCAGCGGCGAGCGGCGATCCGGATTTCGTCAACGTACCGGTGGAACGGCTGACGTCGAAGGCCTATGCCGCGGAGCGCCGCCGCGCGGTCGATGCGGACCGCGCGCAGCCATGGAGCGCCCGTGTCGCGCAGCTCGAAGGCGCGCACACCACGCATATGACGGCGGCGGATGCGTGTGGCAACGTGGTCGCGACCACGCAGACCATCAACAATCTGTTCGGCGCCAAGATCATGATCCCCGGTCTTGGCGCCGTGCCGAACAATTACATGAACCTCTACGATCCCCGGCCCGGTCATGCGCTGTCGCTGGCGCCGGGCAAGCGCGTCACCACCTCGATGTCGCCAATGATGGCACTGCGCGACGGCAAGCTGGTCTATGCGCTCGGCCTGCCCGGCGGAAAGCGGATCTTTCCGAGCGCGATGCAGGCGCTGATCAATCTGATCGACCATGGCATGAGCCTGCAGGAAGCCGTCGAGGCGCCGCGGGTCTGGACCGAGGGCAATGCGCTTGAGGTGGAATCGGCGGTGCCGGAAAGCGTTCGCGCCAAACTCACAGCCATGGGTCACCGAGTGCAGGCGGTGCCGACGGTGGCCGGTGGCATGAACGCAATCCAGTTTCATGACGACGGCCGGATGTCGGGCGCAGCCTGCTGGCGAGCCGACGGCACACCGATCGGCATCGCGGGCGGCCTCGCGCGCGCCGGTGTGAGGTTCGGGCTGGCGTAAATTAGGTTTACTTCCTCACGCAGATCACGCGCACCACGGATGCTTTTGCGTCCGGTGATCCGCTGGCGCCGGTGACGCCATTGGCCTTGAGGAAATCGCGCACGGCATCTGATGTCACCAGCACCGCCTGTGCGGCGCCGTTCGCCGGCCCTGCGACGACCACCGGCTTCAGCAGCGCGATTCCGGCGAATTTGCCGTCGCCGTCGAGCGCGGCCGCGCCGGAAAAGCCGAGCGCGGGCGGCGGCGACAACGCTACGTCGCTGCTGCCGCCAAGTTGCGCGACCGAGGCCTTGACGCTGCTGACGGCACCGCCGCCGCCCTGGTTCTGTGGATCGGCAATGCCGGTCAGGTCGAGCGCCGTCTTCGAGGCGGCGTTGGCGAGATTGAGCGGCTTCAGTCCGCGCGCGCCATAGATGCGCAGCAAAGCGAGATCGTGCTCCTTGTCCTCGGCCACACGGTCGGCATTGCCGAAGCCGGCGATCGTGACCGCGACGCAGCCGTCGGTGATCTGGCGGTCGGCGATGATCGCGCCGTCGTCGCTGACCACGACGCCGGTGCCATATTCCACGGTCTTGCGCGGCGGGGGGGCTGCGACCTGCGGGCCGGTTGGAAACGCGTTGAACGCGCTCGACATCGCGATCACCACTGGCTCCACGGTGTTTTCCGTGGCCTGGTCGTAGAGGATGGTGAGGATGCGGACCTCATCGCCCTTGAAGGTGCCGCGCACATAGAACTTCTTCAGGCCTTGCAGGCCGGACAGCACGAAGAAGTCCGGCTTCACCACCGTGTAATCGATCTTGCGCTGGGCTTCCTTCTTTTCCAGCTCGGCGAGCTTGGCCGTGGTGGGGGTCGCTTCCTTGCGCCGCGCCAGTTGAATCTGAATGGTTCCGGTCGGTGACGTCCATTTGGTGCCGTTGGCATCGCTGGCCTGCTGCGGCACCAGCTTGGAGGGAATGCCGAGCCGCACGCCGGTGAGGGGATCGGTGACGATCTTCCAGCCGACATTTTCCTGTCGCTTCCTGGCGGTGTCGGCGAGGCTGCCGCGCTCCTGCGGATTGAGCACGCCGGTCTCCTTGGCCCCGCGGCTCTTCTGGAATTCCTTGATCGCCTTGACCATGCGCTCGCTGACATCGCCGGTGATCGCGCCATTGTACTGGCCAACCCAGGCGAGGTCGGATTGCAGCGCCAGTCGTTCGGCCTGCGACATCGCGTTGGCGGTCTCCTCGGGCTTTTGCAGCGCGGGCCGGATCGGCACCGTCGTGACCGGCTTCGGCTTGGCGCCGGCCGTCGACGGCGGCGTCAACTGGGCCTGAGCTGACGATCCCAAGCTCGCGAAAATGGCGGCCGAGACCATCAATGTTGCTGAAAACACCGATCTCATGACAAATCCCAAGGAAGACTGAGGGAATCGGGAGGGAATATTGGAGCGATCATTGACCTCGGGTCAATTAAGCACATCTGCTTGGTCAGCAACAACCGCGCTCCGGTTCACGGAACGGCGCATGGGAATAGATCGACGATGCTGACCGCCGACGAACTCGAACGCTATGCCCGCCACATCGTGCTGCGCGAGGTCGGCGGCCCCGGCCAGACCGCCCTGAAGGAGGCGTCCGTGCTGGTGATCGGCGCCGGCGGTCTCGGCGCCCCGGTCCTGATGTATCTCGCCGCCGCCGGCATCGGCACGCTCGGCGTGGTCGACGACGATATTGTCTCGCTGTCCAACCTGCAGCGCCAGATCATCCACACGACGCCCGATATCGGCAAGCGCAAGGTCGATAGTGCCGCGCAGCAGATCGACGCGCTCAACCCGCATGTCAACTTCGAGGCGCATGCGGTGCGCCTCGATGCTGGCAACGCGATGTCGCTGATCGGCGGTTATGATCTGGTGCTCGACGGGTCAGATAATTTCGAAACCCGCTATCTTGTTTCCGACGCCTGCTTCCTCGCGGCCAAGCCGCTGATCACGGCGGCGCTCGGCCAGTTCGACGGGTCGCTGACCACGATCCGGGCTCATGAACGGGGCGCTGACGGCGAGTTCAATCCGACCTATCGCTGTCTGTTTCCAGAGGCGCCGCCGCCGGGCACGGTGCCGGCCTGCGCCGAGGCCGGCGTGATGGGCGCGCTCGCGGGCATGCTGGGATCGATGATGGCGCTGGAGGCGATTCGCGAGATCGTCGGCTTCGGCGACAGCCTGGTCGGACGGCTGGTGATGGTGGACGCCCGCGCGATGCGGTTCGAAACCCTGCGCTACCGGCGCGATCCGGCCAACCCGCTCAATGGTGATGCGCCCACGATCACTGATCTAAGTGCGCACCGGTGAGGACTGGCGGCATCCGCCGTCAGTCGATGTCGGCAATCTGCTTCTCGTAGTCAGACGCGTTTGATTTGTCCGTCATGACCTGCGGGCAACGGAAGCAGGCCTCTTTGCCTTCCTGACGGAACCAGCGGCAGGTGGGGCGAATCTCGCAGGCGGGAAGCGCGTTCACGACAGCCGGGACGCCTTCAACGATCCTTTTGGCCAGACTGCAGGTGTTGCCCTTGAAATGCTTGCAGCCGCCGCTGGCGCCCGCGCAGGGTGCCGCGATGCGGAACAGTTCCGTGGGCTTGGCATCTCCCGCAAGGGCAAGGACCTGCTCGGAGATTGGCACGGTCTCGGTGAGATATCCGACCCGGTGCTGCTCCGGCGTACCGGTGATTACGCCAAAGATTCGGGCGCCCTCGTCGGTCGCCTGCGAACTCGGGCAGTCGATCTGCTTCTTTAAATCCTTGGACATGAATCCCTCTATCTCGCTGCGCGTGCCGGGTGAGCTGCGTCTATCCTGAAATGAAAAGGCGTCCGGGATGGCGTCCGACGCACGACGCGCCGAACGCCATCTCGTCTCTTGATCGACTCAGAATAGAACCGTCTTTGTGGGTACCGGCATCGTCGGCGTCGGAAATCTGCCGAAGATGGTGATATCCTTGATGATATCGCCCAGCGATCCGCGGTTGATCGCAGCCCTGAAACCGGCTGCGACGATTTCAAGCTGTTCCGGGGTGAGCTGAACCGGTGCTTCGAGCGCGGGCTTCGCAGGCTCGACTGCGTTAATGTCGGACTTCTTCATCTGTCTTCTCCTGTCGCGAGACGAAGGGGCCATCCGCTTCGGCTGCTACAGGAGGCTAGGGACAGGTTGGATGAGTTACCGTGATTTTGCTCACGGAACCCTCGCGCGCCGGCGAGTGGGGGCGCGAGGAACTCGTGCGGTTGCGTTCAGGCCCGCTTCTTCTCGCTGTCCAGATGCGCCATTTGCTCCGCCGCATAACGCGTGCCGGCGGCTGCATCCGGCGGGAATGCCTTCGCGAGCTTGTCCAGATGCGCCGCGGAAAGCCTCACATCGAGCGCGCCGAGCGCCTCCGTCAGGCGGTCGCGGCGGCGGGCGCCGACCAGCGGCACGATGTCATTGCCTTGCGCCGCGACCCAGGAAATCGCGACCTGCGCCACCGATACGCCGAGTTCGGCGGCGACCGCGCGCAGCGGCTCGACCAACGCCAGATTGGCGTCGAGATTGGCGCCCTGGAAGCGTGGGGTCATCTGCCGGAAGTCCTGCGCGCCGGACTTATCTTTCGACCAGTGTCCGCTGATCAGGCCGCGCGACAGCACGCCATAAGCCGTGATGCCGATACCGAGTTCGCGGCAGGTCGGCAGGATGTCGGCCTCGATGCCGCGCGAGATCAGCGAATATTCGATCTGCAGATCGGCGATCGGATACACGGCATGGGCGCGGCGGATGGTGTCGGAGCCGACCTCGGACAGGCCGATATGCCTGACATAGCCGGCCTTGATCATGTCGGCGATCGCGCCGATCGTGTCTTCGATCGGCACCGCCGGATCGAGCCGCGCCGGCCGGTAGATGTCGATGTGATCGACGCCGAGCCGCTGCAGCGAATAGGCGATGAAATTCTTCACCGCTGCGGGGCGGCAGTCGATGCCGATGAAGCCACGCGCCGGATCGCGTAGCGCGCCGAACTTGACGCTGATCTGCACATCGTCGCGGTTGCGGCCGGCGAGCGCTTCGCGGATCAGCATTTCATTGTGGCCCATGCCATAGAAATCACCGGTGTCGATCAGGGTGATGCCGGCGTCGAGCGCGGCGTGGATGGTCGCGATGCTCTCGCCCCTGTCGGCCGGACCATAAAAGTCCGACATGCCCATGCAGCCGAGTCCGATGGTGGCGACGTCGGGGCCGGTTTTGCCGAGTTTGCGGTGTTCCATGGTGGTGCTCCTCGTATTGGCGGCGGGGATTCCCGCGCCGGGTTGACGAGGCTGGTATGGCCGATCGCGATTACAGCGATAAGCTGGACAATACTTAATAGCTTGTTCAGTATACCGAACAATGCAGGATTTTGACCTCCGCGATCTCGATGCGTTCGTCGCCGTGGCGCGCACCAGGAATTTCCGGCGCGCTGCGATCGAGCAGCGCGTCTCCGTCTCGAGTCTCAGCCAGCGGCTACGCGACATGGAGGAGCGGCTTGGCGTCCGCCTGATGAACCGCACCACCCGCAGTGTTGCGCTAACCGAAGCCGGCGAGCTGCTGCTGGCCCGGGTCGGGCCGGCGATGTCGGATGTCGGCGACGCGCTGGATCAGGTGCGCGGTCTGCGCGGCGTGCCGTCGGGGCGCTTGCGGATCAATGCGCCGCCGCCGGCGATCGATCTGGTGCTGGCGCCGATGGTCGCGCCGTTCCTCGCAAAATATCCGCAAGTTGAACTGGAGATCGTTGGCGAGAGTGCATTCGTCGATATCGTCGCCGGCGGTTTCGACGCCGGCGTGCGCTACGGCGAGCATCTGGCGCAGGACATGATTGCGGTTTCGCTCGGGGCGCCGCAACGCTACGCGGTGGTGGCGTCGAAGGAATATGTGGCGCGGCACGGCAAGCCGATGCAGCCAAAGGACCTGCTCGATCACGCCTGCATACGCACCCGCTTCGGCAGCGGCGCCATGCTGGATTGGGAATTCGAGAAGGCGGGGCGTGTCGTGGTGGTTTCGCCGCCAGCAAAACTGATCGCGACCTATCTCGGCCTCGCGCTGCGCGCCGTCCATGATGGGATCGGCTTCTGGTTGACGTTTGAAGGTTATGTACGCTTTGGCATCAAATCTGGTGCGCTGGTCAGCGTGCTCGACGACTGGTGCGCGCCGTTTCCCGGACCGTTTCTGTACTACCCGAGCCGCCGCCAGCCGCCGCCGGCGCTAGGCGCGTTCGTCTCGTTTGTCGGGGAATGGCGCAAGCGCGAGAGACGTAAAGAAAAGACGGCGTAGCTTCCGCGCGAGGGAGTCACGTATTTTACAAGTCCGGCGGACCGGCCATGAGGCCTGATCCGCCGTACTCGTATTTTCCAAGGCGGAGGACTGCGTCTTGGTAATCCGCTCAGTGCATTCGGACTTACGGACTTACTTCTTCAGGCTGGCGAACATGAACTTGACCTCGAGGATCTGTTCATACTGCTCCTTGGTCACTTGAACCCGGTCCTTGCCACCCGAGACGGCGGTGAGTTCTTCGTCGGAAAGCACATCGATCTGAGCATTCTGGGTATTCATGGCAGTTCTCCATTTGGCAGGTGAGCGCGACAACCGCGTTCGTTTCCTGTGATTTGGAGAATGCCTGAGACCGGACCACAGCGCTGTTCCCCAAGTGACAGGCTGAAACGGCGTGTCCGGGCGAGCAGGCGACGGGCTAAGCCGGTGGCCACTTCAATATCTGCGGCTCGCGCAGGTCGTTGTAGCCGATTACGATCGCGGCGCGTTGTTCCGGGTCGCACTCGCTCAGATATCGCTGCTGGCCGCCGACATAGCGCTGGCTAGACGGCGAAGCCGGATCGGACGCGCCAAAATCCGCACCGCGCTGCGCGCCGCGCGGCACGGAAACATTGAAGTCGACCTTCAGAAATATCGAGAGATCCCAATAGGCCCGAAGCTCGGGGCGGTGCAGGAAGATGCCGTCAACGATCAGCGCGGCGGTTGGCGACGCTTGCTGCGTGACCGGCTCGAACGGCCGGTCGTTGTCGAGATCAAAACGCCTTGCGACGTATCGACCGGAGCCGCCGGGGCTCAAGGGATCGAGCAACAACGTCCGAAATGAATCGTAGTCGTATGAGTCGAGATAAAAGCCATCCGGCGAGTACCGCCCCCGCGCATAACGGACGGCGCGGGGATGATGGAAATCGTCGACGGAGGCGCGGATCGTCGGGCGGCTTTGTGCTGCCACGAGCGGCGCCAGCACATCCGCCAGCGTGGTCTTGCCCGCGCCATCGACACCATCGATCGCGACGCGGATAATCCGCGTGGGATGCCGTGCGACGATGGTGGCGGCGAGACGGTTCAGCAGGGATGCGTGGGCTTCCCTCACATCATCCTCGCTGTGTTGGTTCACAGCATGCTGGGCAGCACGCGGTCCGGCGGCTTGTGGTTGTCGAGGAAGGTCCTGATATTGATGATCACCTTCTCGCCCATCTCGACGCGGCCCTCGATCGTGGCCGAGCCCATGTGCGGCAGCAGCGTGACCTTGCCGGCCCTGGCCAGCCGAACCAGTTTTGGATTGACGGCGGGCTCATGCTCATAGACGTCGAGGGCGGCGCCGCCGATCTCGCCACCTTCGATCAGCTTGATCAGCGTATCCTCGTCGATCACCTCGCCGCGCGCGGTGTTGACGATATAGGCCTCTTTCCGGATCAGTTTTAAGCGCCGCGCCGACAGCAGGTGGAATGTCGCCGGGGTGTGCGGACAGTTCACCGAGATGATGTCCATCCGCGCCAGCATCTGGTCGAGGCTTTCCCAATAGGTCGCGCCCAATTCGTCGGCGATCATGGGCGCGACGGGGCGGCGGTTGTGATAGTGGATCTGCAGGCCGAAGGCGCGCGCCCGGCGCGCCACTGCCTGGCCGATGCGGCCCATGCCGATGATGCCGAGGCGTTTGCCGCCGATGCGATGACCGAGCATCCAGGTCGGCGACCAGCCCGGCCAGTTCTTGCCGTCGGTGAGGATAGAGGCGCCCTCGATCAGCCGCCGCGGCACCGCGAGAATCAGTGCCATGGTCATGTCGGCGGTGTCTTCGGTCAAAACCTTCGGCGTGTTGGTCACGGTGATGCCGCGCGCATGCGCCGCCGTGACGTCGATATTGTCGACGCCATTGCCGAAATTGGCGATCATCCGCAGCTTGCAGTCGGGCTGCTTGAGGATTTCCTCGTTGACCAGGTCGGTCACGGTCGGCACCAGCACGTCGGCGGTACGGACCGCCTCGGCGATCTGTTCCGGCGTCATCGGCGTATCGTCGAGATTTAACCGCGCGTCAAACAGTTCGCGCATCCGGGTCTCGATCGAGTCCGGGAGTTTGCGGGTGACGACGACGAGAGGCTTTTTCTTAACCGACATGTCCTGCTCTCATGAGGCAATGGCTCGCCCAACCTTTGACGAGTCAGAAGCTTCGCCGTTGAGGCCTCATTAACCTGGTTGTTCGACACTGCACTCGCTGCGCGGTTCGAACGGCTACCTGGTCGTTTCCTTGGGTTTCCTTAGCGCTCCCCTGGGTTCCCCGATCCTTACCTCGGGGTTGCCAAGGGAAGGGTCAAGGTAATCAGGGAAATTCGGCCGTTCTGGTTCTCAAGCGTTCCGTCCTCTCTAGCAGAAGGCCGGGCCAAGACAAGAACCCCTCGGGAACGACAATCCGAGTTGCGACCAAGGCGGGCAATGGGGGACTCAAGTCTAAGGGTCTTGGGCTTAAGGGTCTTGGGTTTCGGGCGTTGAGTGGATTGTTTCAACTCGAAGAATTCGAGTTGAGGTTTTCGGGAGGAGACGAGTTGATGGCGTTGGGGCGTTTCTGTTCGATGGCAGTGCTGGCAGGGTGCATGCTGGGTGCGTCGGTCAGCACAGGTTTTTCAGCCAAGGAAGCGGGCTCTACCACCAGCGGCCTCCCGCTGCCGCGTTATGTCAGCCTCAAATCCGATCATGTGAATGTCAGAGCCGGTCCGACCAAGGACAATGACGTCGCCTGGGTCTACACCCGCTCCGGCCTGCCGGTCGAAATAACCGCTGAATTCGAGAACTGGCGCCGGGTGCGCGATTCCGAAGGCGCCGAGGGCTGGGTCTATCACTCCCTGCTGTCGGGCCGCCGCACCGCCGTCGTCACCATGAAGACCAAGGACGAACTCGCGCCACTCTACGATCGCGCCGATCCGTCCAGCGCGGTCGCCGCGCGCCTGCAGGCCGGCGTCGTCGCCCAAGTCAAGAAATGCGCCGCCGGCTGGTGCCGCGTGATCGGCAACGGATTTGACGGCTGGATCGAACAGCAGCGGCTGTGGGGCGTCTACGCCGACGAGAAGGTGGATTGAGTTAAGGCGTCGAGCAATAAACTCTTATGTCGTCCCGGCGAAGGCCGGGACCCATACGCCGCGGCCCCTCGATAAAGCACTCAACCAGACGCCTTCCCTCAACAACAAACATTTGTGGTTATGGGTCCCGGCCTTCGCCGGGACGACAGTTAGCGCTTCTTGCGCAGCCGCACGACCATGTCGACGCGGGCGATCTCGTAGCCTTCGGGCACGTCGGGCATCCGCGACAGCACCAGATGCGGATCGGGAATGTCGACCAGCTCGTGATTGTTCTCGAGATAGAAGTGGTGATGCGCCGTCACGTTGGTGTCGAAATAGGTCTTGGTGCCGTCAACGCTGACCTGGCGCAGCAGGCCGGCATCGGTGAGCTGGTTGAGCGTGTTGTAGACGGTGGCGAGCGAGACCGGCACCTTGGCCAGCGTCGCTTCCTCGTACAGCATTTCAGCGGTCAGATGCCGCGCGCCCTTGCCGAACAGCAGCCAGCCGAGCGCCATGCGCTGGCGGGTCGGCCGCAGGCCGGCAGCTTGCAGCATTTCATTGACGTCATGCCAGGGACAGCCGGTCAACGCCGGTTGATGTCCGGCGGCACGGGCGGCCGGATCCATCGCAGCTAAGTCAGCGGCGTCGTCGTTCACAGTCGAGACCTGGTCGTTCATTTCCACTTCGGTACCACGCTGACAAACTTGGGCAATATTCTTGCCCAATATAAAAGGAAATCCTTTAGATGCAAGTTTTTCGCAACTAGAACGATCCCAAGGTTAAGGCGGAACCCACGATGGGATATGGTGTTTTTAGCCCGTATCCAGTGCTTTGCCGCCCGCCAATGCCTATGTTACAGAGCGCGCGGACCACATATGCATATTCGGCAGGGACATTTGCCGGTGGCACCCTAAGTAGCGCCAATTTGCGGGAACAGACAGTCTTCCGCGGGAAACCGGTCCGGTTCGCTCGAAAGCGCTCATCGGGACATCTGAGAGAGGCTGAAACGATGCTGGATCGCCGCGGCGGTTACGAATACGAGGATTTGCTGGCGTGCGGCCGTGGCGAACTATTCGGCCCGGGAAATGCGCAATTGCCGCTGCCGCCGATGCTGATGTTCGATCGCATCACCGAAATTTCCGAAACCGGCGGGGAATACGGCAAGGGCATCGTTCGCGCCGAACTCGACGTGAACCCGGATCTCTGGTTCTTCGGCTGCCATTTCAAAGGCGATCCGGTGATGCCGGGCTGTCTCGGCCTCGACGCGCTGTGGCAGATGGTCGGCTTTTATCTCGGCTGGACTGGCGGCGAGGGCCGCGGCCGGGCGTTGGGCCTCGGCGAACTGAAGTTCTCCGGTCAAGTGATGCCGAACGTCCGCAAGATTGTGTACAACGTCGATATCAAGCGTGTGATGCGTTTAAAGCTCTGGCTGGGTATCGCCGACGGCTGGCTTTCGGCCGACGGCGAGATTATCTATCGCGCGAAGGATCTGAGGGTGGGGCTGTTAAAGCAGGGTGCCGCATTGCCGGGAGCGTAAGTTACCCGCTCTCCAATGAGGCGGCATTCGGTTTGATGGCGGCTATCACACAAAACGCAAACGACAGGACGAGGCGATCATGAGGCGGGTTGTCATCACGGGGATGGGCATCGTCTCATCCATCGGAAATAACACCCAGGAAGTGCTTGCGAGCCTTCATGAGGCGAAATCCGGGATCACGCGCTCGGAAAAATACGCCGAGCTCGGCTTCCGATCGCAGGTGCAGGGCGCTCCGTCCCTCAATCCCGCCGATGTCATCGACCGGCGCGCGATGCGCTTCCTCGGCGAGGGCGCGGCGTGGAATCACATCGCGATGGAGCAGGCGATCCAGGATGCCGGTCTCAGCCCGACCGAAGTTTCCGACGTCCGTACCGGCATCATCATGGGCTCCGGCGGCCCGTCCGCGCGCACCATCGTCGAAGCGGCCGATATCACCCGGACCAAAGGGCCCAAACGCGTGGGGCCGTTCGCGGTGCCGAAGGCGATGTCGTCGACCGCCTCAGCCACGCTGGCGACCTGGTTCAAGATCAAGGGCGTGAACTATTCGATCTCGTCGGCCTGCGCGACCTCCAACCATTGCATCGGCAATGCCTATGAGACGATCCAGATCGGCAAGCAGGATGTGATCTTCGCCGGCGGCTGCGAGGAACTCGACTGGTCGCTGTCGGTGCTGTTCGACGCCATGGGCGCGATGTCCTCGAAATACAACGCCACGCCCGCCACCGCGTCGCGTCCCTATGACGTCAGCCGCGACGGCTTCGTCATTGCGGGCGGCGCCGGCGTGGTGGTGCTGGAAGAGCTCGAACACGCCAAGGCGCGCGGCGCGCGCATCTACGCCGAAGTGGTTGGCTATGGCGCGACGTCTGACGGCTACGACATGGTGGCGCCCTCGGGCGAAGGCGCCGAGCGCTGCATGCGGATGGCGATGGAGACCGTGAAGACGCCGATCGACTATATCAATCCGCACGCCACCTCGACGCCCGCCGGCGATCCGCCCGAGATCGAGGCGATCCGCAAGGTGTTCGGCACCGGCGAAAAATGCCCGCCGATCTCGGCGACCAAGGCGCTGACCGGCCATTCGCTCGGCGCCACCGGCGTTCAGGAAGCGATCTATTCGCTGCTGATGATGAACAACGGTTTTGTCTGCGAGAGCGCCAACATCACCGAGCTCGACCCGGTGTTTGCCGACATGCCGATCGTGCGCAAGCGCATCGACAACGCCAAGCTCGGCACCGTGCTGTCGAACTCGTTCGGTTTCGGCGGCACCAACGCCACGCTGGTGTTCAAGCGCATGGATGCGTGATTGTCATGCCCCGCGAAAGCGGGTCATCCAGTACGCCGCGGCTTCTCGATTCAATTACTGATATCTCTGGAATACTGGGTCGCCCGCTTTCGCGGGTGACGACAGTTGGGCCTATCCAGCCGCGATTTTCTCTGCGCGCTGAAATGCCGGGCGGGCCGCGCATCGATCGATATAGGCGTCGAACGACGGCCGTGACGGCACCATCTTGAACAGCCGCACGGCGAAATTCAGCCCGGAGCCAATGATGATGTCGGCTGCGGAAAAATTGTCGCCGAGGATCCATGGACCTTTCTCCAGCGCATTGTCGAGCACGTCGATCACGCGTTGCGAATCGCCCCAGCCGGCCGCGACCGGATTCATTTCGATCTTGGTCGCGAGCTGCACGATCGCAGGTTCGATACAACCGGGGCTGAAGAACAGCCAGTAGAGATACTTTGCGCGCAGCGGATCTCCGAGCGGCGGCGCCAGCTTCGCTTCCGGATAGCGCTCGGCGACATAGGCCGCGATCGCGGCGGCTTCGGCAAGCGTGGCCTCGCCATCCCGGAGCGCCGGCACCTTGCCCATCGGATTGATCGCCAGGTATTCGAGCTTACGCTGTGCGCCGGTCGAGATGTCCGTCAGCACGCGTTCATAGGGTTGCCCGGTTTCTTCGAACAGCCACAGCGAGGAAAACGAACGCGAGCGGGGCGACCAATAAAGCTGCATCATGGCGGAACCTTTCATCGGCGGAGGCGGACAATGCCACCTTCATTGCGCGTCTGACGCGAATTGGCAACGCACTACGCCTAGGACGAACGGTTCAACGTCAAGCGATATATTGGTCAACTTTATTTCGTGCGGTCGACTGGCCGGCGATCCCGAGCGAATCGCGGAGAGCCAGCTGCCACCCTGCTCAATTGTCTTTGGGGTAGTTGGGCACCAGGAGGCATGGCTGGCAAATATTTGGCTAGCAAGAAATAAGGCGCGGCTGTGAGGCCTTCGTTATCGCGCCCGCGATGTTCGCGGCCGGGGTTTCGCCTTGCGCTGTTCGCGCAGGGCGTCGGCGGCGAGGCACACCACTTCCGAGATTTGCTGGAGCTGTGCGGCCAGCGGGCTTGTCTTGCGCCACACCATGCCGATGGTCCGCGACGGTTGCGGATTAGAGAACCGCGCGACCGAGACCTGTGCCGAGCGGGTTTCCACCGTGACCGCCATTTCCGGAATCAGGGTGACGCCGATGCCGGCGCCGACCATCTGCACGAGCGTGGACAGCGAGCTTGCATCCAGCACCTCGCGCGGCGGCGACTGCATGTTGCAGAACGACAGCGCCTGGTCGCGGAAACAATGTCCCTCTTCGAGCAGCAACAGCCGCATCTCCCGCAGCGTCTCGTGGCTCGGCACCGGCGTGCCCTCGTCCTCGCCCGGCCGCACCAAGAGGAAGTTCTCGGAAAAGCAGGCGACCTCGGTCAGCGACGGCTCCGATACCGGCAATGCCACGATCGCCGTATCGAGCCGGCCTTCGGTCACTTCCTTGATCAGCTTCGGCGTCAGCGTCTCGCGCACGTGGATGTCGAGTTCCGGATGCATGCGCGCGAGGTTCTCGATCACTTTCGGCAACAGATAGGGCGCGATGGTTGGGATCATGCCGATGCGCAGCCGGCCGGCAAGCCGGTCCTGTGCCGCGCGCGCGAAATCGCCGAGTTCATCGACCGAGCGCAGGATTTCGCGGACACGCTGGACGATCTCCTCGCCGAATTTCGTCAGCGTGATCTGTCGCGCGCTTCGTTCCAGCAGCGCGCCGCCGAGCGCTTGCTCCATTTCCTTGATTTGCATCGACAGCGCCGGTTGCGAGATCGAACAGGCTTCCGCCGCGCGCCCGAAATGGCCGTGACGGGCCAGCGCATCAAAATAACGAAGCTGCCTCAGCGTCATCTGGATCATCAGAATATCTTATCGGTTCGATCATTAAAATCAACTTCCACTGATGGAAAGCGGCTCTTAGAGTGCTTCCAATCTTCAGGAAGCGGCCCTTAGGAGGCAATCATGGACGACAAAACAAAATGCCCGTTCTCGGGCGGAAAACGCGGACACTCGAACCGCGATTGGTGGCCGGACGCGCTGGACGTTTCGTTGCTCCACCGCAATTCGGCTCTGTCCGATCCGATGGGCGAGGCGTTCGATTACGCCAAGGAATTCAAGACCCTCGACCTCAATGCCGTGGTCAAGGACCTGACCGCTTTGATGACGGAATCGCAGGAATGGTGGCCGGCCGATTTCGGTCACTATGGCGGTCTGATGATCCGCCTGGCGTGGCACAGCGCCGGCACCTACCGCATCACGGACGGCCGCGGCGGCGCCGGGGCCGGTCAGCAGCGCTTCGCGCCGCTGAACAGCTGGCCTGACAACGCCAACCTCGACAAGGCGCGCCGGCTGCTGTGGCCGATCAAGCAGAAATACGGCCGCAAGATCTCGTGGGCCGACCTGATGGTTCTCGCCGGCAACGTCGCGCTCGAATCGATGGGCTTCAAGACGTTCGGCTTCGCAGGCGGCCGCGCCGATGTCTGGGAGCCGGAGGAGCTGTTCTGGGGCCCTGAGGGCACCTGGCTGGGCGACGAACGCTACAGCGGCGAACGCGAACTCTCCGAGCCGCTCGGCGCCGTGCAGATGGGTCTCATCTACGTCAATCCGGAAGGCCCTAACGGCAACCCGGATCCGCTCGCGGCGGCGAAAGATATCCGCGAAACCTTCTTCCGCATGGCCATGAACGACGAAGAAACCGTAGCCCTGATTGCCGGCGGCCACTCCTTCGGCAAGACCCACGGCGCCGGCGATCCGTCGCTGGTGGGCTCCGACCCGGAAAGCGGCGCGCTCGAGGATCAGGGTTTGGGGTGGAAGAGCAAGCACGGCACCGGCATCGGCGCCGACACCATCACCGGCGGTCCGGAAGTCACCTGGACGCAGACGCCGACGAAGTGGAGCAATCTCTTCTTCAAGAACCTGTTCGAGAACGAATGGGAACTGACCAAGAGCCCGGCCGGCGCCAAGCAGTGGAAGGCGAAAGGCGCCGAAGCCACGATTCCGGACGCCTACGACGCATCGAAGAAGCATGTGCCGACCATGCTGACCACCGACCTGTCGCTGCGCTTCGACCCGGCTTACGAGAAGATCTCACGGCGCTTCCACGAAAACCCGGACCAGTTCGCGGATGCGTTCGCGCGTGCCTGGTTCAAGCTCACGCACCGTGACATGGGCCCGGTCGCGCGCTATCTCGGCCCGCTGGTGCCGAAGGAAACGCTGATCTGGCAGGACCCGATCCCGGCGGTGGATCATCCGCTGATCGGCGATGCTGATATCGCCACGCTGAAGACCAAGATTCTCAGCTCGGGCCTGTCGGTGTCGCAGCTGGTTTCGACCGCATGGGCGTCGGCATCGACGTTCCGCGGCTCCGACAAGCGCGGCGGCGCCAATGGCGCGCGCATTCGTCTCAGCCCCCAGAAGGACTGGGAGGTCAACCAGCCGGCCGAGCTGAACACGGTGCTGCAGAAGCTGGAGGCGATCCAGAAGGAATTCGGCAAGAAGGTTTCGCTTGCCGACCTGATCGTTCTCGGCGGCTCGGCTGCGGTTGAAAAAGCCGCCAAGGACGCCGGCGTCGACGTCACGGTGCCTTTCACGCCGGGGCGCATGGACGCGTCGCAGGATCAAACCGACGTCGCTTCCTTTGCTCCGCTCGAACCGCGTGCCGACGGCTTCCGCAATTATGTCAACACCAAGCGGCATCAGTTCATGGAGTTCGAGGAAGCGCTGATTGACCGTGCGCAATTGCTGCGGCTGACGGGGCCCGAGATGACGGCGCTGGTCGGCGGCCTGCGCGTCCTCGGCGCGAATGCCGGGGGCTCCAAGCATGGCGTTTTCACCAGCAAGGTGGGGACATTGACGAACGATTTCTTCGTCAATCTGCTCAGCATGAGCACGGAGTGGCAGCCGTCGAGCGAAAATCTGTACGAGGGCCGCGACCGCAAGACCAAGGCGGTCAAGTGGACCGCCACCCGCGTCGACCTGATCTTCGGTTCGCATTCGCAGCTTCGGGCCTTCGCCGAGGTCTATGCGTGCGCGGACTCCAAGGAGAAGTTCGCCAAGGACTTTGCGGCTGCCTGGACCAAGGTGATGAACCTCGATCGGTTCTGATCATCCGAGCACTGCACGAACGCAGCACTGACAAAAAAGGGCGGCTCAAGAGCCGCCCTTTCGCTTTCGGAACGAAGCGCGCGATCAAACGCCGAGGGTACCGGCCTTCGCCGCGGCATAGCGCTCGGCGATCTTGGCCCAGTTCACCGTGTTCCACCACGCCTTGAGATAATCGGCGCGACGGTTCTGGTAGTTGAGATAATAGGCGTGCTCCCAGACGTCGTTGCCGAGCAGCGCGCGCTTGCCGTCCATGATCGGACTGTCCTGGTTCGGGCGGGTTTCGATCGCAAGCTTGCCGTCCTTGGCAACGGTCACGAACACCCAGCCGGAGCCGAACTGGCGTCCGCCGGCGGCGTTGAAGTCGTTCTGGAATTTTTCCATGCCGCCGAGGTCCTTGTCGATCGCGGCCAGCACCTCGCCTTCCGGCTTGCCGCCGCCCGGCGCCATGATTTCCCAGAACATGGTGTGGTTGGCATGGCCGCCGAGATTGTTGCGCACGCCGAATTTGATGTCGTCGTTCAGGGCGTTCAAATTGCCGAGAATATCCGTCACCTTGCTGGTGCCGAGCTGCGCATTGGTCTTGGCGAGGGTGTTCAGGTTGTTGACGTAAGCGGCATGGTGCCGGCCATGGTGGATTTCCATGGTCTTGGCATCGATATGCGGCTCAAGCGCGTTGAAGGCGTAAGGGAGCGGCGGCAGCGTGAACGGACCTGCCGCGGCCGGGGCAGCCGCAGGTGCCGGTGCGGCGGCCTGGGCAAAGACGACACGCGGTGCCGCCGCGACGGCTACGAGGCCGGCGGCGGCGCTGAAAAAATGACGGCGCGAAAGTGCGGACATAAGTCTCTCCCTGCGTGACGAGCCTGCTTGCTCGATTCGGACGATTGTAACGGGTCCAGCTTCCAGCTGCGAAGTCAGCCCCATTCCGGTTTCCATTTTAAATGGGTTCGGCGCTGCGGCGTAAGAGCGCACGATCACATCTGCGGCAAATAAAAAGGGCGGCTTTGCAGCCGCCCTTCCTGATTTTCGATGGCGAAGCGCTTACTCGCCGGCCGCTTCGCGAGGCGCCGAGGCTTCCGCCGCCTTCTGCTTGGCTTCGAGGTCCTCGCCGGTCGCCTGATCGACCACCTTCATCGACAGCCGCGTCTTGCCGCGATCGTCGAAGCCGAGCAGCTTGACCTTGACCTTGTCGCCTTCCTTGACGACGTCGGAGGTCTTCTGCACCCGCGCCGAAGCGAGCTGGCTGATGTGGACGAGGCCGTCCTTGGCGCCGAAGAAGTTCACGAACGCGCCGAACTCCATCACCTTGACCACGGTGCCTTCGTAGATCTGGCCGATCTCCGGATCGGAGGCGATCGACTTGATCCACTTGATCGCGGCCTTCATGGCTTCGCCGTCGTTGGAAGCGACCTTCACGGTGCCGTCGTCCTCGATGTTGACCTTGGCGCCGGTCTTCTCGACGATCTCGCGGATCACCTTGCCGCCGGTGCCGATCACTTCACGGATCTTGTCGGTCGGGATCTTGAAGGTCTCGATGCGCGGCGCGTATTCGCCGAGCTCGGCGCGGGCATTGGTGAGCGCCTTCGACATTTCGCCGAGGATGTGGATACGCCCATCCTTGGCCTGGCCGAGTGCGACCTTCATGATCTCCTCGGTGATGCCCTCGATCTTGATGTCCATCTGCAGCGAGGTGATGCCCTGGTCGGTGCCGGCCACCTTGAAGTCCATGTCGCCGAGATGATCCTCGTCACCGAGAATGTCGGACAGAACGGCAAAGCGCGAACCTTCCAGGATCAGGCCCATCGCGATACCCGCGGTCGGCCGCTTCAGGGGAACGCCCGCATCCATCAGCGCCAGCGAAGCGCCGCAGACCGACGCCATCGACGACGATCCGTTGGATTCGGTGATCTCGGAAACCACGCGCACCGTGTAGGGGAATTCGTGGTGCGGCGGCAGGACCGGATGGATCGCGCGCCAGGCGAGCTTGCCGTGGCCGATTTCGCGGCGCTTGGTGCCGCCGAGGCGACCGGTTTCACCGACCGAGTAGGGAGGGAAGTTGTAGTGCAGCAGGAACTGCTCCTTGTAGGTTCCTGACAGCGAGTCGATGTACTGCTCGTCCTCGCCGGTGCCGAGCGTGGTCACCACCATCGCCTGGGTTTCACCGCGGGTGAACAGCGCCGAACCGTGGGCGCGCGGCAGCACGCCGACTTCGGCGATGATGCTGCGGACGGTCTTGGAATCGCGGCCGTCGATGCGCTTGCCGGTGTCGAGGATGTTCCAGCGAACGATCTTGGATTCGAGTTCCTTGAACACGCCGGCGATGCGCAGCTTGTCGTATTGCGGCTCCTGCCCTTCCGGGAAGTAGTGAGCCATCACCTTTTCCTTGGCCTTGCCGACGGCGGCGTAGCGGTCCTGCTTGATCGGAATCGCATAGGCCGAGCGCAGCTCCTGCTCGATCAGGCCGAGCATTTCCTTTTCGAGCGCGCTCTCGTCGACGATCTTGACTTCGCGCGGCTCCTTGGCGGCCTTCTCGGCGAGTTCGATGATCGCCTTGATCACCGGCTGGAAGTGCCGGTGTCCGAACATCACCGCACCGAGCATGATGTCTTCGTTGAGTTCCTTGGCTTCCGATTCCACCATCAGCACGGCGTCGGCGGTGCCGGCGACAACCAGATCGAGCTGGGTCTCGAGCATTTCGTCGAGCGTCGGGTTGAGCACATATTCGTCGTTGGCAAAGCCGACGCGGGCCGCACCGATCGGGCCCTTGAACGGCGCGCCCGAGATCGTCAGCGCCGCGGAGGCTGCTACCAACGCCAGAATGTCGGGATCATTCTCCATGTCATGCGACAGCACGGTGACGATGACCTGGGTTTCGTTGCGCCAGCCGTCGACGAACAGCGGACGGATCGGACGGTCGATCAGGCGGGAGACCAGCGTCTCCTTTTCGGTCGGCCGGCCCTCGCGCTTGAAGTAGCCGCCGGGAATGCGGCCCGCGGCGTAGGTCTTTTCCTGGTAGTCGACGGTCAGCGGCAGGAAGTCGACGCCTTCGCGCGGCGCCTTGGCGGCAACCACGGTGGCGAGCACGACGGTCTCGCCATAAGTCGCGAGCACGGCGCCGTCGGCCTGACGGGCGATCTTTCCGGTTTCAAGCTTGAGGGGACGTCCACCCCAGTCGATCTCGACTGAATGCGTATTGAACATTTCGATTTCTTTCATGGTTTCGCGAAAGCAGGGACGCCTGAAACACAAAGACCATGCGCAAGATTGCGAGACACTGATCGCAACAATTGATCAGCATCCGGCGATCCTGCCATGGTCTCTATATTTCGGATGGCGTCCATCCTCTCGGTAGTCTGGGCACCTTGCCCTGCCCAGCGGCCGGATTGCTGCTGGACGTCTATTGGACATGCGTTTCATCATGCCCTTGCGCATGATCGTCTCCGAAAATCCGGAGTCCGGGTTTCTTCCGGAAGACCATACGAAAACGCGCGCAACAGGCGCGCGCGTACTCTCGATATCAACGACGAATGTTGTGCTTTTCGAGCAGCGCCTTGTAGCGCGCCTCGTCCTTCCGCTTGATATAATCAAGCAGGGAACGGCGCGTGGCGACCATCTTCAAAAGACCCCGGCGCGAATGATTGTCCTTCACGTGGGATTTGAAGTGCCCGGTGAGGTTGTTGATGCGTTCCGACAGGATCGCAACCTGAACCTCCGGCGAGCCGGTGTCGCCGGCCTTGTTGGCATTCGTCTTGATGACTTCCGCTTTGCGTTCGGCGGTAATCGACATCGTCAAACTTTCTCATCGTTACGACCGGAACTGGCAGTCAGTCCGGTCAGGTTGAACACACGCTTGGGGATGAGTTCGCCATTGCCAATTTCGGCGAGGGCCAGAAGCCGGCCTGCCACCGTGACATAGACTGTGCCGCTACAATTGGGCGCATCCCGTCCGCGCAACAAAACGGCCTGGCCCCGGTGGAGCCTTGCCGCATCAGCCCGTGTGACGGCCAGTGCCGGGATGTCGTCCAGCGCGGTCTCAACGGGCAAAAGCGCGTCGGCGAGGCTGCCCTCGCCCGACGCGGCTCTATTACACAAAGCCTCCAACTGTTCCAGCGGAATCATGTCCGCTTCGCGGAATGGACCGACCAGGGTCCGCCGCAAGGCGCTGATATGGCCGAAACAGCCTAGAATCCGGCCGATATCGCGGGCCAGCGCCCGGACATAGGTTCCCTTGCCGCACTCGGCCTCGAACACGGATTGGCCGTTATCTCCATGTTCTACAAGGGTTAATTCGTGAATCTCGACCGGCCGCGGCTTCAGTTCGACGGTTTCGCCGTCTCTGGCCAGATCATAGGCCCGCTCGCCCTGGACCTTGATCGCGGAATATTGCGGCGGGATCTGCTCGATCAGGCCGGTGAATTGAGGCAGCAGCGCCCGGATGGAATCGGCAGAAGGCCTGAGATCGCTGGTCCTGGTCGCCCGGCCCTCGGTGTCGTCGGTGTCGCGTTCCTCGCCCCAGCTCACGGTGAAGCGGTAGCGCTTGCGGCCGTCCATCACGAACGGGACCGTCTTGGTGGCTTCGCCGAGCGCGATCGGCAAGCCGCCGGAGGCCAGCGGGTCGAGGGTACCGGCATGGCCGGCACGCTTGGCCTGGAACAGGCGCTTGAGCACCGCCACCGCGTGTGTCGAGGTCATGCCGATCGGCTTGTCGAGGATCACCCAGCCATGGACGTCGCGCTTGTCGCGGCGCGGCTGATTGTTCTGGCGTTGCTTGCCCTGATGCTTCTGACGCGGATCGTTATTGCCGCGACGTGCCTCTTCGCCAACGCGGCTGTTGCCGTCGTTGCGGGCTTCGGTAAAAATATTTTTTTCGGCGTCATGCGATTCGGCATTTTGCGAATCGATCACGCTGTTGGCGGTGGTCACAATCATCACTTGTCGTCCGAATCGGGTGCGAGGTCTCTCTGCACCGCAGGTGTTCTCAGTAATTTCTCGATCCGTTCCGCCTCATCGAATCGTTCGTCGACGCGAAAGCGAAGATCAGGCGCAAACTTTAAGTTAACGCGGTGCGCGATCTCGCCGCGCAGGAATTTCTTGTTGCGCGCGAGCGCTGCGAGCACGACATCGGTGTCGCGTCCGCCGAGCGGCATCACATAGACGGTTGCAAGCTTCAGGTCCGGTGACATGCGCACCTCCGGAACCGTGATGATGTGACCCTCAAGATCGGGGTCATGCACGCTACCTTGCGACAGAATATCGGCGACCGCATGGCGCACGGTTTCGCCGACGCGCAATTGGCGTTGCGAGCCGCCGGGGGCGGAACTCTTGCTGTGGTGGCGGGGCATGGCCGTCTCTCGAAAATAATTGGTGATGGCCGGGCTGTTCCCGGCCATCGACGTCTTTCTTGCTGCTGAATTCTCAGGGACGTGGATGCCCGGAACATAAATGCGAAGACTTAGCTTCGCGCTTTTGACCGGGCATGCCGTCGAACTAGTACAGTGTCTTCCGACGAAGCCGTAAGGTTCAGACTTACAGGCTCCGCTGGATCGTCTCCACGCGATAACACTCGATAACATCGCCGACACGCATGTCGCCGTAATTCTCGAACGCCATGCCGCATTCCTGACCGGATTGCACTTCCTTCACTTCATCCTTGAAGCGCTTCAGCGTCGAGAGCTTGCCTTCATGCACAACGACGTTGTCGCGAATGAGGCGCACATTGGCGCCGCGTTCCACGGTGCCGTCGGTGACACGGCAGCCGGCGACCTTGCCGACCTTGGAAATGTTGAACACTTCCAGGATCTGCGCGTTGCCCAGCATGGTTTCGCGCAGCGTCGGCGCGAGCAGGCCGGACATCGCCTTTTTGATGTCGTCGACCAGATCGTAGATGATGTTGTAATAGCGGATCTCGATGCCGTTGCGCTTGGCCGCAGCCGCCGCTTCCTTGTTGGCGCGAACCGAGAAGCCGATGATGGCGGCGTTGAAACCTTCCGCCAGCGTTACGTCGGATTCGGAGATGCCGCCGACGCCGGCATGCAGGATCCGAGCGGCAACTTCGTCGGTGCCGAGCTTTTCCAGCGATCCCAGGATGGCTTCGAGCGAACCTTGCACGTCGGCCTTGATGATCAGCGGGAATTCCTTGCGGCCCGACGTCTTGAGCTGCGACATCATCTGTTCGAGCGAACCGCGCATGCCGGAAATCGAGGCCGCCGCGTTTTCGCGCTTCTGGTGGGCGCGATAGCTCGTGACCTGGCGGGCGCGGGCTTCGTTCTCGACCACCGCGAGGCGGTCGCCGGCTTCCGGCGGGCCGTTGAAGCCGAGCACCTCGACCGGCACCGAAGGTCCGGCCTCATCGATGTTCACGCCCTGATCGTTGATAAGGGCGCGGACGCGGCCCATTTCGGCGCCGGCCACGATGATGTCGCCGATGCGCAGGGTTCCGCGCTGCACCAGCACGGTCGCAACCGGACCCCGGCCGCGGTCGAGCCGGGCTTCGATCACGGTGCCTTCGGCGGGACGTTCCGCGTTGGTCTTGAGGTCGAGCAGTTCGGCCTGCAGCGCGATCATTTCCAGCAGCTTGTCGAGATTGGTCTTGTTCTTGGCTGACACCTCGACGTCGACGACTTCACCGCCGAACGACTCGACCTGAACCTCGTGCTGCAACAGCTCGGTGCGCACGCGCTCCGGCTTGGCGTCGGGCTTGTCGATCTTGTTGATCGCGATGATCATCGGAACCTTCGCCGCCTTGGCGTGGTTGATCGCCTCGATGGTCTGCGGCATGACGCCGTCATCGGCCGCCACCACCAGGATCACGATATCGGTGACCTTGGCGCCGCGCGCACGCATCGCGGTGAACGCGGCGTGGCCGGGCGTATCGATGAAGGTGATCTTCTTGCCGCTTTCCGGCGAGGTCACCTGATAGGCGCCGATATGCTGGGTGATGCCGCCGGCTTCGCCCGAAACCACGTTGGCATGGCGGAGCGCGTCGAGCAGCGAGGTCTTGCCGTGGTCGACATGGCCCATCACGGTCACGACCGGCGAACGCGGTTCGGTGTCGGTGGAATCGTCGACGATGTCGAACAGACCCTCTTCGACGTCGGACGCGGCCACGCGCTTGACGGTATGGCCCAATTCCTCGGCGATCAGCTGCGCGGTGTCGGCGTCGATCACGTCGGTGATCTTGTGCATCGCGCCCTGCTTCATCAGCAGACGGATGACGTCGACCGCGCGTTCCGACATGCGGTTGGCGAGCTCCTGGATGTTGATGGCTTCCGGGATCACCACTTCGCGGATGATCTTTTCCTTCGGCTCGTTCGAGGCATGCCCCTTCAGGCGCTGGGTGCGGCGTCGGAACGAGGCGATCGAACGCTCGCGCACATTGTCGGCGTCCAGGGCAGTGACCAGCGTCAGGCGGCCGCGTTCCTTTTGCGGTCCGGGCTTGTGGGTCGTCTTCGGCGGCACGGCGGGGCGCATGGCGCCGCCGGGACCACGGCGGATCTGGCGCGGACCTTCATCCTCATCGGAAGCGTCGGCGGCGACGCCCGGCGCGCGCGCGGGCGGCACGGCCGAAGCCGTCGGCCGGGCCGCGGGACGCGCGGTGGTGGTGGTGCCGGGTGCGGTCGTCGTTGCGGTCTTGGCTTCGGCTTCGCCAAATCGCTTCTTGGCTTCGCTTTCCGCCTTGCGCTTGGCTTCCTCTTCGATGCGGTGACGTTCTTCCTCGGCCTTGCGGCGCGCTTCGGCGGCTTCGCGCTCGGCCTGCTCGATGCCCTCGCGGCTTGCGCGGCGCTTGGCTTCTTCTTCGGCGAGACGACGTTCCTCGATGTCACGGACCTTGGCATCGGCCAAGGCGCTCGCGCGCGCGGAGCGTTCATCCTCGGTCAGCGTGCGCAGCACCACGCCGGAGCCGGCGCGGGGCGCGGCTGGCGCGGAGGGACGGCTTGGCGCCTTGGCGACGACCGGCGCCGGCTTGGCGACGACCGGTTCGGGCGCATGGGTTTCGCCGGCGGGCGCGTCGCCGCCGAGGCGGCGCTTGCCGCGCTTCTCGACCACGACCTGCTTGGTCCGGCCATGGCTGAAGCTCTGGCGTACGGTGCCCGTCTCGACGCGTGGCTTGAGCGTCAAGGTCTTGGTCGGGACACTCAAAGTCTTGTCGCCAGGCGTTTTGGTATCAACCATTCAGCAGTCCTAATCTTGTTGCGTTGTGCGCATTCGCACAGTCGTTAAAGCAAGTCTTGTTAGTCAGAATTTCTGGCCGCTTCCTTCGGTCTTGTCGTCATCGGCCATCCGGTATCGGACCAGGATCTGGCAGCGCGACAGGAACGTCTTGCTCGCCGGGCCCGCGAGCAGGGCAGCATGTATCACATTTGACCGCCCCAGTGCCAAATCCAATTCTGCCGACGTCAGAACATTGACGATCGGAAATTCCGCCGATTCATCCGCATTTCCGCGCTTTTGCCGCGCGATCGCGTCCAATTTGCGGATTCCGTCGACCGCCCCGTCGGAAGCGTGGATCAGGGCCTGGGCCTCCCCGCCCCGGAGCGCGCCCTCGACCTTGCTGAAACCGGAGACGACCTGGCCGGCCTTGGCGACCATCGCCAGCGCCTCGGTGCAGCTTCGAACCAGCAAAGCCTCGGTGTCGGCGGGGAGGGTCGCGGCGGCCCGGATGTCGCGCTTGAAACCCCTGCTAAATTGGTTACGCCGCACCGCTTCCGCAACGGTCCGGCGCGATGCCAAGACCCACAGGCCGCGGCCGGGAAGCTTGCGCTTCAGATCCGGAACGACCTCGCCCTGGGGCGAGACCACGAACCGGATCAGTTCGTCGATCGGGCGCACCTCACGGGTGACCGCGCACATCCGCATCGTCGCGGACCTGTCGGTCCGCGGTCCGTTGTCGAGATCGGGGTCAACCATGGCGAGCATGCGCGGGGCATCTCCTTACGCCGTCTGGTCTTCGGTGGCTTCCGCCGCCTCGGACTGCTTGGCAAGATCGGCCTCGGTGATCCAGCCGGCGATGACGCGGGCCTGCATGATCATGCGCTCGGCATCGTCGCGCGAGATTTCGTTGGCGTCGAGAATGCCGGGGAACTTGGTCGGCTCGGCGCCTTCCTTGCGCTCGGTCCAGCCAACCAGATCGTCGGTGGCGCAACCGGCCAGATCCTCGACCGACTTGATGTCGTTCTCGCCGAACTTGACCAGCATCTTCGAGGTCACGCCGGGTACTGTCTTCAAAGCGTCATCCACACCGAGTTCCTTGCGTTTGTTTTCCAGCTCGGTCTCGAGCTGCTCCAGGTATTCTTTTGCACGGCTCTGCAGTTCGTTGGCGGTCTCCTCGTCGAAGCCCTCGATGCCGGCGAGTTCCTTGACGTCGACCAGCGCGAGTTCCTCGACCGAGGTGAAACCTTCCGACGCCAGCAGCTGGCCGACCACTTCGTCGACATTCAGCGCTTCCATGAACACCCGCGTCGAATTCTCGAAATCGGCCTGACGGCGCTCGGATTCTTCCTGCTCGGTGAGGATGTCGATGTCCCAGCCGGTCAGCTGCGAAGCGAGCCGCACGTTCTGTCCGCGGCGGCCGATCGCCAGCGACAGCTGGTTGTTGGTGTCGGGCACCACGACCTCGATGCGCTCGCGGTCTTCGTCGATCACGACCTTGGCGACTTCGGCGGGCGCCAGCGCGTTGACGACGAAGGTCGCAATATCGGGCGACCACGGAATGATGTCGATCTTCTCGCCCTGCAGTTCGTTCACCACCGCCTGCACGCGCGAACCGCGCATACCGACGCAGGCGCCGACCGGATCGACCGAGGAATCCCGCGAAATAACGCCGATTTTGGCGCGCGAGCCGGGATCGCGGGCCACCGCCTTGATCTCGACGATGCCGTCATAGATTTCCGGCACTTCCTGCGCGAACAGCTTTGCCATGAACTGCGGATGGGTGCGGGACAGGAAGATCTGCGGCCCGCGGGTTTCGCGGCGTACGTCGAAGATATAGGCGCGGACGCGGTCGCCGTTGCGGAACACTTCGCGCGGCAGCATCTCGTCACGGCGCACGATGGCTTCGCCGCGGCCGAGATCGACGATCACGCTGCCATATTCGACGCGCTTGACGATGCCGTTGACGATGTCGCCGATGCGGTCCTTGAATTCCTGGTACTGCCGGTCGCGCTCGGCCTCGCGCACCTTCTGCACGATCACCTGCTTGGCGGACTGGGCGGCGATGCGGCCATATTCCAGCGGCGGCAGGGTGTCGGCGATGGTGTCGCCGACCTGGGCGCCCGGATTGGCGCGCTGCGCATCGGCCAGCGAAATCTGGTTCGACGAATTCTCCACCACGTCGACGACCAGCATGTGGCGCGACAGCCGCAGCTCGCCCTTCTTGGCGTCGATCTCGGCGTGAACGTCGGTCTCGCTGCCGTAGCGGGCGCGGGCCGCTTTGGCGATGGCGTCTTCCATCGCCGCGATCACGATGCCGCGGTCGATCGACTTTTCGCGGGCAACCGCGTCTGCGATCTGCAGCAGTTCGAGTTTATTGGCGCTGACAGCTGCCATGGCTCAGTCTCCTTCGGTGGGATCGAATTCGCCGCCGGGCAAACCTTGCGCGGCGAGGCGATGTTTCTTGGTATTCTTCGGTAACGGCTTCTTCAGCGGCTTGCTCAGTGTCTTGGGCTTCGGCTTGTTGCTCTTGGCCGGATCGCTTTTTTTGGCGTGCGGCGGGGGCGGCGGCTCGAGCCCGAGATTCTGCCGCAGCTCGCGCTCGGCGGCCTTGCCGCGCCGCATCGATTCCGCGATCAACTCGTCGGTGAGAACCAGGCGGGCGTCGGCGATGTCTTCCATCACCAGCAGCACGTCGGCATCTTCGTCCGCGCGGATGTCATCGCGATGAAGCCGCACCGCATCGCCTTCGACGCCCTGCAGCGTACCACGAAAGCGCTTGCGGCCCTGATGGGCGAGCGCCATCTCGATCTTCACGAGATGACCGACATAGCGTTCGAAGTCCGAACGGCGCACCAGCGGACGATCGATGCCGGGCGATGAGATTTCCAGCCGATAAGCGCGCTCGATCGGATCGGCGACGTCCAGCACCGGCGACAGCGCACGCGAAATCGCCTCGCAATCCTCGATCTGCATGGTGCCGTCGGGCCGCTCGGCCATGATCTGGACCGTGCAGCCGGCCTCGCCGGAAATCTTGATCCGCACCAGCCGGTAGCCCATGCCCTGCAATACCGGTCCTGCCACGGCGGAAACCCGCGCGGCGACGCCCGGCTCGACCACGAGCCGCGGCTCGGCGAGCAGGTCAAGATCCTCTGAAACAGCAGTTGGCTCGGTCATGTCCAGGGTCAAAAGCGTCTTTACTTACATGAGGTTAGGCCGGGTCTAACCCGGATCCGGCCGGTTCCCTGAACCGCGCCGTGAGGCCCTTCTGGGCTGGGCTTGTTCAGGTAATAAAAAAGAGCGGGTCCCGAAGGGCCCACTCTCAATACGCGATCGTATGAGAACCATAAGTTGCGGCGGATATAGCGGTTTTTCCGCAATCCGGCAAGGCCTTGCACGCCCCGTTAAGGGAGATTTTGAGTCCTGACCGAGCGGGCCAAAGCCTAACCCTTCATTCACGAACGGTACCTAGATTGCCGAAAACCAGCCAATTCGGCCGGTTTGGATAGGTTTATGACGCCAGCGACAACGCTGATCCCAGGACTGGACGACATCGTCAGGGGCGGCGATCCCAAGCGCCGCGCCGATGCCGCGCGCCGGATCAGTGAATTATTCCTGCAGGGTGCTGCCAATTTCGGCGCCGATCACGTCGATCTGTTCGACGGCGTATTGAGCAGCCTGGTCCCCCATGCCGACCTTGCCGCGCGAGCCGAGCTCGCCGAGCGGCTGTCGCTGCTTGTCAACGCGCCGCGCGGGCTGGTCGGGCAGCTCGCCCATGAGGACGAAATTGCCATTGCGGGCCCGCTGCTGCGGCGCTCGCCTGTCATCGACGAAAACATCCTGGTCGAAATCGCCAGCGTGAAGGGTCAGGGCCATCTGCTGGCGATGTCGGATCGGCCGACGCTCTCTCCCGATCTTACCGATGTCATCGTGCGGCGCGGCGACCGCGATGTCGTCAGGCGCACGGCGGGCAATGCCGGTGCGGCGTTCTCGTCGGACGGCTATTCGACCTTGATCAAGCGCGCCGGCCAGGACGGCGTGCTGACGCTCAAGATCGGCCAGCGCGACGATCTCTCCGCCGAACAACTGAAAGACCTTTTAGCCGGAACGATCGATGTGGTTCGCCGCCGCCTGTTCACAGTCGTCAAGCCGGCGCGGCAGGTGGCGATCAAGCGGGCGATCAACGAAATCTCCGGCGCTGTCGAACGAACAGACAGCGGCCGCGACTTCGAGGCGGCGCAGCGCACGATCCTCGCGCTGCACCGCGACGGCCAACTGGTCGAAAGTGCGCTGCTCAACTTCGCCAAGGCAAACAAATACGAGGAATCCGTCGCCGCGCTGGCGGCGATGACCGGCGTGAAGATCACGACCCTCGACCGGCTGATTGCCGGCGACCGCTACGATCCGATCCTGATCGCCGGCAAGGCGGTCGGCCTCGAATGGGCCACCGTGCGCGCACTGATCCTGCTCCGGCTGGGCCCGAACCGGACGGCGTCATCGGCCGATATCGAAAGCGCGCGCATGAATTTCGCGCGCCTGATGCCCACGACCGCCGAGCGTGTCGTCGGCTTCTGGAAAACCCGCTCGACGGTTTGAGTTTTCCTGCAACTACCTAGCCGTCATGCCCGGCCATAGTAGTCTGCCTTGTGCAGACTACGTACACTTGTCTGCACTGCCGGGCATCCACGTCTTCCTTATATGGGCAAGACGTGGATGGCCGGGACATAGGCGAGCGCAAGCGACGCCGTCCTTCAGACGGCTATGCCCGGCCATGACGAAACTTGAGTTTGTCAGGAACCCACCCGCCGAAACCTCAAATACGCCGCAACACGTCCCTCGCGCTCTGCCTTCCGTCCATAGCGCGTCATCGTGTAACCGGCCCACGGCTCGCGCCAATCGGCGGCACGTTCCGCCATCCAGGAAAAATCCGGCGAACGCAGCAGATGCGCCAGCGTCCATGCGCAGTAATCGTCGATGTCGCTGACGAAGCGAAATTCGGCCCCGGGCCTGAGGATGCGGGCCATCGCGGCCACCGTGGCGTCCTGCACGAAGCGCCGCTTCCAGTGCCGGCGCTTCGGCCAGGGATCGGGATGGATCAGATCGATCCGCGCCAGAGATCGCGGCGGCGCCCATGCCAGCAATTCGGCGGCGTCGCCGGCGTAAAGCCTGATATTGCCGATGTTGTGGGCTTCGATCTGCGTCAGGATTTTCGCCATGCCGTTGACATAGGGCTCGCAGCCGATGAACCCGATATCGGGAAACGCCTGCGCTTCGGCAATCAGATGTTCGCCGCCGCCGAATCCGATTTCCAGCCTGACAGCATCGGGCTTCGACTCGAAGATGTCGGTGAGATCATCGGGCGCGGGGCTTCCGATATCCAGCGCCAGATGCGGCAGCAGATTGTCGATCAGGTCGGCCTGATGGATGCGCAGCTTGTGGCCCTTGCGGCGGCCGAAGAACGAGCCGTGCGCATGCGCGGCGGCGCCGTCATCCGGCGGCGCGTCGCGATCGCCGATGTCGCGGGGTGAGACCGTCATCGCAGCGTCTGGTACAGCCGGTGCAGCAGCCGCGCCCTCGGCTCGATCGAGGAGATGTACATCTGCTCGTAATGGGTATGCGCGCCCTTGCCGTCGACCCCGAGGCCGTCGAGCGTCGCCGTGTGGGGCGCGGTGAAATTGCCGTCGCTGCCACCGCCGGTGAAGGTGTCGACGAGATCGAAACCGATTTCGGCCGCGAGCGTCTTGGCGTGCTCATAAAGCGCCGCACCGGAGTTGCTCTTTTCGTAAGGCGGGCGATTCAGTTCGCCGGTGACGGTGACGCTGACGCCCTCGGTGCGTGATTTCAGGCCGAGGATCCTGGGCACCAGCTCGTCGGATTCGGCAATGCCGGGCACGCGCATGTCGACTTCGGCATAGGCCTCCTCTGCGATCACGTTTGGCTTGGTGCCGCCCCTGACGACGCCGACATTGACGGACACGCCACGCTTGAGGTCGTTCATCGCCTCCAGCGTCTGAATGACGTTGCCGAGTTCGCGGATGGCGCTGCGGCCGTCCTCGGGCCGCGTGCCGGCATGCGACGGCACGCCCTTGATGAAGACTTCGAAGCGCGCGACGCCCTTGCGTCCGGTGACGATTTTGCCGCCGTCGCGGGCAGGCTCGGTCACCAGCACATACTTGGCCTTGCGCCCCTCCGTCTCGATCAGGGCACGCGACGTCGGGCTGCCGATTTCTTCATCGGAGACGAACATCTGGGTGATGCCGAGCGGCGATCGCGCGCCGTCCGCACAAATCTGGCGAAAGGCATGGTAGGCGAGATAGGCGCCGCCCTTCATGTCATAAATGCCGGGACCGAAGACGCTGTCGCCCTCGATCGTGAACGGCAGCCGCTCGATGAATCCCAAGGGATGCACGGTATCGAGATGGCTCAGCACCAGGATGCCCGGCGCGTCCTGCCCCCATGACGAACGCGCGACCACATGATCGCCGCATCCGTCCTTTCCTGCGATCCGCTCAACGGTCGCGGGCAGGTCGTGGTAGCCGTCAGTGACGAGGTCGGCGAGCTTGTTGACCTGTGCGGGCACCTCGGTCGGCGTCTCGATTTCGACCCAGCGGCGGATGCCGTCGAGGATCGAACTGGAATCAAACGGATTGGCGGTGGTTGCGGTCATCAGCGCTTTGCCTTCAAGGAATTTCGGGCCAAGGATTTTCGGTCCAAGCAATTTCAGCCAATGTCATGCGCTCGCGCCGGCGGGCGCGTCAATCGGAACATCCGGTGATGGCAGCTGAATCAGCGCTGGTCGGGGCCTTCGCGCGCGGCGATCTGTTCGACCAGTTCGACGATACTGCGGCGCATTTTGGCGTCGGTGATGCGCGTAAACGCCCGCGTCAGCGACAGGCCTTCGGAAGTGGCGAGAAAGTCGGCAACGTAGGCGGGCGAACCGGATTCGCTGAAGCCATCGGCATTGACAGCACCGCTCGGCCCGCCGTCGAACAAAAACGAAACCGGCACCTGCAAGATTTCCGAGATCCGCTGCAGGCGGCTGGCGCCGACCCGGTTGGTGCCCTTTTCGTATTTCTGAACCTGCTGGAAGGTGAGGCCCAATGCCTCGCCGAGTTTTTCCTGGCTCATGCCCAGCATGATGCGTCGCATGCGAACGCGGCTGCCGACATATTTGTCAACAGGATCTGGCGCTTTGGTGGACATCTCCAACACTCCTGGGATTGCGCCGGGGAATGAGGCATAGCGGAGTATGCCTCAGGCGCCGGTACCGTCAAATCCTGCTCGGAGGATCGGGTTGAACTGCGGACAATTTGAGCAATGAACTGACTGGTTCTTGTTTTTGGTTGCGGAACCCAGAATGCGAATTACGCGGTCGGTCTGTCAACTAGTTAGTGGATTGGCGCAGGTTGCGTTTTTTGGGCGACCGCAACACCGGCAGTATGCAAAACTTTAGGCTTTTCGCCTCGCAAAGCGGCGCCGGGTGACCAGCAGCAACGCAACAGCCACCATCATGCCCGCTGGAATGTCTCTAAGCCGCGCGTAAATCGTCGGCGACAAAGCCGTTGGCAGGTTGGCGTCCAGCACGCCTTCAATACCAAGGCCGAGCCGTGCGACAATGCGCCCCGACGGATCGATCACGGCTGAAATGCCGGTGTTGGCTGCACGAACAACGGGCAGGCCTTCTTCGATGGCGCGCAGGCGCGCCTGCTGCAGATGCTGATAGGGACCGGTCGAAATTCCAAACCAGCCGTCATTGGTGACGTTGATGATCCAGCCCGGGCGCTCGTCCCCTGTCGTTATATCTCCGGGGAATACCGCCTCATAGCAAATCAGGGGCAGCGCGCGCGGCGCGTTCGGTATTTCCATGGCGCGGCGGCGGGTGCCCGGGATGAACCCGCCCTGGACCCTCGTCAACTGCACGAAGCCGAGCTTTTCCATCAGGCTCTGGAACGGCAGATATTCGCCGAACGGCACCAGATGCAGCTTGTCGTAGACCGACAGCACGCTGCCGTCATGGTCGATCGTATATATCGAGTTGTAGGCGCGCGTCACTCGCACGCCCGGCGGGAGGTCGGGCGCACGCACCGAGCCGGTGATCAGCACCGTCCCCCTAGGCAGCAGGTCGGCGATCTGCGCCATCGCATCGGCTTCGCGGGTCAAAAAGAACGGGAACGCCGATTCCGGCCAGATCAAAATGTTTGCGTCGCTGACGCCGGTCGATTGGGGCCCCGAAGCCCGATCGGACAGTGTCAGATACTTCTGCATCACCTCCGCCTTGGCGGCGTAATTGAATTTGACGTCCTGCTGCAGATTGGGCTGCATGATGCGCAGCTTGACCTTTGTCAGCACGGTCGGCTGCAGCGACAGCCTGATGGCGCCGAACACGGCCATGACAGCGAGCAGGCCGAGCGCCGCCGCCGGCGCGAGCCAGGGTTTTCGCCCCCGCGAGGTGCCATCGATCAGGACCGCCGGGCTTGCGAAGATCGCCACCGTGAGGAACGTCATCCCCCACAGCCCGATCAGCGATGCCGTCTGGGCCAGCGCCAGCGGCTCCGACAGCGCGTAGCCGAACGAATTCCAGGGAAATCCCGACAGCAGATGGCCGCGCAGCCACTCCGTTATCGTCAGGCTGATCGCGAGCGCGAGCAGGCGCGAAGCGTCGCGGGTCCAGAGCAGGCGCGCCAGCGCAAAGGCTGCCGCGGTGAACAGCGCGAGATAGGCCGGCAGGCCCAGCACCGCGAACGGCATCAGCCAGGCGAACGTTGGCGCATCGACCAGGAAGGCGTAACCGATCCAGTAAAGTCCGACGACGAAATAGCCGAGCCCGAACCAGAAGCCCGACATCGCGGCCGCCGGCACGCCGCGCCATCGCCCCGCACCGGCGCCGTCGATCAGCCAGACCGCGACCGGAAAGGTCAGGAACAGCACCGGCCATGCATTGAACGGCGCCATCGCCAGCGCCGACAATGCGCCGGCCACCAGCGCAAGGGCCGCGCGCTTCCATCCCCACGCCAGGATGATCGCAAGACCGGCGGTGCGAAGTTTGCTGGCGGGAATCACTGCGAGCCGGCTCCATCGCTGGACGATGGCGGCGCGTTGTCATTGGCCTGCGGCGCATTGGGGTCGGGCGCAGCTTCGCGGCGGCGGCTTTCGCGCTGCGTGCGGGGGGCGGGCCGTTCCTTGCGGACGGCAATGCGCAGCCGCTTGACCCGCCGTGGATCGGCGTCGAGCACTTCGATTTCGTAATTGCCGGGGCCTGAAATGATCTCGCCGCGTAGCGGCAGGCGGCCGACCTGTGACACCAGATAGCCGCCAAGGGTTGCGACCTCTTCGTCCTCGCCGGCGATGAAATCCTCGCTGATCACCGAGCGGGCGTCCTCGAGGCTGGCGCGGGCATCGGCGATGAATGAATTGTCCGCCTGCCGCACGATCGCCGGCGGCTCGTCGCTGTCATGTTCGTCGTCGATTTCGCCGACGATCTGTTCGACGATGTCCTCGATCGACACCAGCCCGTCGGTGCCGCCATATTCGTCGACCACCAGCGCCAGATGGATGCGCGAGGCCTGCATCTGCGCCAGAAGGTCGATCGCCCGCATCGACGGCGGCACGAAGAGCAGCTTGCGGATGATGTTGGCGTCCGCCAGCGGCTGCGCCAGATCGACCGCGCGCATATCGAGGCCCGCGGGGAACGGTTTCTTGCGCTTGGCCTTGGTGGTGTCGCCGATGCGCGCCTTCGCGGTCATGAACGCCAGGAGGTCGCGGATGTGCACGATGCCCTCGGGGTCGTCGAGGGTTTCGTTGTAGACGACGAGGCGTGAATGCGCCGCGCTTTCGAACAGGCTCATCAATTCGCCGAGCGGGATGTCGCGCTTGACCGCGACGATGTCGGCGCGATGCACCATCACGTCGGCGATGCGCCGTTCGTGCAGCCCGAGGATATTGCGCAGCATGGTGCGCTCGATGGCGGAAAAGCCCACCTCGTCCGGCGTCGAGGCATCGAGCACGACCTGCAGATCGGCGCGGACCGATCCCGGCTTCCAGCCGAACAGCGTGCGGATCGCGCGCGTCAGCCAGTTCTCCGCTGTCGGGCGCAGCACCTCGCCTTCCTGCACCACGGCCGGAAGGTTAGGCATGTTGCGCGGATTGTCGTGGGTAGGGTCGGAGTCCGGCATGTCAGTCCATCCGCTCCCGGTCCGCATGGGGATCGCGATCCGCATACGGATCCGGAATGCCGAGCTGCGCGAGGATCTCCTGCTCGAGACTCTCCATGGCTTCGGCGTCGTCGTCTTTTTCGTGATCGTAGCCGATCAGATGCAGGAACCCGTGCACCGCAAGATGGCTGAGATGGTGATCGAACGGTTTTTGTTCGTCGTCGGCCTCTTTGCGCGTCGTCTCATAGGCGATGGCGATATCGCCGAGCATGCGCGGTGCATCGTCGGGCGTTCCCGCACCGGTCGGCTGCAACGCCGGAAACGATAGCACATTGGTCGGCTTGTCGATGCTGCGCCAATTGCTGTTCAGGGTTCGAATCCCGGAATCGTCGGTCAGCATGACTGCCAGTTCCGCTTCGCCGACATCGGCATCGGCGATTTCAGCGGCGGCGTTGATGGCGCGATGGATCACCGCCTCGGCGTCGGGCTCGGTCTGCCAGCAATCGGCGACCACGAGGACTTCGGTTACGGGGTGGACGGAAGACAATTTCGTTCCAGGGTTTTGCAGTCCAGCATTTAGGTTGCGGCCCGGGCCCGCCTGCTGCGGGCCCAAAGCCAAAGGTCTGGCCATCAGGATCTGCCGGTCGCCGGTTTTTGCGGCAAGCCCTCATAGGCGGCGACGATCCGCGCCACCAGTTCATGGCGGATGACGTCTTCGGCGGTGAACTTCACCTGCGCGATCCCCTCGACGCCGTCGAGCAGCTTGACGGCCTCGGCAAGTCCCGAGGTCTGGCCATTCGGCAGGTCGACCTGCGAGGGGTCGCCGGTGATGATCATGCGGCTGTTCTCGCCAAGCCGGGTCAGGAACATCTTCATCTGCATCGAGGTGGTGTTCTGCGCCTCGTCCAGGATGATGACGGCGTTGGTCAGCGTGCGGCCGCGCATAAAGGCGAGCGGCGCGATCTCGATTTCGCCGCCCTGCAGCGCGCGCTCGACGACGCGCGCATCCATCAGATCATACAGCGCGTCGTAGATCGGCCGCAGATAGGGATCGACTTTTTCGCGGAGGTCGCCGGGCAGGAAGCCGAGCCGTTCGCCGGCTTCGACCGCGGGCCGCGTCAGGATGATGCGATCGACTTCCTTGCGCTCGAACAATTGCGCGGCATGCGCCACCGCAAGCCAGGTCTTGCCGGTGCCGGCCGGGCCGACGCCGAACACCATCTCGCTGCGTTTCAGCGCGCGGATGTAGGAATCCTGCGCGGCGGTGCGCGCCCGCACCGGGCGCTTGCGCAGATTGATGGTCTCGAAGGCGTTCTTGGCGGCCTTGGGGTCGAATTCAAACAGCGACCCCTGCGCGATCACGGCGCGGATGGCGCCTTCGACGTCGCCCTGCGCCAGATCCTGTCCCAGCACCGCCTGGGCGTAGAGCGTCTCGAGGACGCGCCGTGCAGCGTCGCAGCCGTCGCGCGACCCGGCGATGGTGATGTGATTGCCGCGCGAATCCACGACGACGCCAAGCCGGCGTTCGATCAGCGCGAGATTCTGCCCGTAAGGGCCGACCAGCGCGGAAGCGGCGCGGTTGTCGTCGAAGTCGATGACGACTTGGGTTTCGGGCGGTATTTGCATGTCGCGATCAAATTTGCGGCTGGGAGCAAGCGAAGGTGAATCCGATGCGCTTTTTGGCAAGGGTTCAGGCTCCCGCGTTTACTTGAGAAGAATCGGTCATGGGTGAAAGCGTCGATAAAGTGGGACGCGCGGAGGCGCCAGCGAGTTCGCCGAGCAGGCTGTAGCGCTCCAGGCTGTCGATGGCGACCGGCAGCACTTTTCCGATGATATCCGGTGATGCTATCACATGCGCGGGCTGCAGATAGGCGGTGCGGCCGACGATCTGGCCGGGGTTGCGGGCCGCGCGTTCGAACAGCACATCGACAGTCTTGCCAATCATGGCCTTGTTGAAGGCCGATTGCTGGCTGTCGATCAATTCCTGAAGCCGCCCCAATCGCTCGTCCATTTCTGCCGCTGACACCGTCTCCCGCATGTCCGCCGCCGGCGTGCCGGGCCGCGGCGAATATTTGAACGAATAAGCCCCAGCGTACCCGATTTGCGTGACAAGCGCGAGGGTGGCGGCAAATTCTCCCTCGGTTTCGCCGGGGAAGCCGACGATAAAATCCGATGAAAATGCAATATCTTGGCGGCTGGCGCGAAATCGGTCGATGACGCGGCGGTAATCATCGGCGGTATGCTTCCGGTTCATGGCAGCCAGAATGCGGTCGGAGCCCGATTGTACCGGCAGATGCACAAACGGCATCAGTTCGGACAGGTCGCGATGCGCTTCCAGAAGCGAATCATCGACGTCTCGGGGATGGCTGGTCGAATAGCGCAGGCGCGCGATGCCGGGGATTTCGGCCAGACGAGTGAGCAGCCTCCCAAGCGGCCAGGCTCGTCCGTCCGGGCCTTCGCCGTGATAGGCGTTGACGTTCTGCCCGATCAGCGTGATCTCGCGCACGCCATTGTCGGCGAGCCGCATCACGTCGTCGATGATTTTTGCAACTGGCCGGGAGACTTCCGCACCACGCGTGTAAGGCACCACGCAGAAGGTGCAGAACTTGTCGCAGCCTTCCTGCACGGTGACGAACGACGAGATGCCGCGCGCGCGGATCGCCGCGGGCTTCGGCGGCGGCAGAAAGCCGAACTTGTCCTCGACCGGGAATTCGGTCTCCAGCGCGCGGCCATGGCTTTTGGCGCGGGCGAGCAGCTGCGGCAGGTGATGATAGCTCTGCGGGCCGACCACGACGTCGACGGTCGGCGCGCGGCGGATGATCTCCTCGCCCTCGGCCTGCGCAACGCAACCGGCGACCGCGATGCGCATCTCGCGGCCGTTTCGCGCGGCTTCATCCTTGGCGACACGCAAGCGCCCGAGTTCGGAGTAGACCTTTTCGGAAGCCTTCTCGCGGATATGGCAGGTGTTGAGGATGACGAGATCCGCATCCTCGGCGCTGTCGGTCTCGACAAAGCCTTCGCCAGCCAGCGTGTCCACCATGCGCTGCGCATCGTAGACGTTCATCTGGCAGCCATACGACTTGATGTGCAGCTTGCGCGGCGGCTTCATGGAACCTGAATGCGGGGTTGGTCGGCGCCCATGCGGCGCCCGGTCTGGGGTCAAATATAGCTTAAATGGCCGAAAATCCAGCGGTTTAGAGCCGTCATTCCGGGGCGATGCGACAGCATTGAGCCCGGAATCTCGAGATTCCGGGTTCGTGCTTCGCGCGCCCCGGAATGACCATCCCTAATCGACCCCAATCCGGGCAATTAGATCGGGCAATTGCCGCATATCGCCGAAAGTGACCGCAGCGCCTGCGTCACGCAGCAATTCGGCGTGACCTGTGCCGCAATGGCTGCCGCCGTGAAAGCCGAGCACGGTCATCCCGGCGGCCCGGCCGCCGGTGACGCCCGCCACGCTGTCCTCGATGACCAGGCATTGAGGCGGCCGGATATTCATCTGTTCGGCAGCGAACAGAAACAGATCGGGCGCAGGCTTGCCGCGATTGACCTGCGTGGCGGAAAAAATATGCGGCAGCAGAAGATCGTAGAGCCCGGCGCAGGTGAGACCGTGGCGGATTTTTTCCGGCGTTCCGCTCGACGCCACACATTTGGAAAGCGTGATCGCTGATATCGCTTCGCCGATATGCGGAATTGCCTGCAGATCGCCCTCATAGAATTTCAACGTGGCCGTCTTGACCTGCGCTTCGAAATCATCGGGCAGTTGGCGGCCCGTCTCGTTCTCGATCGTCAACCGCGCTTCACGGTCGGAAACGCCGAGGAACCGCTGCAGCACCTGATCCGCCGTGATCGGATAGCCGTGGCGCGTCAGCGTCTCCGCATGCGCGCGGCATGAAATGACTTCGCTGTCGACCAGCACGCCGTCGCAATCGAAAATGATGAGCTGAGGAGGCAAGTGCTTCAGGACTTATCTTCGTCCAGCGGCACGCAATACAGTTCGAGCCGGTGATCGACCAGTTTGTAGCCGAGCTGGCGGGCGATCTCGGCCTGCAGCTTCTCGATTTCTTCGGAGGTGAATTCGATCACCTTGCCGTCGCGCAGGTTGATCAGGTGATCGTGATGGCTGTCGGGCATCTGCTCATAGCGCGCCCGGCCCTCGCGAAAATCATGCCGCTCGATGATGCCGGCGTCCTCGAACAGCTTTACGGTGCGGTACACGGTTGAGATCGAGATCTTGTCGTCGACCTCGACGCAGCGCCGGTAGAGTTCCTCGACGTCGGGATGATCCACCGAATCCGCCAGCACCCGCGCGATGACGCGGCGCTGCTCGGTCATGCGCATGCCGGTGGCGGCGCAGCGTGCCTCGATACCGGTATTCTTGTGCGCGGGCGGGGATTTCAGGACGGGCATATGGTCTTGCCTTAGAGAGCAGGGCAGGGTGTTTTGCCACCCCGCGCAGTTTACGACAAGTCGCGCCGCATCAGAAGTGCGTTCAATTGCTCCCCGCCGGGCTGCTGATAATAGCGTTCGCGGCGCCCAACGACGCCGAATCCGGCCCATTCATACAGCCGCCGCGCCGGCTGATTGTTTTCTTCCACTTCCAGGAAGATGGAACGCACGCCGCGGCCGGCGAGATGGCCAAGATGGGTCAGCAGCAAATTGCGCGACAGGCCGCGGCCGCGCTCGCCGGCATCGATCGCGATCGACAATATTTCGGCTTCGTCCGCGGCCATGCGCGAGACCGCAAACCCGATCACCTTGCGCCCTTGCCGGAGGCGATGAACCAGCGTGTTGCGTTCGGTCAGCATCGCCTCGAACTCGCCTTCACCCCAGCCACGGTGAAACGAGGCGCCGTGCAGCTGCGCCAGCCGTGCCGCGTCGCGCTGGCTGGCCGGTTCGACCACGGCGGTGCCGCCGCGCCACCATTTTGAAAACAGGGATCGCAAGGCTATTGTTACGGCCATCAGGATGCCGGCTGCGAGGCTTGCGGCAGCGGGTCCTTGGGCGGCTTGGCATCGGGCGCGCGCAGATAATACGGACTGGCCGGCGACATTTCCGGGCTGACCGCGGCGCCCAGCCACGCCACCCAGGTGATATCGGGCGCCGGCTGCGCGTCGACCCTGAACGGCGGCGGCGCATCTGATGGCCAGCGATCGGCGAGGATTTTCGCGGCGTTGCCGACCAGGTGCGGCGTGCCGAAGCGGGAGGCCTCGAGTGCTTCTGAAATCGGCGCCACTTTCGGCTTGACCAGTGAACCGCCGTCGCCGCTGACCACCTGGAAATACACATGATCGTGGCGCGCATCGATCGCGGAAATGATCGGATGCTCGCTGTTCTCGCCGACGAACGGCGCCGCGTAAGCGGTCAGCGTCGTCAATCCCACCACCGGCTTTCCGGCCGCCAGCGCAATGCCGCGGGCGGCCGAGAGGCCGACACGCAATCCGGTAAAGCTGCCGGGCCCCTTGGTTACGGCGACACGGTCGAGTGACGTGAACGCGATGCCGGACGCTTTCATCACCCGCGCGATCAGCGGCATCAGGGCTTCGGCGTGGCCGCGCTTCATCGCCTGCGATTCCTGCGCGATGATCTTCGTCGTGTCGGTATCGAGCACGGCCGCAGCGCAGGCATCAAGCGCGGTATCGATGGCGAGGATTAACATGAAGAGGTTTATAGCAGCTTCGTAGGGTGGGCAAAGGCGCACTTCGCGCCGTGCCCACCTCTTATCCTGCTGCTGGCAACCGGTACTTTACCGCGATCAGAAGTGGTGGGCACGCTTGCGCTTTGCCCACCCTACGCAGCCAGCTCACATCGGCCGGACTTCGACCACGTCGGGCACGAAGTGCTTGAGCAGGTTCTGGATGCCGTGCTGCAGGGTTGCCGTCGAGGACGGGCAGCCGGCGCAGGAGCCCTTCATGTTGAGATAGACGACGCCGTCCTTGAAGCCGCGGAACGTAATGTCGCCGCCGTCATTGGCGACCGCGGGGCGCACCCGCGTCTCGATCAAATCCTTGATGGTCGCCACCGTGTCGGCGTCGGCCTCGTTGAAGAACTCGTCTTCCTCGTCGAGCGCCTCGTCATTGCCGGCGGTGCCGTCGGCCAGCAGCGGCTCGCCGGACATATAATGTTCCATGATGGCGCCGAGGATGGCCGGCTTGAGATGCTGCCAGTCGCTGTCGTCCTTGGTCACGGTGACGAAATCGGCACCGTAGAACACGCTCTTGACGCCCTGCACGTCGAACAGCCGTTCGGCCAGCGGCGAGCGGGAGGCGGCTTCGCGGTTGGCGAATTCCATCGTGCCGGTGTCGAGCACGGTTCGGCCCGGAATGAATTTCAGGGTGGCGGGGTTAGGGGTCGCTTCGGTCTGGATAAACATCTGATTTCTCCGGCGTCGCCGGTTCAAGGCCGGCGCGTGGGGGTTACTCTAAAGCGTTTTCGAGCGAAGTGGGTATCGGTTCGCGTGAAGAAAACGCGTCAAAAACAAAAAGCTAGAGCCTCGCTCTAGCAGATGGCATCGGCCGGCGCACGGTCAAGGGGCGCAGACCAGCCCTTCCTGGCGCAATTCCCTCATTTCGCTCAGGAAAGCGCGTCGATTTCGGCGTCCTTGAGGTCTCCGGAAACGATGGTGACCGGGATCGGGAACGAGCCGGCGGCCTGTGCGATCATGGCGATCAGCGGGCCGGGGCCTTCGGCGCCCGGATTGGCCGCCAGCACCAGCATCGAGATATCGACGTCCTTGTCGATCACGTCGAGGATCTGCTCGGTCGGATTGCCCTCGCGAATCACCCGCTCCGGCGTGATCGCGGCAATGCCGTTGGCCCGGCCGGAGGCGCGGTCGAGCGCCTCATTGGCGGCATCCTCGGCTTCGGCGCGCATGATGTCGGCGACCCCCAGCCATTGCTGGTTCTGGTCCTCGATCTCGATGATGCGCAGCATCACCACGCCGCCGCCGACCCGGATCGCCCAGCGGCTGGCATAGTAGACCGCGCGGTCCCACTCCGCGGTGTCGTCAACGATGACAAGACATTTTGGCTTGTGACCCGTCTCGTAGCTTCGTCGCTGGGTGGTCATGCATGTCCCGGTGCTGCGCCAAACCGACGCATGCTGCCACGGCGCAGCCGTGTCAGACAAGCGCCGTCGCAAATCCTGTGATCACGCCAGATACTACCGCTTGCGGATGAAGCCGACGATGTCCTTGGCGGCTTTCATGGTTTCGGCGGCGATCGCCTCGGCGCGCTCGGCGCCGTCGATCAGGATCGAATCGACATGGTCAGGGTTGGCGACCAGCCGTTTCATTTCCGAGGCGATCGGCGCGAGTTTGGTGACGCAAAGTTCCACCAGCGCGTTCTTGAAGTTGGAGAACTGCCCGCCGCCGAACTCGGCCAGCACCTGGGCTTTGCTGAGGCCGGACAGCCCCGCATAGATGCCGACGAGATTGTCGGCCTCCGGCCGGCCTTCCAGCCCCTTTTCCTCCGATGGCAACGGTTCCGGATCGGTCTTGGCCTTGCGGATCTTCGCCGCGATGGTCTCGGCGTCGTCGGTCAGGTTGATCCGCGAATTGTCCGATGAGTCCGACTTCGACATTTTCTTGGTGCCGTCGCGCAGGCTCATCACCCGCGTCGCGGGCCCGGTGATCACGGGCTCGGGCAGCGGAAAGAACAATCCGTCGCCAAAGCCATGGCCGCGGATCGAGTCGCCGAAGTCGTTGTTGAACTTCTGCGCGATGTCGCGGGAGAGTTCGAGGTGCTGCTTCTGGTCCTCGCCGACCGGCACGTGGGTGGCGCGATAGACCAGAATGTCGGCGGCCATCAGCACCGGATAATCGTAAAGCCCGACCGAGGCCGCCTCGCGATCCTTGCCGGCCTTGTCCTTGAACTGCGTCATGCGGTTGAGCCAGCCCATCCGCGCCACGCAATTGAAGATCCACGCCAGCTCGGCATGACCGGTGACCTGGCTCTGGTTGAATACGATATGCTTTTTCGGATCGATGCCGCTGGCGATAAAGGCCGCGGTCACCTCGCGGGTACAGCGCGTCAGTTCGGCCGGGCCGCCCCAGACGTCGACCCCTTGCGTGATCGCGTGCATGTCGACGACGCAATAGATGCAGTTATGCGTTTCCTGCAGCTTCACGAAGTTGACGAACGCGCCGAGGTAATTGCCGAGATGCAGATTGCCCGTCGGCTGGACGCCTGAAAAAACCCGTTCAACCATGGCCATGGTAATGCTTCCTGCGAATTGTCGGTTTGGCGCGCTCGTTTGCCATTTAAGGCTTAGTCGCGCAAGTCGGCGGGCTTGGTTTGCCGGATCGCGTTAACCGTCTCGCGCCATCCGGTGATGCCGAAAAGCCGCAGAAACAGGCCGTAAACCGCAATCCCGGCGCCAATCAGCATGAGCAGGATGATCGCCTGCACCAGGCCGTGGGCACCAGGCGCAAGCGCCGGCGTAAACCGTGCCGCCAGCCACAGGGCCGCGCCCATCGCCAGCGCGGCCGCAAGAATGCCGGGCAGCCGCCGCCGCGCGGCGGCGTCGATCGAAAACCCGAACGTTTCGCCGCCCCGGCGGGTCAGGCCGAAGGCCGTGCTCCATGCCCCGATCGCGAGACTGGCGGCGATGCCGCTGGCGCCGAACCAATGGCCGAGCAGCACGGAAAGCGCGATCGCAAGGACGATGCCCGCAAGCGTCGCGAGCAGCGGCGTCAGCGTGTCCTCGCGCGCAAAGAACGCCGGCGACAGTGCTTTCACCAGCACATTGGCGGGCAGCCCAAGCGCCAGCCACATCAGCGCGCGCGCCGTCGCGGCGGTGTCATCCGCGGTGAAGGCGCCGTGTTCGAACAGCATGCGCACGACAGGCTCGCTCAGCACGATCAGCCCCAGCATCGCCGGCAGCGCCAGTCCGACCGCAAGTTCGAGGCCGCGCGATTGCGCATGCGCGACCGCGGCCTGATCCTTGCCGCGCAAGGCGCGCGTCATTTCCGGAATCAGCACCGTGCCCATGGCGACGCCAACGATGCCGAGCGGCAGCTCGACCAGGCGGTTGGCGAAATAGAGCCACGACACCGCCGAGGGTGATGACGAGGCGACGATCGCGCCAGCGACCATCAGTAATTGCGGCGTGCTGCTCGCGATCATGCCGGGGATCGCCTTGCCGAGAAAGCCGCGGATTTCCGCATCGAACGAGACCCGCAGCGGCGTTGCGATGTTTCCCCCACGCCGCAGCACCAGAATGGACAATTGCAGCAGGCCGGCGACACCGACGGTGGCGGCGAGGATCTGTGCGGCGAGCACCGCGCCCGGCCGCGATGCCAGCAGCACGGCCATGACCGCGATCAACGCGATATTGAATAGCAGCGGCGAGAACGCGGTGAGCGCAAAACGGCCTTGCGCGTTCAATAGCGCCATCATCACCGTCACCGGCCCAGCAAAGGCGAGGTAGGGCAGCATCAGGCGGGCATTGTCGACGGCAAGCTGCAGCGTCTGATGGCCGGAAAATCCCGGCGCCAGCGCCATGATCACGCATGGCATCAGCAATCCGAGCAGCAGGGTGGCGACGAAGAGCGCCGCCGTGACGGTGCCGAGCACGCGGCCCGCATAAGCGGCGGCGGCGACCGCGCCACTGGTCTCGCGCACGCGCAGCCACGCCGGCACCAGCGCCGCGTTCAGCCCGCCTTCGGAAAGCAGGCGCCTGATCACATTGACCAGTTGAAAGGCTGCCAGGAACGCATCCGCGACAGCGCCGGCGCCGAGCAGCGCTGCGACCAGCGAATCGCGCGCGAATCCGAGCAGGCGCGAGGCCAGCGTTCCCGTCGATACCGTGAGGAAGGAGCGGATCATCGCGTCTCTATAGCAGCGGTTGGGCGTGCTGGCGCTACCGCCTGCCCTCAATCAGGCTGCGCTTGCCCGCGATGGTCTTGCCTTGTCCTGGGCGATCGAAAGCTTTTCGGGCGGATCGCACGGGTGGTTTCGGCAGGGCTCTTTGCCGCCGCCTGCTGCAGCTCGCGCCGGAATTCATCGCGCTTCTCGTGGATGGAGGCGATCACCGGTCCGATCGCCTGCTCCAGTCCGATCAGCGCCGCTTCCGACAGCTGCAGGCTGGCTTCGATGGTTTCGGGCACGGCGTCGGTAACGCCGATCGCGTAAAGGTGGCGTGCATGGTCGGCATCGCGGGCGCGCGAGACGATGACGATATCCGCCCTCAGCGCGCGTACCTGACGAACGATTTCGTCGATCGCGTCCTTGGCGGCCACCGTTACGATGACGGCCTTTGCCTTCATCACGCCGCAGCTCTTGAGAAATTCCGGGTCTGTCGCGTCGCCGTAATAGACCTCGCGCCCACTCCTGCGCTGGGCCGGGACCGCATCGGCGTCGTTGTCGACGGCGAGATAGGTACAGCTGTGCCGGCCGAGCAGGGAGCAGACGACCTCACCGACCCGGCCGTGCCCGATGACGATGGCGTGTCCGGCGCCTCCACTCGGGGCAACGCTGAGCTCGGGATCCAGCGCCTTGGGCTCGCGAAACTTCGGCGCCAGCCGCCGTGCGACCAGGGCCAGCACCGGAATCAGCGCCATCGTGATCGATGTCACCGCGAGCGTGAAGCTCGACACATTGGCGCTGATCAGGCCGAGCGAGGTGGCAAGGCCGATGCCGACGAACGCGAACTCGCCGCCGGGGCCCAGCAGCAGACCGGTTTCGATCGCCGCATGCCAGGGCAGTCGAAAGGTCCGGGCGAGGCCGGTGAGCAGGACGGCCTTGATGGCGATCAGGCCGATGACGGAGGCAACAAGCCAGAATGGTTCGCGTGCGATTTCGCGCACGTCGATGTTCATGCCGACGGTAAAGAAAAAGAAGCCGAGCAGCAGTCCCTTGAAAGGGCCGATGGTTGTTTCGATGGCCTTGCGGAATTCCGTCTCGGCGAGCAGCAACCCGGCGATGAAGGCGCCCAGCGCCATGGAAAGGCCCGCCATGGCGGCGGCGACGCCGGTGCCGATAATGACGAACAGGGTGGCGGCGACAAACAATTCGCTGGCGCCGGTGGCGGCGACCAGCCGAAACAGCGGCCGCAGCAACAGACGTCCGAGGATGACCATCGCGACAACGGCGACGGTGGCATTGACCAGCGCGAGCGCGAGGCTGGTCACGACCGAACTGCCCGAGCCTTTGCCCAGGATGGAGATGAAGACCAGGACCGGAATGACCGCCAGATCCTGCGCCAGCAGAATGGCGAAGCTGGTTCGGCCTGCCGTGGTGCCAAGCCGGCCCTGGTTGGAAAGCACCTCGATGACGATCGCGGTCGAGGATAACGCAAGGCAGGCGCCGAGGATGATCGATACGGCGGAGGGGTTGCCGAACAGGGCCGCGATGCCGGCGATCACGGCCGTCGTCAGGATGAACTGCAGGCTGCCGAGGCCGAACACCAGGCGGCGCAGCGCCTTCAGGCGTTCGTAGGACAGCTCGAGGCCAATGAGAAACAGCAGGAAGACGACGCCGAGTTCGGCGATCCCGGCCACGTTCTTGGCATCCACGACGGTAAGCCAGTACAAGAACGGGAACGCGTGGATCAGCGAGCCCAGTCCGAGCGGGCCGAGCAGCGCGCCCGCGGCCAGAAAGCCGAGCACGGGGCTAAACCCAAAGCGGCGCACCATGGGAACGACAATGCCGGCCGTCCCCAGCAGGACGAGCGCGTCGCTATAGGCATCGATGTTGAACTGCGCGGCCACTCATTGCTCCCTGCGCTGGTCCGATGCGCTCGCCGTACTGGATCAAATGGGGTGTGCATGTGCAAGTCAGGGCTGGGTGAGACAACCGGCGGCGATGGCGCCGGTGCGGCATCGAGTCAGCTCGGCGCTTCAAGGCGAATACCTGCCGGCCGATCGGAAGTTGTGGTGACCTTGCGTTTGACCTGATGGGCGATCCGGACACCGGTGGCCGACTGCACACATGTCTTGGGTTCCATGCAATCCGGCACCAACTCACGGGCTTGCTGTGCCGACGGAGCGAGTGGCGCGTGCGGAAGCAATGGTGATAGCCTCGCGGCGAAATGGCTCAGACCGGTACAGGATATGAGCGTCGCCGCACGAAATAACGTCCGCGTCCGCGGGACGGGTGAGAAGGCGATGGTCTTCGCCCACGGCTTTGGCTGCGACCAGAACATGTGGCGGTTCGTGGAGCCGGCCTTCGCCGAGGATTTCAAGACCGTGCTGTTCGATCACGTCGGCGCCGGCGGCTCCGACCTCAAGGCCTACGACAAATCGAAATATTCGACGCTGGCCGGTTATGCCGATGACGTCGTCGAGATCGGCCGCGAACTCGGCCTGAAGGACGCTGTTTTTGTCGGGCATTCCGTCAGCAGCATGATCGGCGCGCTGGCGGTCCAGAAGGCGCCCGGCATGTTCGGCAAGCTTGTCATGGTCGGGCCGTCGGCCCGGTACATCGACGATGGCGATTACGTCGGCGGATTCAGCGAACAGCAGATCGAGGAACTGCTGCAGTTTCTCGATTCCAACCACATGGGATGGTCGGCGCAGATGGCGCCGGCAATCATGGGCAATCCGGATCGCCCTGAACTCGGCGAAGAACTGACCAACGGCTTTTGCCGAACCGATCCCGAAATCGCCAAGGCGTTCGCCCGCGTCACCTTCAAATCGGACAATCGCGCCGACCTGGCCAAGGTCGATATTCCAACGCTGATATTACAATGCAGCGAGGACATCATCGCCGCAAAGGAGGTTGGAGAGTTTGTTCACCGCGGCATTCCGGGCAGCGAATTCATCATATTGGAGGCTACCGGGCATTGCCCCAATTTGAGCGCTCCCGATGAAGTGATCGCCGCCATGAAGACGTTCGTCTGAGTGGCGCGGTGGACAGTCCCCGCATCGATGATTTCGAGGACATGTTCGACAATGCCCCTTGCGGCTATGTCACGCTGCTGACCAACGGCCGTATCGCGCGTGTGAACCGGACGCTGCTTGGCTGGACGGGCCACACATCAGATCAAATGATCGGCAAGCCGCTCTCCGGCTTCCTCAACATCGCGGGCCGCATCTACTACGAAACCCACATCGCGCCGCTGCTCAGGATGCAGGGCTTCTTCGACGGCTTCGCCATCGACATGGTGACAGCAAGCGGCGAGCATCTGCAGATGATTGCGAGCGCCACCGATGGCCGGGATGCCGGCGGAAAGACCCTGTTCACGCGCATTGCCCTGATCAAGGCCGTCGATCGAAGACTATATGAGCGGGGGCTTCTGGAAGCGCGCGACATGGCCGCCACGGGCCTTGCGCGCGAGCGTGAGAATTCCGAATTGCGCGAGCAGTTCATCGCGGTGCTGGGGCATGACCTGCGCAACCCGCTGGCATCGATCAGCGCCGGCGCGCGCATTCTGGGACGGGACGCGACCACGGAAAAGCAGCACCAGATCCTGGCGATGCTGGAGACCACCGTGATGCGGATGGCCGGGCTGATCGACAACGTGCTCGATTTTGCGCGAGGGCGGCTCGGCGGCGGCATTGTCCTGGCCCGCAATGCCAACGCACCCGTGGAACAGATGCTGCATCAGGTGATCGACGAATTGCGGCTGTCGTCGCCGGGGCGCCAGATCGAAGCCGTCTATGCCATCGAGGCTCCCGTCAATTGCGATCGAATCCGGATTGGACAGCTGGTTTCCAATCTGGTCGGCAACGCGCTCAGCCACGGCGCGACCAACGAGCCGGTGCGCGTCCGCGCGGTGACGGAGGACGGGCTGTTCAAATTGTCGGTCGCCAACGGCGGCGAGCCGATACCCGAGGCCGCAATGGAGAAGCTGTTTGAGCCGTTCTTCCGCGGCGAGGTTCGCGCCAGCCGGCAGGGCCTTGGCCTCGGCCTGCACATCGCGTCGCAGATCGCAAAGGCGCATGAGGGGTCGCTCAACGTGACGTCGACGGCTGAGGAAACCCGCTTCACCTTTGTCATGCCGCTGCGATAGCGCGCTTCGTTGGCGGCCTGATTTCCCGGCGAATGCAGCCCATTTTTGGTGCAAAGCGGACATCGGCCGCCAATCCGAATCAATTCACGCCATTTATGGGTTCACGCCCTGCGCCGGCCGTGATAGGCCCCGCCCTTCATGATGGCTTCAACAGGACGGTGAGATGGCCGACGCAAAATATGACGTTCTCGGGATCGGCAATGCGATTTTTGACGTGCTGGCGCAGACCGACGAGGCCTTTCTCGGCCGCCATGGCATGACCAAGGGCGGCATGGCGCTGATCGACGAGGCGCGTGCCACGGCGATCTACGCCGATATGGGCCCGGCCACCGAAATGTCCGGAGGCTCCGCCGCCAACACCATCGTCGGCATCGCCAATCTCGGCGCGCGCGCCGCCTATGTCGGCAAGGTGCGCGACGATCAGATCGGCGGCCTCTACACCCATGACATCCGCGCCGCCGGCGTCGCGTTCGAAACCAAAGCGGCAAGCGGCGGCCCCGCCACCGGCTGCTCCTACATCCTGGTGACGCCGGACGGCGAGCGCACCATGAACACCTATCTCGGTGCGGCGCAGGAATTGATGCCCGACGATATCGACGCGGCGCAGATTGCGGCCTCCAGCATCATCTATCTCGAAGGCTATCTCTGGGATCCCAAAAACGCCAAGGAAGCCTTCGTCAAGGCGGCGACCATCGCCCATGGCGCCGGCCGTCAGGTCGCGCTGACCCTGTCGGATTCGTTCTGCGTCGGCCGTTACCGCGACGAATTTCTCGACCTGATGCGCAAGGGCACCGTCGACCTGGTGTTCGCCAACGAGGCCGAACTGCAATCCCTGTACGAAACTTCGGATTTCGATGCCGCGCTAAAACAGCTGCGCGCCGACACCAAACTCGGCATCGTCACCCGCAGCGAGAAGGGCTGCGTCGTGGCGTCCAGGGACGGCGTCGTCGCGGTGCCGGCCTTCCCGATCACGAAACTCGTCGACACGACAGGCGCCGGCGATCTGTTCGCCGCCGGTTTCCTGTTCGGCCTCGTCCGCAACGCCGGCCACGAAAATTCCGGCCGCCTCGGCGCGCTGGCCGCGGCCGAAGTGATCCAGCACATTGGGGCGAGGCCGCAGCTGTCGCTGAAGGAGTTGGCGCAGAAGAACGGGCTGCCGGTTTAGGCGGACTGCGAGAGGGCACGACCTCTCACCTCGTCATGCCCGGGCTTGACCCGGGCATCCACGTCTTTGGGGTGCGTAGGATGGGTAGAGCGCAGCGAAATCCATCGTCTTTCAGCATCCGAAGCGATTGATGGGTATCGCGGAGCCTGTCATCGGGCGCGCATTCGCGCGACCCGTTGGCTCCACCCATCCTACGCGCTGCTGCCGATACTGCATTCCGATTTTCGGAAATACCTCTTGACGCCACCCCCAAATCACCGGTTACATCCGCCGCATCCCGTCCCACTCTGAGGGGCGTTGGCCATCGTCACAACGAGGGGCGGGGTGCGGTGGACGCTGATGTTGCGATTGACGGTCGCGGCAAAGGCGTACGGCGAAAGCGTGTGGTCCTGGCGCCCGTAACGGCGTCAAGCTCCGAAGAAGCTAACGCTTCCGAGGGGTGACGGTGGCAATAGAGGCCGTCTCACCGGGGAGAGCGCGTCATAAGTCGTAAAGCCACTGCGCAGGGAATGTCGGATGCTCTCCGCTGCCCTGTATGCTCGTGTGCAGCTTTTTTGCACTATTCGCACACGAGACCACGGGTGCAGCGCGCATCCGGCATTCCCCGCGCCCTCTGTTTTCCAGGGCGTGAAACTAAAGGTACAACTCGGGCGCATCGCGCCGCGGGAACGTGACGCTATATCCGCGTCATTGCGAGCGTAGCGAAGCAATCCATCTATCCGTTATGCCGCCCGATGGATTGCTTCGCTTCACTCGCAATGACGGAAGACCCAGCGGAGGCCATTCATGACAATTGTGTGCTCGGATAGACTGCAACGCTGAATTGCCTTTCCACCTCCATCTCGATATTTTGTTCGCCCATTGGCCGGTATTGCGGCACGGAGGTCGGCTCTGGTTCCTCCCAAACAAATGCAAGTCGCTTCCCGCATCTGGTTTCTCGCGGCCATCGCGGCCATCGCGGCCGCCGCGCTGTGCCAGCCACTGGCCCCGGCAGTTGCGGATGATCTGGCGGATTGCAACAGCGGGCCGCCGGCGAAAGTGGAAGCGGCGTGTGCTTCCATCATCAATGATACGGCGCGCCCGACGGACGACCGCATCAAGGCCTATCTCGGCCGGTCGCGGCTCTATCTCAATTCGGCGAAGATCGATCTGGCCCTGGCGGATGCCGAAGCGGCGCTGACGCTGGATTCCAATTCGGTTCAGGCGCTGCTGCAACGGGGCATCGCTTATCAGCGGAGCAACAAACTGGATCTGGCGAAGGCCGATTTCGATCGCGCGCTGGAGATCGAACCGACGAATGCGCTCGCGCTGCTGTCGCGCGGCAATCTTCGTTCGCAGCAGCGGAATTGGCCGGAAGCGATCGGCGATTTCGACGCGGCCATCGCCGCGCGTCAGGATTTCGCGCCGGCCTATGTCAGCCGCGGCCGCGCCTATTCCGAGAGTGGTCAGCTCGACAAGGCGCTCAGCGACCTGAACGCCGCCATTGCGATCAACGTCAATGTGCCGGCGGCGTTCTACTGGCGCGGGCAGACCTTCCGCCGCAAGGGCGATATCGATCGCGCCATCGAGGATTTTTCGCGCGCCATCGCGCAGGGCCCGAAAAACGACATGGCGCCCTATTACGCGCGCGCCCAGCTCTACAGTTCCAAGGGCGATTACACCCGCGCGCTGGCCGATCTCGACGCGGTCCTGGCGGTGGCGCCCGACAGTGCAGCGGCCAAGCAACTGCGCCAGTCGACGCTCGCGATGCAGACGGAACTGGCGAAGGCTCAAGGCGGCGACAAGGGCAACGACAAGCCGAAGGCGCTGCCGGCATCGCCGTCGACATCCGAGATGGCCGGCCAGATCGCTCCACTGCCGCAAGCCGCGCCATCAGGCAATGCTGCCGGCAAGCCGTTGCTCGACCGGGCGCGGCAGCTCATCGTCCAGGCCAAGTACGCCGATGCGGTCGGGCTCCTGAACCAGGTGCTGACAGCCGATCCGCGCGATGAGGCCGCGCTGCAGCTCCGCTCCAGCGCGCGCACCAGGCTCGGACAACTCGCCGAGGCCCGCGCCGACCTCGATGAACTGATCAAGCTCCGGCCGAATGACGCGACGGCGCTGGCGCTGCGCGGGGTGACGTCGGCTGCCATGCGACAGCCCGACCAGGGTCTGGTCGACGTCGAAGCAGCGCTGAAGATCAACCCCAACAGCGCGCAAGCCCATTACAGCCGCGGCGTCGTGCAACGGCAGTTGGGGAAAGCCCCGGCTGCGCTTGCCGATTTCGATCGCGCGATCGCGATCGACCCCAGGATGAGCCCCGCCTTCTATGAGCGCGGCATCACCCAGATGTCGCTCAATCAGCTCGACAAGGCCTTGACCGATTTCGACCAGGCGCTGGCCCTGGCGCGGGTGTACGATCTGGCCAAGGCCGCCCGCGGCGTGGTGCTGCTCATGAAGGGCAACTCGGCCGAAGGGCTGGCCGATATCAACGCCGTGCTCGAGCGAAATCCTTCCAACCAGACCGCCGTCTTCGGCCGCGGACTTGCCCTGGTCAATTCGGGCCAGTTCGATCGCGCGATCGTCGCCCTCGATACCGTGGTGGGAAAGGCGGCGGATGACAGCATGGCGCGCACGCTTCGCGCCCGCGCCTATCTCGGCAAGGGCGAGACGCGCAGCGCGCTGGCGGACCTTGATCTCGTCCTCAAGGCGCGGCCTTCGGATGCGTCGGCGCTGACGCTGCGCGGCAGCGTCTTCTCGGCGCTGCGCGACTATCCGAAGGCCCTGAAGGACCTCAACGAGGCGGTCGAACGCCGCGAAACCATCGAGAGCTACGTTGCGCGGGCGCAGGTTTACGAGGCGCAGAACGATTCCGAAAAAGCCGCCGCCGATTATCGCCGTGCCACCGAGCTCGTGCCGCGGAGCGTGTTCGAAACCAACGCGCAGGCCAATGCGAAGAAAAAAGCGCAGCAGCTTTCCAAGCGCGTCCCCTGCGGCGACATGGCCGGCAGCGGGACGTGTTTGTGATTTGCGGGGGCCTCCGGCAATGATCGCCACACCCCAACTGTCATCGCCCGGCTTGACCGGGCGAACCAGTATTCCAGAGGCGTCAATGATCGAACCGAGAAGCCGCGGCGTACTGGATCACCCGCCTGCGCGGGTGACGACAGTTGAGTGTGGCGTGGCAACGCGTTCGGCAAATACATTGCCGGCAGTCAAACTCACGCCGTCTTCGCCGCCTTCAACCCCAGCCGCGCCTCGACCGCATCGCGCATCAGGAATTTTTGAATCTTCCCCGTCACCGTCATCGGAAATTCCTCGACGAACTCGACATAGCGCGGAATCTTGTTGTGCGCGATCTGCCCTTGGCAGAAGGCGCGGACCTCGTCAGCGGTCAGCGTCTCGCCGGGTCTGACGCGAACCCAGGCGCACAGCTCCTCGCCGTAGCGCTCGTCGGCGACGCCGAAGATCTGCACGTCCTGGATCTTGGGGTGGCGATAGAGGAATTCCTCGATCTCGCGCGGATAGAGATTCTCGCCGCCGCGGATCACCATGTCCTTGATGCGGCCGACGATGTTGCAATAGCCCTCGGCGTCGATGATCGCGATGTCGCCGGTGTGCATCCAGCCATTGGCGTCGAGCACGTCGGAAGTCTTCTCGGCCTCGTCCCAGTAACCCAGCATGATGCTGTAGCCGCGGGTGCAGAGTTCGCCGCGCATCCCGCGCGGCACGATGCGGCCTTCGAGATCGACCACCTTGACCTCGACATGCGGATGAATCCGCCCCACCGTGGAGACGCGGCGTTCCAGCGGCTCGTCCGTCGAACTCTGGAAACTGACAGGGCTGGTTTCGGTCATGCCGTAGGCGATCGTGACTTCGCCCATGTTCATCTCGTTGTTGACGCGCTTCATCACCTCGACCGGGCAGGGCGCGCCGGCCATGATGCCGGTGCGCAGCGATTTCAGGTCGAAGCGCGCAAATTCGGGGTGATCGAGTTCGGCGATGAACATCGTCGGCACGCCATAGAGCGCGGTGCATCGTTCCTTCTCGATGGTCTGCAACGTCGCCAGCGGATCAAAACCCTCGCCGGGATAAACCATGGTGGCGCCGAGCGTCACCGCGGCAAGATTGCCCATCACCATGCCGAAGCAGTGATAGAGCGGCACCGGAATGCAGATGCGGTCCTGTTCGGTCAGGCGCATGGCGCGCCCGACGAAATAGCCGTTGTTGAGAATATTGTGGTGCGTCAGCGTGACGCCCTTCGGCGAGCCTGTGGTGCCGCTGGTGAACTGGATATTGACGGGATCGTCGAACTGCAGCGTTTTGGCCAGCTCCGCCAGCGTCTCGCGGTGCTGCGCGCTGCCCATCTGCGTCACGTCTTCGAATGCGATGGTGCCGGGCGATGCCGGCCCACCGATCTGGATCACCGCGCGCAGCTTCGGCAGCCGCGCCGCCTGCAACTCGCCGGGCGTCGATTTGGCCAGCTCGGGCAGCAGCGTGTTCAGCATCTCCATGTAATTCGAAGTCTTGAACGCCGTCGCGGTCACGATCGCGGCGCAGCCGACCTTTGCCAGGGCGAATTCGAGTTCGCTGAGGCGATAGGCCGGATTGATGGTGACGAGGATGATTCCCGCCTTGGCGGCGGCAAACTGCGTCAGCGTCCATTCCGGCCGGTTGAGCGACCAGACGCCGATCCGCGCGCCGCGTTCCAGCCCGAGCGCCAGAAAGCCGGCCGCCAGCGCATCGACGCGTTCGCAAAATTCCTTCCAGGTCCAGCGGACATTGTGGCTCGGCGAAACCAGCGCCTCGCGGTCGCCCCAGCGCCGCACCGCGTGATCGAGGCTTTGCCCGATGGTGTCGCCCAGCAGAGGTGCATCGGCTGTGCCGCACACGTAGCTCACGGTTGGTTCGGTCATCGTGCCACACCCAAGGTTGTCATCCCCGCGCATGCAGGGGATCCAGTATCATCCCAGTGGCGTCAATTATAGCACCGAGAGGCCGCGGCGTACTGGCTCCCCCGCTCCAGTGCGCAATTGCGCACAAGGCGGGGGATGACGATTTGTGGGTGGGGCGGGGTCGGACCGCGTCTCGACAGTTCGCGTTCAAGCCGCCCTCTGGCCACTCCCTGCGTCGAGCCCGGCATAGATGCCACGCTCGAAGCCCGCAAAGGCCTCCAGGCATTTCGCGTCCACGAACGGCAACAACTGCATCAGGATCACGCCGGCGACGTTACGCGCCGGATCGATCCAGAAATAGGTGTTGGCGAGGCCAGCCCAGGCGAGGCTGCCCGGGCTGCGGCCCTCCGGCGTCTTGGCGGTGTTGATCAGGAAGCTCAGCCCCCATTTTTTCACCATGTCCGGATAGAGATCGACATCGTTGGTGTACATCGGCGCCATGGTGGGCATCTTGCCTATGGTGAGATCGCCGATGTGGTTCTGGCCCATCAACGCCACGGTCTCCGGCTTCAGCAGCTGGTTGCCGTTGCCCTTGCCTTTATTGAGGATCATCTGGGTGAACTTGATGTAGTCAGCGGCCGTGCTGTAGAGGCCGCCGCCGCCCATATGAAATTCCGGATTCTGTTCGAGCTCGAACGGGATCGACGCCAGCGAGCCATCCTCGCCGCGCGCATGCATGCCGACCAGGCGCTGGCGCTGGGAATCCGTGATCTTGAAGCCGGTGTCGTTCATGCCGAGCGGTGCGAACATATAATCGCGCAGGTAAGCGTCGAGACGCTGGCCGCTCGCAGCTTCCACCGCCTTGCCGACGAAATCGATGTTGATGCCATATTCCCAGCGCGTGCCGGGATCGGACATGATCGGCCCCTTCAGCGCGGCGTTCAGGCAGGAGAAGATGTTCGGGGTCCCGGTCTTATCCTGGTATTTCCCCATGTCGGCGTTCCACACGTCGTAGCAGTAGCCGGCGGTGTGGGTCATGAGATGGCGCAGCGTGATCGGATTCTTCGCCGGGCGCAGTTTTGGCTCGCCCTTGGGGTCAAAACCTTCCAGCACCTGCGGGGAGGCCAGATCAGGCAGCAGCTTGCCGATCGGCTCGTCCAGCGAGAGCTTGCCTTGCTCGACGAGCTGCATGCCGGCGGCGCACGTGATCGCCTTGGTCATCGAGGCGATCCAGAACACGCTGTCGGCGGTCATCGGATCGTCCTTGGAGAGGTCGCGTTTGCCGAACGCGCCCTGGTAGATCACCTCGCTGCCGGTTGCCGCGACGGCGACCACGCCGGGAATCTCCTTGGCCTCGCATTTCTGACGCAGAACCTGATCGATCTGAGCTTTGCTTTGCATGGGTCACCTCCCGTTTGTTGTTATGGAGTGCCGCGATCTTCCCTCCGGCATCACAATCCCGCAAGCGCTCGCGGCGCCTTGCCGCTGACGTCGCGATCTCGTGATGGGCAGGCGGGCGACACAAAACTGCAACACTCCGCCACAATTCGCGGTGGACGAACTGCAATATCGGTGACCGCTTCGGGCACAAACGATAAGTTGATTCCATAACGATTTCCGGTGCTGATTCTTTGCAGTAAGACATTCAGATTCCAGCAGAAACGCTGCCGCCGAACTGAATGATTTGATGAAAATGGTTGTAACTTTATCCGTTGCGAGGATGCCGCGATGATCTCGACCTGGAGTGAGTGGAAACGATACCCCCGCCCCGGACGCAGTGAGAACATCGAGGCGCCGATCTCTCCGGGCCTCTACGAGGTCCGTGTTGCCGGCACCGGCGCGCTGCACTCGTTCGAGGCGGTCGACAATGTCGCCGTGGCGCTGGCGCAATTGCAAGTCGGTTCCAAATCCTGGTTCTCGCGCCGCGCAACGGCAAAGCTGCCCGATCTGGAATACCGCACCTGTGCGACCTCCTCGCGGGCCGACGCCAAGGCCGCCGCCGAACGCATGATCGGCCGCCGCGAAACCTATATGGGCGGCGCGGCGTGAGAGCCCTCAAGATAGCTTGAATCAGCCGCGCGTTTGCGGCCGATGCATTGCCGGCTGAATAGGCCTATACTCGGATCAATACCCCAAAAAATCCCAAGAAAACTCCGAGGAGTTACGCCATGAACCCGCCCGTCGCCGCACGCGCTTCGCAATCCGCCCCCTCCCTGCGCGACCGCCTGAAGGATCCCTCGCTGCTGCGTGAGCAGTGCTACATCGACGGCGCCTGGACCGGGAAGGCGTCAAAGCCGGTGACCAATCCGGTCAATGGCGTCGAGCTGGCAAAAATTCCGGTCATGAGCACCGCGGAGACGACGCAAGCGGTCGAAGCCGCCGAGCGCGCGTTCCCGGCCTGGGCCAAACTGACCGCCAAGGCCCGTTCCAACATCCTGCGCAAATGGTTCGACCTGATCATCGCCAACCGCGAAGACATCGCGCTGATCCTGACCTCCGAACAGGGCAAGCCGCTGACGGAGGCGCTCGGCGAAGTCGATATCGGCGGCGCCTATGTCGAATTTTTTGCCGAGGAAGCCCGCCGTGTCTATGGCGAAACCATTCCGACCCAGCGCGCCGATGCGCGGTTGCTCGCCATCAAGCAGCCGATAGGCGTCTGCGGCGCGATCACGCCGTGGAATTTTCCCTGCTCGATGATCACCCGCAAAGTCTCGCCCGCGCTGGCCGCGGGTTGCACGGTCGTGCTCAAGCCCGCCAATGAAACGCCGCTGACCGCGCTGGCGCTGGTGGCGCTCGCCGAAAAGGCCGGCGTGCCGAAGGGCGTGTTCAACATCCTGACCGGCAATTCCTCGGAGATCGGCAAGGTGCTGTGCGAGCACCCGGCGGTGCGCTTCGTCGGCTTCACCGGCTCGACCGAAGTCGGCAAGATCCTGTACCAGCAGGCCGCCGTCGGCGTGAAGAAGCTCGGCCTCGAACTCGGCGGCAACGCACCGTTCGTGGTGTTCGACGACGCCGATATCGATGCCGCCGTCGAAGGCGCCATCGTTTCCAAGTATCGCAACATGGGCCAGACCTGCGTCTGCGCCAACCGCATCTACGCCCAGGACAAGATCTACGACCAGTTTGTCGAAAAGCTCTCGGCCAAGGTCGCGGCGATGAAGATCGGCGACGGCACGGAAGCCGGCGTGGTGCAGGGCCCGCTGATCAACATGGAAGCGGTCGACAAGGTCGAGAAGCACATCGCGGATGCGGTTAAGGGCGGTGCGAAAATCGTCACCGGCGGCAAGCGCCATGCGCTCGGCGGCAGCTTTTTCGAGCCGACGGTGTTGTCGAACGTCAAGCCGGACGCGTTGGTCGCGCACGAAGAGACCTTCGGGCCGCTGGCGCCGGTGTTCCGCTTCAAGGACGAGGCCGACGTGATCGCGATGTGCAACGCCTCGCCGTTCGGCCTCGCGTCCTACTTCTACTCGCGCGATCTCGGCCGGGTCTGGCGGGTCGCCGAAGCGCTGGAGTCCGGCATGGTCGGCGTCAACACCGGGCTGATCACCACCGAAGTCGCACCCTTCGGCGGCGTCAAGGAGTCTGGCCTCGGCCGCGAAGGCTCGCATCACGGCATGGAAGAATATGTCGAGATCAAATACGTGATGATGGCGGGGATTTGATCGCGTCGCCCCGGCGAACGCCGGGGCCCATAACCCCGGTCGTCTGTTACAGGAGCGGCATGCTTCAACGAGGCCACTTGCACTTCCCGTGGCCATTGACGGCACGGCGTATGGGTCCCCCGATGTGCAATTGCACATCTGAGCTCAAGGCCGGGACGACGGTGGTTAGATACGTGACGTTCAGAGCCCTTCCATAAACTCCTTCAGCCGCGGCGCCCATTTGTGGGCGTCGAGGCCGGAGGCGGAGTGGCCGAGTTCGCTGTCGAGCAGGAAATAATCGGCATCGACGCCGGCGGCCTTCAATCCCTGCATCACGCCGGGCGCGATGTCAGGCGGAAACAATTTGTCCGTCCGCGACAGCACAAACAGGACCTTCGATTTGATCTGGCCGAATTGCCCGGTCACGTCGAAGCCGCGCAGCGCTTTGGCAAGAATGATCAGCGAATTGGCATCGAATCCCTCTGCCCACCGCGCCGCCTCGTCGCGGATCGCGGCTTCGATCTCCGCAGGATCGGACATCGTCGCTTTCAGGCGGGTCTCGATGCCGTAGGTCTTCAGCGTCGCCATGCGGATCCCGGTCATGGTCTCCACGACCCCGCCGCGATCGTAATAATCGCCGCCATTCCAGTTCGGGTCCTTCGAGAGCGCTCCGAGCAGGCGCGCGACATTGCCCTCGGATCGTTCGCGCGGCACCAGCGGCGAGGTGACGACGACGGCGATCCCCTTCATCGCGTCGGGATAGTTGACGGCCCATTGCAACGCCTGGAATCCGCCATAGGACGGGCCGACGATCGCAACCAGTTTGTCGATGCCGAGATGATCGAGCAGCAGCCGCTGCGTGCCGACGATGTCGCTGACATTGATGTCGGGGAATCGCGGCCCGTAGGGCTTGCCGGTTGCGGGGTCGATACTCCGGGCATTGGTCGATCCGTAGGAGGAGCCCAGCATGTTCGGGCAGATCGCAAAATAGCGATTGGTGTCGACGGCCTTGCCGGGGCCGACGATCTCACTCCAGCTGCCTTCGCCCGTCGTGCCACCGGGATCGATGATCTGCGGGCCGCTGGTGTTGCCATGCGTGACCAGCACAGCATTGCTGCGATCGGGCGCCAGCGTGCCGAGCGTCGCAAAGGCGATCGTCACTTTGGGCATCACGACGCCGCTTTGCAGGCGATAGTTGGTGGTGGAAAAGGTCCTGGTGTCAGCCTGTGCGGTCATATGCTCTAACCCCGGAGAAGGATGGCTGGAAAATGCAACGTCCTACCGCCGTAACACTGCGATGGTGCGATTGGCAAAAGTAAGTCGTTCGGCCATAACAGATACGAAATAGGTCAGCAGCTTCTGGCTGAGCGAGGGGTCATCGATCTTGAGCGCTTCAAACTGATGCGCACTCAGGACGTAAAGGATACTCGCGACCTCGGCTTGAATCGTCGCGCTGCGTTGCGCCTGCGACACCAGGCCCATCTCGCCGATCGTCGTGTAGCGGCCGAGGCTTCGCACCCGCGTGGTGCGGCCTTCCGCAGCCGGCACCATGATGCCAACGCGGCCGTCCAGGATGAAATGCATGGAATCGGCGGCGTCGCCGGCACTGACAATGATCTCTCCAGCGTCGATCTCGACACGCTCGCAGCGATGCATCAGCGCCACCGCGTCGCGCGGGGTTCCAAGAATCTGCGTGAACCAGTCACGCAGATTGGCCTCCTCCTGCTCGTGGCCTTTATGCTTCGCAATGATCTCGTTCTCGCATTGCTCCAGCGCATGATCGAGCTCAGGCACGATACGAACCCGGCCGGCGATGAAACCGCTGGACCGCAGCGCCTTCTCTGCGAGCTTGGGCAGGTGAACCAGCACCAGTTCGATGTGTCGCTCGTCGGCGCTGCGCTTGATCTGGGCAAAACTGTAGGCCGCCGATGAATCGAACCCGGTAACCAGCTTGAAGTCGAACACCAGATAGCGACATTCCGGACGCTGCGCGAGCAGCGCCTTGACGTGCTGGTAGAGCCGGTTGGCGGAACCGAAGAACAGATAGCTTTGCAGATTAAGGCCCTGGATTTGTCCGCCATGGGCCGTCAGAACCGTCTGGTCGTCGCGCGAACGATCCAGCGAACTGCGATATTCCGAGCCGTCAAAGCTGAATTTGATCGGGTCGATCCGTGCGGCCGTGAACGCGAATGTCGCGCAGCCGATCACAACGCCGATCAGCACGCCGGCGACAAAGCCCCACTGCAGGATGATGACGATGATCGCCAGCAGGGAGACATATTCGGTCTTGGTCAGGCGCCGCCGCGATTCGATGATCCATTTGTGCAGCTGATCGGCGCCCAGATAGATCAGCAGACCCCCGAGCACGAATTTCGGCATATAGCCGAGCAGAACAGGAGCAACCGCCAGCATCAGCACCGAGATCGCGGCCACCGTCAGGCCGGCGAGCCGGCCGGTCCCGCCGCTGCTGAAGTTGAGGATGGTGCGGCTGACCGAGATGCAGCCGGTATAGCCGCCAAGCGCGCCCGACAGGATGTTGGCAAGGCCGGTGACGTTCAATTCCCGCTCGAGGTTGGCTTCACGGTGCGCCGCAACTTCGATGCCCGCGGTGTTGAACAGCGTGCTCGACGCCGTGACGAAAATGACGGCGACCAGATTGCCGAGCAGATCCGGCACGGCATGCCAGGGATAGCGGGCCATCTCGGCCGTGCTCCACGGCAGCATGATGCTGACGCTGGGCGGCGGTTGAAACGTCCATCCCGAGGCCTGCGCTTCTGCCGAGGTGAAGCCCGCCAACCAAAAAGCGATATGTCCAACGACCACGCCTCCGACCAGCATGGCCGGCAGGCCAAACGAGGTGCGGGTGCGATGCCAGGTCAGATAGAGTGCCAGCGCCATCGCGCAGGCGGCCGCCAACTCGGACAGGGTCAGGATGTTGGCGAATTGATCGAGCGTCGAGAATTGGAGACGATGGCCGGTGATGACGCGGATCGCTCCCAAAATGATCAGGCAGGCGGTGGCGCCGAGGAACCCGCCCACGACGGGATAGGGCACGTAGCGGATCGCGCGGCCCATCCGCGTCACTCCGAAGCCGCACAGCACGATGCCGGTGACGATGGCGGAAAGGCCAAGCGTCATCAGTGCCGGGGCCAGCGGCGATGCCGAGGGATCGCTTGCGATGACGTGCTCGACCAGCGACGCAGCCAGAATTCCGGTCATCGCCGCCGTGGAACTCTCGGGCGCCGCAATCGCGAACGGGAAGGAGCTTCCCCAGGCGATGACCGCGGCGAGAATGGCCGAGGAGATGAAGGTCGCGGCCAGTCCGTAGGAGAGATATGGCGTCAGCGGGCCGGTAAAAATCAGAAGCGCGTAGGACAGGCCAAATGTAATCGTCAGGACACTGGCGGCGCTGCCGCCGAGAATGTCATTGAAGGTCTTCCGAATGAACTCCGGCTCGCCTTTAAGAGATCGACTGACCACGCCCCACTTGCCCCCGGCACCCCTGCCAGTGGTAGAGACCGCAGACACAGATCACAACGTTATTCTTGTGACAGGGGACGTGTGACGGCGCCGTCAGTCGTTCCTGCGTCTCCGCCGAACGCGCCATGGCGGCCGACGCCGGAGGCGAATCGTGCAGCGCCTGAGAGTGTCTCGCCCGAGGCGATCACCTTCAGCCCGCCGCGCATTTCGTTGGCGATGGCGTCTTCCTCCGCGAGGTCCCATTGCCGCAGCGCCGAGAGCCGGTCGGCGCGCATGCAGGTCTGCGGGAAGGCCGCGATTTCCCTGGCCAGCGCAATGGCCTGTGCAACGGCTTCGCCTCTTCGCACCAGGCGATTGGCCAGGCCCATGCGCAACGCCTCCGGCCCGCCGACCGGGCGCCCGGTCAGGATCAGGTCGATGGCCTGGGAATGGCCGATCAGCCGCGGCAGGCGGATGGTGCCGAGATCGATCAGCGGCACGCCAAACCTGCGGCAGAAGATGCCGAAGGTGGCGTCCTCGGCGACGACCCGCATGTCCGCCCAGAGCGCGAGTTCCATGCCGCCGGCGACAGCAAAGCCCTCGACCGCGGCGATCACGGGTTTTGACAGCCGCAGCCGGCTCGGCCCCATCGGCGCAATCGAGTCATGGCCGCCGATCTCGCGCTTCTTGTTGGGATCGCCCGCGGCCACCGCCTTGAGGTCGGCGCCGGCGCAGAAATAGCCGCCGGTGCCGGTGAACACTGCGACGGATGCTGCTTCATCGGCGTCGAACGCCAGAAACGCATCGTAGAGCTTGCGCGCAGTCGCGCCGTCGACAGCGTTGCGGCAATGCGGACGGTTGATGGAAACGATGGTCACGGGGCCATCGCGCTCGACCAGCACGGAATTTTCTTCGGACATGCTTGCCTCCCAATTGTCGATTTTGGAAGGAGCCTAGCGTGAGGCGGTGAGCACCGCCATCACCACTGTCGTCCCGGACAAGCGAGCAAAGCGAGCGCGATCTCAGATGCGCAATTGCGCATCTGAGCCTTCGCCGGGACGACACCGTTTGAGAGGCGCGGTGCTGTGGCAATCTCACCGTGCGGCGGCCTCAAATCTTCAGCTCAGTCCCCGTCACCCGGCGATACGCTTCCAGATAGCGCTTGCTGGTGGCATCCACCACACTGGCCGGGAGCGGCGGGGGCGGGGCGTCACCGTTCCAGCGGCCGGCACGGCGCTCGCTGTCGAGATAGTCGCGCAGCGGCTGCTTGTCGAAGCTCGGCTGTCCCTGGCCGGGCTTGTAGACGTCGACCGCCCAGAACCGTGAAGAGTCTGGTGTCATCACCTCGTCGATCAGGATGATGCGACCGTCACCGTCGCGGCCGAATTCGAATTTGGTGTCGGCGATGATGATGCCTTGCTTGCGGGCGGTGTTCTCGCCGTATTCGTAGATGGTGCGTGCCATACGCTCCAGCGTGGCGGCGACCTCGTCGCCAAGGAGCTCGCGCACGCGCGACACCGTGATGTTCTCGTCATGGCCGGTCTCGGCCTTGGTCGCCGGGCTGAAGATCGAAGGCTCCAGCTTCTCGCTCTCGACCAGACCCGCTTTGAGCTTCTCGCCGGCCAGCGTGCCCGATGCGGCATATTCCTTCCAGGCCGATCCCGAGATGTAGCCGCGGATCACGCACTCAACCGGGAAGACGGTGGTGCGCCGGCACAGCATCGCGCGCCCTGCGATGTCGGCGCGGTGCGCCTTCAGCACGGGCACCTGCGCGATGATCTCGTCGGCATCGGCGCTGATCATATGATGCGGCACGACGTCTGCGAGCTGGCGGAACCACCAGGCGCTGATCTGGGTCAGCACCGCGCCCTTCATCGGGATGGTTTCGGCCATCACGACATCGAACGCGCTGATGCGGTCGGTGGTCAGCAGCAGCACGCGGTCGTCGCCGACGGCATAGATATCGCGGACCTTGCCGCGCCCGATCCGTGGCAGGGGCAAATCGCTGGCGAGCATCGCGTTCATGGTGTCATGCTTTCAAGAAGCGCGCCCGCGGGTGAAGCGCGGGCAGCGGAGCTTTGGTTGCCGAGGGATAGCTCACTCCGGCAGCGGAATGAACTCGTGTTCCTGGGGAACATGGGCAAAACGGCCGGTTTTCCAGTCCTGTTTGGCCTGTTCGATCCGCTCCTTGCTGGAGGAGACAAAATTCCACCAGATATGGCGCGGGCCCTCAAGCGCGTCGCCGCCGAGGAACATCATCCGCGTCGGCTGGATCGCCTTCACCGTGATGCGGTCGCCGGGCCGGAAGATTAGCAAGCGCGGCGCCTCGTAGCGCTCGTTCGCAATCTCGACTTCTCCGTCGACCAGATAGATCGCGCGCTCCTCGTGGTCAGGATCGAGCGGCACGCTGGTGCCGGCGGTGGCCGTCACCTCGGTATAGAACCACGGCGATACCATCGTGACCGGCGACTTCACGCCAAAGCCGCTGCCCGCGATGATGCGCGCGGTGAAGCCGCCGTCCTTGACGGTCGGCAGGCTGTCGGCGGCGTAGTGCTGGAACGATGGCGCGATTTCCTCCGAGCCTGCCGGCAGCGCAATCCAGCTTTGCAGGCCCAGCATCTTCTGGCCATCGCGGCGCTGCACGTCGGGCGTGCGTTCGGAATGCGCGATGCCGCGGCCGGCGGTCATCAGATTCATCGCGCCGGGCTGGATCTCCTGAATGTTGCCCTCGCTGTCGCGGTGCATGATGCTGCCGTCAAACAGATAGGTGACGGTGGCAAGCCCGATATGCGGATGCGGGCGCACGTCCATGCCGTTGCCGGCGATGAACTGCATCGGCCCGAAATGATCGAAGAAGATGAAGGGACCGACCATCTGCCGCTTGCCATGCGGCAGCGCGCGCCGCACCACGAATCCATCGCCGAGATCGCGGGTGCGCGGCACGATGATGAGGTCAAGTGCGTCGCAGGTCTTGGGATCGCCGAGCACGGGGTCGTTGGAAGGTTGCCAGCTCATGAGAAACTCCTTTGGATTTTGCGCTGACTATAGCAACAATGACGGGATTGCGCCTCACGTCATTGCGAGCGAAGCGAAGCAATCCATCGAGCGGCAACCAGGTCTGGATCGCTTCGCCGTTTGGGCTCCTCGGACAACGCACTGCAAATCCTGGGCGAGCCAAAATTGAATCTGCATTAAGTTCACTGCGCGCGGCTGACCGAGCGGCGGTGGGCGACAAGGCGAAGGTAGCGGGCACGAATTGAATGCGATCCGGAGACCCTTCCTTCTCCCCTTGTGGGAGAAGGTGGCGCGAAGCGCCGGATGAGGGGTTCTATCCGCAACGCGAGCTGTGCCGTGAGGAGACAACCCCTTACCCGTCTTCGCTTCGCGAAGCCACCCTCTCCCACAAGGGGAGAGGGGAATACCGCCGATCTGGCGATAGCTCTGCCTCTACTGCCGTCCCAACTGCGTGGCCTTCGCGACGCGATCGAATCGCTCGAGCGAGAGGATCGCGTCCGCAAGCTGGTCCGCGCGGCCGTTCAGCACCGGGCGGGCGAGGGTGAGGAACTTCTGCTGCATCGCCTGCGCGTCCGGAAATGAATCCGGCTCGCCGGAAGGGTCGGCATAGAGTCGCTCATGCACGGCATCATCTGTCGTGATGGAGACGCGTGCGCCAAAGGGATGGGTGCGGCCGATCTCGAGGCGATCGTCCTGCACCACGTCGAACTTGTCGGCCAGCGCGTTCACGGCGGCGTCGCCGAGCCGCTCGTAATCGTCCCAGCCGAAGCGGCCCTGGTCGAGCGCCAGCGCGCCGGTGAAGAACATCGAGAATTGCCCGCCGACGATCGAGGTCGGATGACGCTTGGTGGCGGCATCGCCGGTCAGCGTGATGCCGTTGCGGTGCAGGCCGATCTCGACCTTCTTGATCTGGTCCGGCGTCAGATTGTGCTCCCGGCGCATCGCGATCAGCGCATCGAGCGCCGCGTGGGTGTAGCGGCAGCTCGGATAGGGCTTTACGCCAATTCGAAGCGTCTCATAGGTCTTGCCGAGACCGGCGGTCGCCTTGTCCGGATGCGCGTTGTCGCTGTAGCCGACCAGCAAGCCGTGCTTGCCTTCGACCGATTCGCTCGAACCGACAAAGTCGTTGCGCGCCAGGGTCGCCGCGATCACGCCGTTCATCGCGGCGGCGCCGACCTGATAGCGCTTGTTCCAGGCGCCATTGACCAAAAATTGCAGCGAGCCGGCGGCCTGGCTGCCGGAAACGCCGAACGCCGAGACAATCTGGTCTTGCGACAGGCCGAACAGCTTTCCGGCGGCGGCGGCCGCGCCATAGGTTCCTGCGGTCGCTGTGGGGTGGAAGCCGCGCGCATAATGCGAGGTGGGATCGAGCGCGTTGCCGAGCCGGCAGCACACTTCATAGCCCGCGACGATGGCGGTGAGCACGTCGCGGCCCGAGGCGCCGACCATCTCGCCGACCGCGAACGCCGCCGGCACCACGGGCGCGCTCGGATGCAGCGAGGAATCGGCATGCGTGTCGTCGAAGTCAAGCGAATGGCCGAGCGCGCCGTTGAGCAAGGCGGCGACCGCAGGCGTCCAGGTCTTGGCATCGCCGAACACGGTGGATTCGCCCTTGCCGTCCAGCGCCAAGGCTTCCAGCATCTTCAGCAGCGAGGCGGTGGATTCCGCATCGCGCCGCGCCCGGATCGTGCTGCCGAGGAAATCCAGCGTCAGCACCTTGGCGCGCGCCAATACCTCCGGGGGAATGTCCTCGAATTTCAGATTGGCGACATAGGAGGCGAGCGTTGCGGTTTCGTTGGCCATCGTGTTTCCTCGTTTTGGCCCGCAGGGTAGGCGGGCTGAATCCACCTTTCAAGCCGTCTCCGGGTCGCGGGCACCAGCTATGCTAAAGCTCATTTACCGGCGGGATCGCCTGCAGATTGCGGAATGGGGCGCATGGCTGGCTTCCTGAAGCGTGTGGCAAACCGTGTGCGGTCGCGGCGAACGCAACTGGCGCTGGCTATTCGGGTGACGGTGGCGGCGGTTGTGGCCTACACCATCGCGAACGCCTTGCATCTGACGCTGCCGCTATGGGCTGTTCTGACCTCCCTCATCGTCACCCAGATGAGCGTCGGGCGGTCGCTGAAGGCGACCACCGACTACATGCTGGGGACGATCGGCGGCGCGATCTACGGCGGAGCGCTTGCGGTGCTGATTCCGCATTCGAGCGAAGCGGCGCTGCTGGCGTTGCTGGTGCTCACGGTAGCGCCGCTGGCCTATCTCGGATCGCTCAACCCCAGTTTGACCGCGGCCACGGTGACAGGTGTCATCGTCTTGTTGATCCCGGAGATGCACCACACCAGTCCGCTCGATTCCGTCATCGATCGCCTGATCGAGGTCACCGTCGGCGCGTCCACCGGGCTTGCGGCTTCCTTTCTCGTGCTGCCGTCGCGGGCGCATCGCCAGATCCGCGCCAATGCGGCGCGCGTGATCGAACTGATCGCGGGAGCATTCTCTGAACTGCTCATTGGCCTGACGCATGGCCTCGACAGCGAGGCCCCGCACCGATCCAGGAGGGCATCGGTGCCGAGGTGACGGCCTTGCATGCGATGGGGCAGGAAGCCGAGCGCGAACGCGCGGCGCGTCTGTCATCAGGGCCGGACACTGGCCCGCTGCTGCGGACCATCCTTCGGCTGCGTCATGACGTCGTGATGATCGGGCGGGAGTGTCTGGTGGCATTGCCTGCGAACGTGCAGGCGCGGCTGGATACGCCCTTGTCCGGCGTGCGCGAGGCGATTGACGCCCATCTGCGCGCGTCGGCGGCCGCATTGCGCAACGGCGCCAGTCCGCCGGTGATCGACCCCGTGCAATTTGCGCTGCAGGGCTACGCGGAGGAAGTCGCCTCGGTCCGCCGCGATGGTCTGATCCGTGGCCTGTCGGGCGACGTCGCCGAGCGCTTCTTCGCGCTCGGATTTTCGCTGGAACAGATGCGCCAAAACATCGGCGATCTCGATCGCTGCGTCGCGGAGTGGTCTACAAAGCCGCCGGCTAAAGCGTTTTCCAGCGAAAGCCTGCCCCGGACCCGATCCGGGGTGGACTCCGGTTCGCGTTAAGAAAACGCGTTAGAATAAGAATCTAGTCCAGATAAACGCCCAGAAAGCTGAGTGCGGTGGCATCGCGTTTCGCGATGCCGTCGGTGAGGGCTTTCAATGCGGCGTCGAAGCTGGGCGCGGCCTGCTCCAGTTCGAAGGCGCCGTCATGGTCCCACAGGAAGCACCAGCCGAAGCGCTCGCCCTGCCCGAGATTGATCACCAGGCAGCGGCTGTGATGGGCGGGTTCGGCGACCGGCAGCAGATCGCGCGCCGCCACGCCATATTGCTCGCGGAAGTAGGCGTCGATATTCTCCGGATCGTCCTCGGTGAGCGCGATGAAGTTGAACAGATTGCTGCGCTGGGTCGCCAGTTCCGTCGGCCGGTAGAAGCACAGTTCGGCCGAATCGTCCGGCAGCCGGACCTGCAATTCGCCCTCGCCATGCTGTGCGAGGAATTCGCGGTAATCTTTCGGCAGCCTGGCGCCGAGTTCCTCCTCGGCCTGTAGCAGGTCGCTTTCGCTCACGGCCTTCTTGGTGTGCCAGCGCCAGCCCTTGTCGGATTCCGATATGCCTTTCCGCCGCGCGACATAGTCGGCATAGGCCGGCAGCTCGATGATCTCTTCGTAGCCGCCAAACTCGCGATACTTATAGGCGTAATCGAAAGCTTCTTCCTGCCGTTCCGGAAAGTGGTCAATCAGAATCATCGCGCGCTGCGCGCCGCGGTCCACGCTTGCGTCGACCCTGCAGGCCTCTTCGATTGCCTCCAGCGCGACCTTCGGATCATCGGCGCTCAGATGCGCCCAGCTCAGGACTTCCAGCATGCGGGCCTCGAGGTCGCTTTCCCTGATGGACCAGGCGTAATACGGCCTCTTGGCCGCACGGCGGGCTACGATGGTGTCGCGTCCGCGTTGGGCAAGCTCGATGATTCCCTCATCGTCCTGATCGTCGAAATAACCGTGATTGGCTGCGAGCAGGAGATAAAGCGGTTCACTTGCCGCCGGCGTGTCCCGAAGCGCGGCAAGATGTTTTGCCTGCGCTTCGAGGGATTCGCCCAGCGCCGCCAGCATCAGGTTGTCGAGCCCCTTTTGCCAGTCTGGTTTGGGCTCTGGGTCCGGCAGCAGATTGCGCAGCGTATAATCCGTGTGGGTGGTTTCCATGTAGCCGTCCGCGACGAGTTCGGCGGCATGCCGGCGGAACGCCGCGACGGCGGTTTCCATGTCGGAAAATTCGTCGCGCAAATACTGGTCTTCGCCCGGTTCCAGGTCCTCACGCATGAGGATGCCCAGAATGATCGGATCGCCGTCGGTAATTAACAGCAATTCCCTGTCATCGTCCCCCGGTGGGCGGTGAAAGAATTTTGCCAGATACATGGGAATCTCCGAACGCGCGGGCGCAACGCCGCTGATGGTTCATACTTGACGCGTTTTCTTCACGCGAACCGGGATGCACTTCGCTCGAAAACGCTATGGTCAGTCGAGATATATGCCGAGAAAACCGAGCATGGCGGCATCGCGCTTCTCGATGCCGGAGGTCAGCGCCTTCAGCGCGGCGTCGAAGCTGGGCGCGGCCTGTGTGAGTTCCCAGCTGCCGTCATGGTCCCACTCAAAACACCAGCCAAAGCGTTCGCCCTGCCCAAGGTTGATCACTAGGCAGCGGCTGTGCTGCGAGGGCGCGGCGACCGGCAGCAGGTCGCGCGCGGCCACGCCGTACTGCTCGCGGAAGTAAGCGTCGACCTTTTCCGGATCCTTCTCGAAGCGCGTGATGTAGTCGAACAGATTGTTGCGCTGGGTCGCCAGTTCGGTCGGCCGGTAGAAGCACAGTTCGGCCGAATCTTCCGGCAGCCGGACCTGCAATTCGGTCGAGCCGTATGTCGTGAGGAATTCCCGATAATCTTTCGGCAGTGTGGCGCCGAGCGCTTGCTCGGCCTGCAGCACGTCGCTTTCGCTTGCCGGCTTCTTGGTGTGCCAACGCCAGCCCTTGTCGGATTTCGATTTGCGTTTTCTCCGTTTGACATAGTCGGCATAGGCCGGCAGCGCGATGATGTCTTCGTAGCCGCCAAACTGGTGATATTTGTAGGCGTCATCGAAAGCCTCTTCCTGCCGCTCCGGAAAGTGCTCGACCAGAATTGTCGCGCGCTGCACGCCGCGGTCCTGGCCTGGGTCGACCCGACAGGCCTCTTCGATCGCCTCCAGCGCGGCCTTTGGATTATCAACGCGCAGATGCGCCCAGCTCAGAACCTCCAATATTCGGGCCTCGAGGTCGCGATCCTCCATCGACCAGAAATAGTGCGGCGTCTTGGCGGCGCGGTGGGCGGTGATGGTGTCGCGCCCGCGTTCGGCAAGCGCAATGATCTGGTCGTTGTCCTGATCGTCGGCATAGCCGTGATGGGCGGCGAGCCAGAGATAGAGCGGCTGGCTTGCCGCGGGCGTATCCCGAAGCGCGGCAAGATATTTGGCCTGCACGTCAAGCGGTTCGCCCAGCGCTGCCAGCATCAGATCGTCGAGGCCTTTTTGCCAGTCGGGCTTGGGCTCTGGATCCGGCAGCAGATTGCGCAGCATGTAATCCGTGTGCGTGGTTTCGACATAGCCGGCTGCGGTGAGTTCGGCGGCTTGCCGGCGGAACGTGGCGACGGCGGTCTTGGGTTTGGAATATGCCTTGCGCAGGAACTCGTCTTTTTTCCGCGCACCCGGCGCCTCGTTCATATACTTGCCGATGACTGTCGGCTCGTCGCCGGGCATGAACAGCAGACCGCGATCATCATCGCCCGGTGGGCGGTGGAAGAACTTTACCAGACGCATGAGGGTCTCCGAACGCGGGGGCGCAAGGCTGCAGGCAGAAGCTGCCGCCGACGCAAAAAAAGGTCGTGCGACCACGGCCGTCAGCCACGGTCTCCCGGTTTCAGTCGCAGGTTCGGAACAACAGGTTCACGCCGGGCAATGGGTCGATGGAGATCGGCTTATGTGCCGATTCAGACCGCGACCTGACGCAGCAGGCTGCGGACGATCAGCCGGTGAAACGGCATGATGACGGCCAGATAGGTCCGCCCCAGCCAGTTGTGCGTCAGCACCAGCGTGGTTGCCGTGACCTCCCGGGCGGCGCCTGATGTCGCGACGTCGACGACGATGCGAAAATCCAGATGCTTGTCATTGAAGCCGGCGACCAGCCGGTCTGGCTGCTCGCTCACGATCGGGAATATCCCGACCATCTCTCTGGGTTTAGAACCGGCGCCTGACGTCTTGAGGCCAAACGGCGTCACCAGAATGTTGCGCAGGGTCAGCAGCGCTTCGGCCCATCGCGGCTGCCGCGCCATCATGCGCTCGGCTGCCTGCCGCGCATTGAGGGCGCGATCGCCGATTTCGATACGGAAAGCGTCGGCAAACTGCGCGCCGGGCAGTGTGTTCGGGTCGATGGCGGGTGTGACTTCACGAACGGTCATTGCAACGCCAGTCTGTTCGACAGCAGGCGGAAGCGCAAGATCAGCAGAATAGCAAACACGACGGTGCCGACAGACAACCCGACCCAGACGCCACCGGCGCCAAGCGATGTCCGAAATCCGAGCGCCCAGGCGCAGGTAAAGCCGACCAGCCAGTAGCTGAAGGTGGCGAACAACAGGGGGATGCGCGTGTCGTTCATGCCGCGCAGCGCGCCGTTGGCGACGGTCTGAATCCCGTCGGTGATGAAAAAGGTGGTTCCGACCAGCAGCAGCGTTGCCGTCAGCGTCGCCGTGGCGTCGACGGCTTCGCCGAGGAACAGTTCGGCGATCGTGAACCGTCCCAGGATCACGGCAAGCGTCATCGTCGCCATGAACACCGTCCCGAGCAGGATCGCGACATAGCCAGCGCGCCTGACGGCGTCGCGGTCGCGGCGCCCGACCGCATGTCCGACCCTGACGGTGGCCGCCATGCTGATCCCGAACGGCACCATGTAGAGGATGGCCGCGATCTGCAGGGCGATCTGGTGCGCGGCGAGCGCGGTGGTTGAGATCAGGCCCATCAGCAGGCCGGCCGCGCCGAACAATCCGTATTCGAGCATAAACGCCATCGAGATCGGCGCGCCGATGACGACGAGCTTGCCCATCAACGGCCAGTCGATCCGCCAGATGCGGCCGAGCACGTGATATTTGCGGAACGGCCGGCGGCGCGCGGTGAACCACAGCCCGGCGAGGAACGTTCCGAGATTGACGATGCTGGTCGCAAGGCCCGCGCCGAACAGCCCAAGCTCAGGCAGGCCCCATTTGCCGTAGAGCAGCGGATAGACCAGCAGCGCATTGGCCGGGATCGCGGCCAGCGTGATCCACAGCACCGGCTCGGGCCGGTTCACGGCGCTCATGAAGCCGCGTATCGCGATAAACCACAGCGCCGGCAGGATGCCCCAGGCGAGGCCGAACAGATATTGTTGCGCAAGCTTTGCGGCAGCCGGCGCCTGGCCGAGCGCGATCAGGATCGCCTCGCCGCGGAACGGCAGGATCATCAGCGGCGCCGAGATCAACACCGCCGCCCACAGGCCGACGCGCAGCGCGCGCCGCACCATGCGCGGATCGCGCGCGCCGAAAGCCTGTGCCGCCAGCGGCGCCACGGCAGACACCAGGCCGAGGCCGAACGTGAAGATCACGAAGAAGACCGTATGCGCGAGGGCTGCCGCGGCAACCGCTTCGCCGCCGAGCCGGCCGATGAACGCCAGATCGGTCGTCATCATCGCGATCTGCCCGAGCTGGGTCAGCGCCAGCGGCACCGCGAGCTTCAGCGTTTCGGCGAACTCCTCAGCCAGATGGCCGCGCGTCCGCGCCGCCGGGACAGGCGCGAGCGAGGTTGCGTCGATTTTGTCGAGCGAGGTCATGGATCAGGACTAACACGGCGACGGGCCGAAAAAGTGACGGTGGCTGCGGTAGATTTTGGTTTGGACGCGTCTTCTTCACGCGAACCGGCGTCCACTTCGCTTGAAAACGCTCTATCCGCCGTCGCGCGCCGGCACCCGCGTAATCCTGGCGCCGAGTGCATTGAGCCGTTCCTCGATCCGCTCATAGCCGCGTTCGATCTGGTCGGCATTGTTGATGGTGGAAGTGCCTTCCGCGGCCACCGCCGCCAGCAGCATCGCCATGCCGGCGCGGATATCGGGCGACGTCATCAATGCCCCGCGCAGCCGGCTCGGGCCCGCCACGATGGCCCGGTGCGGGTCGCACAGCACGATGCGGGCGCCCATCGAGATCAGCTTGTCGACGAAGAACATCCGCGATTCGAACATCTTCTCGAACATCAGGATGACGCCGTCGCATTGCGTTGCGGTGACGATGGCGATCGACATCAGGTCGGCGGGAAAGGCCGGCCAGGGCTGGTCTTCGAGCTTCGGCACATGGCCGCCGAAATCGTCCTGGATCTTCATGGTCTGGCCGGACGGCACCACGAGATCGTCGCCTTCGACGCCGCAGACGATGCCGAGCCGCTCAAAGCCCATCCGGACCGAGCGCAGATGCTCGACGCCGGCGCGCGCGATGCGCAGCGGCGAGCGCGTCACCGCGGCGAGCCCGATCAGCGAGCCGACCTCGATATGGTCGGGCTGGATCGCGTAGCTGGTCCCACCCAGCGTCGCCGGCCCGTGGATGACGATGGTGTTGGTGCCGATGCCCTCGATCTTGGCGCCGAGCGCGACGAGGAAGTTGGCGAGGTCCTGCACATGCGGCTCGGAGGCGGCGTTGCGCAGATACGTCGTGCCGTGGGCGGCGACCGCGGCGACCAGCGCGTTTTCGGTGGCGGTGACGCTGGGCTCGTCGAGGAAAACGTCGGCGCCCTTCAGTCGCGAGGCGCGGAACTCCAGCCGATGCGTCGCCGTGACGGTGGCGCCAAGCTGTTCGAAGGCCAGAAAATGCGTATCGAGGCGGCGGCGGCCGATGACATCGCCGCCGGGCGGCGGTAGCGCCACCTCGCCGCAGCGGGCCAGCAGCGGCCCCGCCAGCAGGATCGAGGCGCGGATGCGCGCGCAGAGTTCGGGATCGAGATCGGCGGCGCGAATTTCCTTGGCGTGGATTTTCAGCGTGTTGCGCTGCTCCCACTCGGCCGCGGCGCCGACCGAGCGGATCAGTTCGACCAGCGTCTCGGTATCGCGAATCCGCGGAACGTTTTCGAGCGTGACCGGATGGTCGGTCAGCAGCGCCGCCGCGATGATCGGCAGCGCCGCGTTCTTGTTGCCCGACGGCTCGATGGTGCCCGCAAGCCGGTGGCCGCCTTCAACGATGTACTGGATGGGCGCCACTGGAACTCCGTGCATCACACGTCGACATTGGCGCTGAGCGAGTTATCCTGGATGAATTCGCGGCGCGGCTCGACCACGTCACCCATCAGCTTGGTGAAGATGTCGTCGGCCTCGTCGACCTCCTTGATCTTCACCTGCAGCAGCGAGCGCTCGTTGGTGTCGAGCGTGGTTTCCCAGAGCTGCTCCGGATTCATCTCGCCGAGACCTTTGTAGCGCTGCAGCGCCACGCCCTTGCGGCCGGCGTCGGTCACCGCTTCGAACAGGCTAACCGGCCCGTGAATCGCGATCTCGGCATCCTTGCGGCGCAACAGGCCCGGCTTCGGATAGGCCTCCTGCAGCTTCGCCGCGTAATCGTCGAGCTTGCGGGCGTCGGCGGAGCCGAGCAGCGCGTCGTCGATGATGGCGGCATCCTTGACGCCGCGGACGGTGCGTTCGAACAGGAAGCCTTCACCCTCCGTGAAGCGCCCGCTCCAGCCGCGCTCGACTTCGTCGGCCAGGGCATCGAGCCGCTTGGCGATGTAATCGGCGGCGGCATTGGCGTTGCTGATATCGCTTGTGATCTTCGGGCTCAAAACGCCGGCGATCGCAGCCTGCTCGACCACCATGCGGTTATAGCGGCTGTGCAGATTATGCAGGATGCCGCGGATGACGCGGGCGTCCTCCACCAGTGACAGCAGGTCACGGCCGCCACGCTCCGAGCCCGTGGCCGGCTTGAACACGCAATCGTCGAGGCCGGCTGCGATCAGGTAATCCTCCAGCGCGCGCTCGTCCTTCAGGTACTGCTCGGACTTGCCGCGTGTCACCTTGTAGAGCGGCGGCTGGGCGATGAAGAGATGGCCGCGGTCGATCAATTCGCGCATCTGCCGATAGAAGAAGGTCAGCAGCAGCGTGCGGATATGCGAGCCGTCGACGTCGGCGTCCGTCATCAGGATGATCTTGTGGTAGCGCAGCTTGTCCGCGCTGAAATCGTCGCTGATGCCGGTGCCGAGCGCTGCGATCAGTATCCCGATCTGCTCGCTGGACAACATCTTGTCCATGCGAACGCGCTCGACGTTGAGGATCTTTCCGCGCAGCGGTAAGACCGCCTGGAATTCGCGGTTGCGGCCCATCTTGGCGCTGCCGCCTGCGGAGTCACCCTCGACGATGAACAGTTCGGATTTGGCGGGGTCTTTTTCCTGGCAATCCGAGAGCTTGCCGGGCAGCGAGGAGCTACCAAGCGGACTCTTCCGGGTCAGTTCGCGCGCCTTGCGGGCGGCTTCGCGCGCGGCGGCGGCCTGGATCACCTTGCCGACGATGACCTTGGCTTCTGACGGGTGTTCCTCGAACCATGCCGCCAGCGCTTCGTTGAGCACGTTTTCGACCACCGGGCGCACTTCCGAGGAGACCAGCTTGTCCTTGGTCTGCGACGAGAATTTCGGGTCCGGCACTTTTACCGAAAGCACCGCGGTGAGGCCTTCGCGGCAATCGTCGCCGGTCAGCGCGATCTTTTCCTTTTTCGCGTTGGCCTCGGCATAGCCGTTGACCTGGCGCGTCAGCGCGCCGCGGAAGCCGGCCAGATGGGTGCCGCCGTCACGCTGCGGGATGTTGTTGGTGAAGCACAGCACGTTCTCGTGGTAGCTGTCGTTCCACCACAGCGCGGCCTCGACGCCGATGTCGTTCAATTCCGCCCGCACCATGATCGCGGCGGGCACGATCGCCTTCTTGTTGCGGTCGAGATATTTGACGAATTCCTCGACGCCGCCGGCGTATTGCATCACCTCGCGCTTTTCGACCGCATGGCGCATGTCGGATAGCACGATATTGACGCCGGAATTCAGGAACGCGAGCTCGCGCAGGCGATGCTCCAGCGTCGCGAAATCATACTCGACATTGGTGAAGGTTTCGGACGACGCAAAGAACGTCACCTCGGTGCCGCGCTTGCCATTGGCTTCACCCACCACCTTGAGCGGGGCAACGGAATCGCCGTGGGCGAACTCGATGTAATGCTCCTTGCCGTCGCGCCAGACTCGAAGCTGCAGCTTGCTCGACAGCGCGTTGACGACGGAGACGCCGACGCCGTGCAGGCCGCCGGAGACCTTGTAGGAGTTCTGGTCGAATTTTCCGCCGGCGTGCAGCTGGGTCATGATGACTTCGGCCGCGGAAATGCCTTCGCCCTTGTGGATGTCGACCGGAATGCCGCGGCCATCGTCGCGCACCGTCACCGAGCCGTCGGCATTGAGCACGACTTCGACCGCGCTGGCGTGACCGGCAAGCGCTTCGTCGATCGCATTGTCGACGACCTCGTACACCATGTGGTGCAGGCCGGATCCGTCATCGGTGTCGCCGATATACATGCCCGGCCGCTTGCGCACGGCGTCGAGGCCCTTCAACACCCGGATCGATTCCGCGCCATATTCAATCGGAATGGGATGCTCAGTGTCGGCAGGTGTCTGCCGGGCAGGTTCTGTCATGTAAGGCCTTCGAGGTGTCCCGAATCAGCTGCGCAATATGAGGCGCTGATTGATCTATTTGTGCCATGAAAGAGGCCATGCGCCTAGCGCAAAGTCTCCGTCTTCAAGCTATTGAATAAATAGTGTTTTTTGGCGCTCTTTCAAGGCGCTCAAAGGGCGATTCGGCGGCCTCTGAAAAGGACGATTCGAGGGATGATTCCGGGCCTTCAAGTGCCTGTTTTTCAGATGCCGTTGCGGCAGAAAATGGCAGGCCGCAACGGAGCTGCCGGAGAACGGTGCAACCACCCCGCGTGCCCGGGACGCAAGCGCCCGCGAGCACGCCGCGCCAGGCCCCTCAATACATCTGCAGCGACAACGCATCTCCGCTCGGCGCAATGATCAGGCCCCAGGCGTCGTCAGCGGTCACTTCGACCGTATCGTTTCGTGCCGGACGGCCCGCGACCTTCACGGAATAGGCGTATTTGCCCGGCGGCAGGTCGAGCATCGGAGGCTTCGCCGATTGCGGCCCGCCGGCACCGGCAGCGAGCTTGATCGTCTGCTTGTTGATCGTGACCGCGGCTTCACCGCCGCCCATGTTGCCGAACACCAGCCTGGCCTGACCCGGCTTCGGGATCACGCCGGCCTTTGCGGCGACCTCGGTATATTTCTGTGCGAGGCTGACGGTGGTCTCGTCCTTGGCGCGGCCGAGTTTTAGCTGTGCGGGCCCATCGGGCGACGCAAATGCCAGTTGCATGCGGTCTGCCTGCACGACGGCGCGCTCCGCGGATTCCTTCCAGCCGCGTTTGCCAAGCTCGGTGCGATAGAAGGCGAGCACGGAAGCGAGATCCGCAGGAACGCTGATTTCGAGTTCCCGGCGGAACGGAGCGTTGCTGCCAGGCAGCTTTCCACTTCCGCGGGAGACAGTCGAACCACGCTGCTTGGGCATCGGAAACGGCGCGTCGGCATCGGTTTCGGGGTCGGCTTCGAGAACCTGCACCGCCGCTTTGGCGCCGCTGGACGCCTGAGTGGCGTCTGCTGCACCGGGCTTGGCGGCCATCTTCGCATCGGCCACCACCAGCGCCGATCCGTAGCCGCTGATCTTCGCCCTCGGGCCCATCTGCATGATCGTGAGCGACATCGCCTTGCCGCCTTTGGAGAACTCCATCACGGCCATGGCGGCATGGTTGATGGGCGAGGGCTTCTCTTTCCAGCCCTGAGCCTTCAGCGCGCCGCTATAGAACGCCGCGACCGCTCTCACGGTCGAGGGGGAATAGAAATCGAGGCGGCCATCGGCGGCTTCGAACTTCACCTCTTCGGCGTTCTCGGGCAGCGGTACGGGTTTCGAATTGTCGGCAAGGGCGCGCAGCGGCGCGTCCGACAGCTTGGCGGCCTGGGCCACCCGCCGCACTTCGTCGGCTGCGATGATCTCCTTTGCCATGGCCGCCGCATCGCTGAGAAACTTCGCGTCGGCTTCCTTCTTGGCCTTGGCGCGCGCGGCGAGGGCGGCTTCCTTCATGTGAGTCGCGACATTGACCATCGTCATGTCATATCGGCGGCTGAGCTTCAGCGTGGCGGTTTGCTCGGCCGAGGAAAAATTCAGCGTGACGTTGTCCGGGGTGACGACGGCGCCGCGCGTCTCTTCCGTCCAGCTCCGCGCCGCAAACTCGCGGCGATAAAACGCCAGCGTTGCGGGAAGCTCGGCAACGACGCCGATGTCCAGGCTGCGGTCGACCGAATTGGAATCACCGGAACCGCGCAGGCTCTGGGTTGTCTTCGGTATCGGCAGGCCGGACACGTCGTCAGCGGCTTCGAGCTTTTCCGGCATCGCAAATGGCGCAACCCGGATCTCCACGCCGGTCCGTCCGTCGTCGCGGCGCTGCAGCGTCAGCATCACCGGCCGCTGCTGATGAGGGCCATTCTTGGCATCATGGCTGTAATAGGCGCGCACGCCGTTCTCGATCGTCTCGCTGAGCTGCGCGTTCGGCCAGCGCGCGGCCGCCTCCGCGGCTTCGAGCGGCCTCCAGCCGATCGCTTCCATCTCCTTGCGGAAGAAGTCGAGCGTTGCGTCGAACCCGGTCGGGGCGATGCAGCCAAGATAGGGCCGCCGCTCGTCGTAGAGGATGTCGGCGGCACCTGGCGGGAACGGCACGTTCGCATAAATTGGGATGTAGCTATTATAGGACAGGGTGGATTGCTTGCCCAGCCAGACGCTCATATTCAGTCCTTGCCGTCCTCTCTTGAAAGCCGACGAGGAGGTGTTTTCGAGCGGGCGCACATATTCCACCCAGCCGTCGGCGGCCAGCGATTTCTTCGTCGCCGCGGCCGTGGCCGCGACGGAAGCCGGAATGTCGTAGGTCAATCGATAGGTTTTGCCGTGATGGGTTTTGGTCTCGGCCGTTTTTTCCACGGCGCCTTCGGGCTGCGGCAGGGTGCGGACATCGACCATGGTGTCAGCGGTGTAATCGGCGCTGGCGGCAACCGGCACGCTGGCGATCACCGCGAGGGTGAGAGCAAACAGGTGTTTTCGTGCCGGGACCAGCGTCCCGCGCGTCGTTCCAAACATGGGTATCTCCGGATATTGCCGATGCCTGGCGCAGCAGCGATGGCCGCGCATCGATGGCGCGATTACTGGAGTCTAGTCGCGCGGGTGGGCGTTGAGGTTCAACCGGGCGCCTGTTGCTCAGGGGCGACGGGCGACTTGGCCGGAATCGACGTCGAAAACCTCGCCGGATGCGCCGATATCGGCGAATGCCGCCGGATCGGCGCCGGTCATCCAGACCTGCGCGCCGAGTTTTGCCAGCTCATTGAACAGTGCTTTCCGCCGGCCCGGATCGAGATGTGCGATGACCTCGTCGAGCAGCAACAGCGGCACGATGCCGGTCATCTCGGCGACCAGCGTGGCATGGGCAAGCACCAGCCCGATCAGCAGCGCCTTCTGTTCGCCGGTGGAGGCATCGCGCGCCGGCATGTTCTTCGGCGCGTAGACCACCTGCAGGTCGGTCAAATGCGGACCGTCCAGCGTACGGCCGGCCGCGGCGTCGCGTGGCCGGCTAGCGCGCAGGATCTCGCGGTAACGATCCTCCACGGCCGTCGCAGGTTCGCTCACCAGCGCATTCTCCATCCAGCCGTCGAGCATGATCTGCGCCGACGGAAACGCGGAAGCCGCACCGCGCTCGCGCAGCATCGCTGCGAGTTTTGTCACGGTCTGGCCGCGGGTGGCGGCAACCGCGACCGCAAGCTCGGCGGTTTCGCGCTCGATCGCGTCGCACCAATGGTCATCGTAATTGCGCACTTCGAGCAGCCGGTTGCGCGAGCGCAGCGAACGCTCCAGCGCCGACACGCGGCTGGAATGCTCGCTGTCGATCGCCAGCACCAGCCGGTCGAAGAAGCGCCGCCGTTCCGAGGCGGCGCCAAGAAACAGCCCGTCCATCGCCGGTGTCAGCCACACCATGCGCAAATGATCGCCGAACGCCGTTGCCGAACTCACCGGCTCGCGATCGATCCGGCAGCGCCGGCCAGTGGAACTGTTTTCATTTGCCGGCGCATCGATACCGGTGCCCAGCGTCGCAAGCCCCAGCGCGCCCTCGACTTCGGCGGAGACGGCCCAGGAACCGTCGCCCTGATTGTCCGCGACATCTTCCAGCGTCGCGCGCCGCAAGCCCCGTCCCGGCGACAGAAACGAGATCGCCTCGAGGCAATTGGTCTTGCCGGCGCCGTTCGGTCCCACCAGCACCACGACGTCTCCGCGCGTCTGCACGCTCCCCGCCCGATAATTGCGAAAATGCGTCAGCGTCAGCTTGTGGATGCGGGAAGGGGTCATATCAGGTTGTCATTGCCGGGCTTGACCCGGCAATCCATCGTCCGCGCTAGCGGACAATCTCTTCGTACAAATCTCGCCAGTCGGGATTGCTCGCGATAATCAGGTCGATTTTCCACTCGCGCGACCAATGTTTGATGTTCTTCTCGCGTTGAAGTGCCGTGGCGATTGCTTCGTGCGGCTCAAAATATACCAATGTCTTGATGCCGTACTTCTTGGTGAAGCCGTCTGCCAAACCCTCTCGATGCTCGTAGACGCGCCGCACCAGATTGTTTGTCACGCCAACATATAGCGTTCCACCGGGCTTACTTGCGAGAATGTATACCCAATAGGTCATTTTCGAAGGTGATGGATTGCCGGGTCAAGCCCGGCAATGACAGCTAATTCCTCACACCCGCATCGGCATCAGCACGTAGAGCGCGCCTTTGTTGTCCTTGTCCTGCACCAGGGTCGGGGAGCCGGGATCGGCCAGCCGCAGCACCGCGACTTCGCCTTCGATCTGGGCGGCGATATCAAGCAGATAGCGTGAGTTGAATCCGATATCGAGCGCGTCGGAGGCGTATTCGACTTCGAGTTCTTCGGTGGCGCTGCCGGAATCCGGGTTGGTCACCGATAGCACCAGCTTGCCGGCCGACAATGCCAGTTTCACCGCGCGGCCGCGTTCGCTCGAAATGGTCGAGACGCGGTCGACCGCAGCCTCGAAATCCTTCTTGTCGACGATCAGTTCCTTGTCGTTGTTCTGCGGAATGACGCGGCCGTAATCCGGGAAGGTGCCGTCGATCAGTTTCGAGGTCAGCACCACATTGCCGAGGGTGAAGCGGATCTTGCCCTGCGACAATTCGATCGAGACTTCGGCTTCATTGTCCTCGATCAGCCGCTGCACCTCGCCGACGGTCTTGCGCGGCACGATCACGCCGGGCATGCCGACAGCGCCCTTCGGGAGAACCAGATCGATCTGCGCCAGCCGGTGTCCGTCGGTCGCCACCCCGCGCAGGGTCGCAGCCTTGGCGCTGCCGGCCGAGTGCAGGTAGATGCCGTTGAGGTAATAGCGGGTCTCTTCGGTCGAGATCGCAAATTGGGTGCGGTCGATCAGGCGCTTGACGTCGGCGGCGGCCAGCGAGAATGAATGCGTCATGTCGCCGGCTGCCAGATCGGGAAAATCGCTTTCGGGGAGGGTCTGCAGCGTGAAGCGCGAACGGCCGGCACGGATCGCCAGCACCGAACGGTCGCCGTCGGCCTCCAGTACGATCTGCGCGCCATCGGGCAGCTTGCGGACGATGTCGTAGAACATATGCGCCGGCACGGTGGTCGAGCCGGCGGTTCCGGTTTCCGCCGCCAGGGTTTCCGTCACCTCGAGGTCGAGGTCGGTGGCCTTCAGCGACAGCTTGGCGTTTTCGGCACGGATCAGCACGTTGCCGAGGATCGGGATGGTGTTGCGGCGCTCGACCACGCGATGGACGTGGCCCAGCGATTTCAGGAGTTGCGCGCGTTCGACGGTGACCTTCATTGCAATACCCGCCTGATCCCTAAGATGGAAAAGCCGGGCGGCCCTGAAGGCGCGCCGCGGCCATTGAAACCCGAAAGCCGGATCAAGATGGGACTTGATCAAACCTTCGGGGGGACCGCAAGGTGGCGCGGATAGAGCCCAAGCGCAAGGGATAGCGACGCCGTTTCCCAAGGTTTGCGGGCAAATTCACCGTCGTCCCGGCGCAGGCTCAGATGCGCAATTGCGCATCGGGGGACCCATAACCACAGGCGTGTGGCTTGCATAAGCCGTCGGCCAGGGTGCCCAAACGCCCGGCCGCGGAGTATGGGTTCCGGCGCCCCGTGCGCTATTGCGCACTAGGCCGGAACGGCTGCGTTCATTCCTGCAATTGGCGCTTCAGCGATTCCACCTCTTCCGACAGCGCGGTATCCCGGGACACCAGTGCCTCGATCTTGCGCACGGCGTGCAGCACCGTGGTGTGGTCGCGTCCGCCGAACCGGCGGCCGATCTCGGGCAGCGACCGCAGCGTCAGCGTCTTGGCCAGGTACATCGCGACCTGGCGCGGGCGAACCACATTGGCGGTGCGCCGGGAGGACAACAGGTCCGAACGGCTGACATTATACTGCCGGGCCACCACGCGCTGGATGTCCTCGATCTTGATCCGCTTCGGTTCCTGCGGACGGATCAGGTCGCGGACTTCGCGCTCGGCCATTTCCAGCGTCACCGGCTGGGCGTTGAGCTTGGAGTGCGCGAGCAACCGGTTGATGGCGCCTTCGAGATCCCGGCCGTTATGGGTGATGGTGCGCGCCAGATAGTCCAGCACCGGTTCCGGCACGTCGAAGCTCGCATGATGGGCACGGGCCGCGGCGACGCGCGATTTGAGGATGCCGAGCCGAAGCTCTTCGCCGAGCGAACCCATTTCCACGACGAGGCCGCCGGCCAGTCGCGAGCGCACGCGATCGTCGAGGCTTTCGAGATCGGACGGCGGGCGGTCGGCCGCGATCACGACCTGGCGGCCGGCATCGATCAGCGCGTTGAGCGTATGGCAGAACTCGGCCTGGGTCGATTTGCCCTGCAGGAATTGCAGATCGTCGATCACGAGCACGTCGATGCCGCGCAGCGCTTCCTTGAACGCCAGCGCCGTCTGCGTTTTCAGCGCCGCGACGAAGCCGTACATGAACTTCTCGGCGGTGAGATAGAGTACCTTGCGCTCGTTGCCGGAATTGCCGGCCCATGTGACGGCCTGCAGCAGATGGGTTTTGCCGAGACCGACGCCGGCGTGAATATAGAGAGGATTGAACATCACGGCATCGCCGCGCCGCCCTTCAGCGACCTGGCGTGCCGCCGCATGCGCCAGTGTGTTGGAGCGGCCGATCACGAAACTTGCAAAGGTGAGGCGCGGGTCGAGCGGCGAGCCGCCGAGCGCATCATGGCTCGCGGACACCGGCGCAGTCGCGGTGGCGCGCAGCTCGGGCGCAGGACGGCCGTTGGCATGCTCGACGCGGCGCTGATCGGCCGGCGCAGGAGCCTCCTTCGCGGGTGCGGCGCATCGCATCGCCGTGCGCACGGTGAGGTCGATCCGGTGCACCTCAGGCATCTCGGCCTGCCAGCAGGCGAGAACGCGATCGGCGTAATGCGCCTGGATCCAGCTCTTGAGGAACCGGGTCGGAACCGACAGATGGACGTTCTCGTCCTGCACGCCTTCCAGATCCATGCGCGCGAACCAGCTCGTATAGACGTCTTCGCCTACCGTCGTCCGCAACCGACCCTTCACCCGTGACCAGCGATCCTGTTCGATATTCGTCATTGCCTGATAACTTCTCTGAAAGAGTAATGTTCGTTGCTAAATCGCCTTGCAGGGTTCCTGCCAACAGGTGTGCTGCAAGGCGCGACCTCAAACGGGACTTCAACTCCGGACATGGATCGACCGTTCGGCGCGAACCGCCGCTGGTCAGATTGTCGGTTGGAGAAGAAGGTTTCCCGTGAGGTCAGCGCGTACTCGACGGTCCATCCGGAGTTCGCACCGAGGAATGGTTGGAAAAGAAGGCTGGAGAAACCAATACGGTCTGTTGTGAAATGCGTCCGTCTAATGCCGCGATTCCGTAAAGCATAGTGCCTCCCCCTCTCGCCGCGAAAGCGCGCGGCGAGTTGTCATGTCGAAAGTGTTTTTCAAAGTCAGTCTGCCGCTACCGAACATCGATGCCCGGCGCTGCGCCGCCGCGTAACCTCAGTCTGTCGTCTTCAACACGTTCACGCGCTACGCGTTCCCAACGATGCGGTTGCCAACACCTGCCTTATCTCCCTAGTCATCGACACGCGAAACCTGCACGCCACGCCTGAGAAATTTAGACACAGAACAACCATTCTCATATTGCTATGAGTTACCAACTTAGCATCGCTTGGAAAGCGTCGCTAACGCGCACACCGCCGCCGATTTGCACGTCCACCCTTGGGTCTCAAACCGCGCTGGTCTGGAGAGCCGTGGGCGTCGCGAACGACCATAGATGTACACCAAGCGGAAATTCTGACAATCCGTGAATCGACGTGCGTGACCGAGTCTTCGGCTGTGTGGCCGCGCTGCAATTGTGACACTCGAAAGCAAGTTTTTGGATTCGTGAACAGAATCGCGCGCGCTTGCGCATCGTGACAATTTTCGACGCACTCGAGAAAAATTTTAAGAAACCGTTACAATCGCGCTTGCGCGGACCGGTTTTCAAACCGCTTGAAGTCGCTATGTGGATAAGTGGTTAGCGAGACGAAGTTTTTCGCGATTCTTTTTTAGGGTAACTCTCGCGCGGCTGTTGCGGGTAAACCGCGGGAATCTTTTTGAACCCCGCGCAACAAAACTTGAATCTCGCGCAGCAAAACGTGCTGTGCATCTCGCGTCTGCGCACAGCATTGCCGTTGCAACAAACTGCACCGCGTAAAACTACGGGGCCGAAGAAATATGACACGCGCTCGACTGTGCAGCAACGGGACAATCGAATTGGAAAAAAGAAAAAGCCCGGCCAGGGCCGGGCTTTTTTGACGAATATTTTTTCCCGTCAGTTCATTTCGCAAGCTTGGCAATCTGGTGCGTCAGGCGTGACACCTTCCGGCTCGCGTTGTTCTTGTGAATGATGTTGCGCTGCGCGGCTTGCATCAGTTCCGGTTCCGCGCGCGCCATCGCCTTCAACGCTGCATCGCGGTCGCCGCTCTCGATGGCTTCTTCGACGGTGCGAACCGCACCACGCATCTGGGTGCGGCGCGACTTGTTGATGATGGTGCGGCGGGCAATCTTGCGGGTCGCCTTTTTGGCGGAAGTGGTATTGGCCATGTTCTCAACTATCCTTCGGCTGTCATCGCTCGGGTGGTCGGGCTTGAGCGCGCCGGCCGTTCAAATTGCGCTGGTGTGTTTCAAGGTGTCCTTGAGGTCGCCATGCTCGGGAGCCAAAATGCTCCCACCGCGGCGCGGCTCAAAGAACAGCGGCGGCGGGATTGCGCCCGCCGCCATTGGGGGTCTTATAGAGGGCTGGTTCTGCACCGTCAACGCTTTCCGGACCCTCCCAAAACCGGAAAATCCGGCCGGAAATGGCGCATAAGGTGCTGACGAGGTTGAATTTATTTGGGGGGCCCGGTATTGGGCTGACGGCCCTCCGGGCCCGACAGGTATAAGGTGACGCATGATCCGCGGTTTCTTCCGGCTAATTGGCCTGCTGCTCCTGGCCGGCGGATTCATCTTCATGGTCTATGACGGCGCACGGTATGTCGCCGACCAGACTCTGCGTTTCACCCGGTTTGGGCAGTTCTGGAACGACATCCACCAGTCCAGCCAGCTGGCGTTTCGCACTTCGGTTGAGAGTGCCGCGCCCTGGCTCTGGAACAGCGTCATCAAGGTCCTGCTGGACCAGCCGGTGTTCGCGGTGCTGGGCGTGTTCGGCATTCTCTTGATGATCCTGTTCCGGCCCCGCAAGCCGCTGATCGGCTATTCGCGGGACTGACAGGCTTTGGTTCGGCAAGGCCGGCGTTGCCAAGGCTTAATCTAAGGAGGCTTGCGTAACAGGGCTGCGGCAACCCGCGTAAAGCCTTATATAGAAGTGAGCCCGCTGCCGCCGTTTGCGCGCCAGCCGATGTTCCGCCTGGAGGCAATCCATGTTGTTCATGCGCAAGACCACCGCGTTGCCGAGTGCCGCCGAAGCGCTGCCGGGCCGCGCCACGCCGATCCCGACCGCGTCAACCCATTTCGTCAACGGCCGCAAGCTGCAGCCGCCTTATCCTGACGGTCTCGAGCAGGCGGTGTTCGCGCTCGGCTGTTTCTGGGGCGCCGAGCGCAAGTTCTGGCAACTCGGCGAGGGCATCTTTGCGACCGCCGTCGGTTACGCCGGCGGCCACACGCCCAATCCGACCTACGAAGAAGTTTGCTCGGGCCGCACCGGTCACACCGAAGTGGTGCTGGTCGTGTTCGATCCGAAGAAGATCTCCTTTGAGGCGCTGCTGAAGACGTTCTGGGAAAATCACAACCCGACGCAGGGCATGCGCCAGGGCAATGATGTCGGCACCCAATATCGTTCCGCGATCTACACGCGCAGCGATGCGCAAGCCAAAGCCGCCGATGCGTCGAAGGCGATGTACCAGAAGGCGCTGGCAGCCAAGGGTCTTGGCGCCATCACCACCGAGATCGCGCCGTCAGGCGAATTCTATTTTGCCGAAGACTATCATCAGCAATATCTCGCCAAGAATCCGGCCGGCTATTGCGGGCTGGGCGGCACCGGCGTGTCGTGCCCGATCGGTGTTGATGTGAGCGCCGCCTAGCCCCGTCATTGCGAGCGAAGCGAAGCAATCCATTCTTTCTTTTTGCGGCGAGATGGATTGCTTCGCTGCGCTCGCAATGACGGTGGTCTGCTCGCTGTGTTCCGTTGAGGACCCCACCCAAAAAAACGTTTTGTTAACCATAACCGGTGCAAGACTAGAGCTGTCTCGCTTTGAGGGATGCTCCGGTGCGAGTTGCGCGCGCGTTTCAATTTTCGATCGCTGCGATGATGGCCGCGCTCGCTCTGTCGGGGTGCATGCGCACGGCCGGACCCGTCGCGGTCGCGCCGCAAGCCGATCTCGACGCCATGACCTATGGCGCGGCGCCGGCGCCGGTCGCCGTCGTGGACAATAGCGGCGGCGGCGCCATCAGCGCGATGCGCGCGTCCTTTGCCAGAACGCCGCGTCCGGTTTACGCGCCCGCGCCCGTGGTTGTCGCAGCGCCCGTCGCCTATGCCGAACCGGTCCGCTATGACACGTCGTATCATCTCGATGCCGGCGACAGGCTGCGCGTCGTGGTCTACGGCCAGGAAGGCCTCACCAATACCTACGCGATCGATGCCGGCGGCTCGATCACGATTCCGCTGATCGGCTCGGTGCCGGCGCGCGGCCGCACGCCCGCCGGTCTCGCGGCCGAGATCGCAGCCAAGCTGCGCGCCGGCTTCATCCGTGATCCCTCCGTTGCGGTCGAGATCGAAGCCTACCGTCCGTTCTTCATCCTCGGCGAAGTGGCGGCGCCCGGACAATATCCTTACGTGCCCAACATGACCGTCGAGAGCGCGGTGGCGATTGCCGGCGGTTTCTCGCCCCGCGCGCGGCGCGACCGGGTCACGGTCACGCACACCGACGCTTCGGGAACCGCGCGCTACATCGTGCCGCCCGGCACCTCGATCAGCCCGGGCGATACGGTGCTGGTCGGCGAGCGCTGGTTCTAGCCGCAAATCTAACGGCGGTGCTGGTCGGAAAATTCCGTGCAGCGGCATTGTCATGGCCGGCTGTGGTGAATCAGCGCATTCGGCGTCAGGCGCCGGATCGGAACTTGCCTCTCCCAGGCCGGCGGCCTATGCCGCCGTCAACGCAATCCAGCGAAATCAACCTATCAATCACTTGGAGAAAAGATGAGCATCCGGCTGCCAATCAAGCTCGTGCGCACCGCCATTTCAGCTGCCATGATCGCAGGCATTGCGATGACGGCGGTGTGCGTGTCCGCCGATCAAGCGGCGGCGCAGTCCTATCCGGAGCGGCGCATAACCTTCGTGGTGCCGTATCCCGCGGGCGGAGCCACCGACGTTTCGGCGCGCCTCCTGGCCAACAAACTGTCGGAAGCGTGGAAGCAGCCTGTCGTCGTCGAAAACAAGTCGGGCGGCGGCGGTGTGGTCGGCAATGATTACGTCGCCAAGGCGCAGCCCGATGGCTACACCGTGCTGGTCGCCATCACCCAGATCATCCAGGCGCCGAGCCTGGTTGCGAAACTGCCCTACGACGTCTTCAAGGATCTCGCGCCGGTGACCCAGGTCGGGCTCTCGACGATCGTGCTGACGGTCCCCGAGGCGCAGCCGATCAAGACGGTCAAGGAACTGATCGATCACGCCAAGGCGAACCCCGGCAAGGTGCCATACGGCTCGTTCGGCAACGCGACGACGTCACATCTCTACGGCGAACTCCTGAAGAAGAACGCGGGCATCGACATGACCCATGTTCCCTATCGTGGCGCGGCGCCGCTGGTGAACGATCTGCTCAACAACACGGTGACCGCAGGCTTCGTCGACCTGACCACGGCCGGCCCGCAAATCCAGGCAGGCAAGGTCCGGGCGCTGGCGGTCGGCGGCGAAAAGCGCAGGACCCAGCTGCCGAACGTGCCGACGCTCGCCGAACTCGGTTTCCCCGGCTTTGAGACCGAAGGCTGGGTCGGTGTCTTCGTGCCCGCTGCAACGCCCAAGGACATCGTCACGAAACTGTCCGCGGAACTGGCGCGCATCATCGCTTCCCCCGAGGGCACCGCGGGGCTCGAGACGGTCAGCCTGATGCCGGTCGGCGGTACGGCGGAAACCTTCGCAGCCACCCTGCGCCGCGACTCCGCGCGCTGGGCGGATGTCGTGAAAGCCACCGGCGTCAAGGGCGAGTAAGGCGGGCGAGAGCGCGGCTACAATTTATCCGTCGTCCCGGCCTTGAGCCGGGACCCATACGCCGCGGCCTATCGGTGAGATCGCCGGCGTTAGAGACCTTCTGCAAAGTCACGGAGTATGGGTCCCCCGATGCGCAATTGCGCATCTGCGCTCAAGGCCGGGACGACAGTGGAGTATGATGACTTCGTCGTCACTTCAAATGCCTGGCAAAGAAATCGAGGCTGCGCGGCCAGGCGATGTCGGCGCTGGTCTTGTCGTAGCTGGCCCGCTCGTCGCAGTGAAAGCCGTGCTGCGCGCCGGGATAGACATAGACTTCGACGTCGGGCCGCTTGGTCCTGATGGTCTCGACGTCGGTCAAGGGAATGCCGGCGTCCTTTTCACCGAAATGCAATTGCGTCGGCACTTTCGGTTTGTCGTCGGCGAAGCGGACGACGGCGCCGCCGTAATAGCCGACCGCGGCCGATAGCTCCGTCAGTTTGGTCGCGGCGGCGAAGGCGATGCTGCCGCCGAGGCAGAAGCCGATGATGCCGACCGGACCCACGCTCTTGACCGCATCGATCGCGGCCTGGCTGTCGAGCAGCATCGCCGCCCAATCCGGATTGGCAACGAACTTTCGCGCGTTCGCGACTTCGTCCGGCGAATAGCCGCTCTGGAAATTGGGTGTGATGCGGTCGAAGATCGACGGCGCGATCGCGACATAGCCGGCGCCTGCGAGGCGATCGCACACCGAACGAATGTGGTGATTGACGCCAAAGATCTCCTGGATCACCACGATGGCCGCCTTTGGCGCGCCCGCCGGATCGGCGCGATAGCCGCCGAGTTTGAAACCGTCCGAAGCCGTCAGTGTAATATCCTGTCCCACGTTTCAATCCTTTTTGTTGAAGTTGCTTTTTGTCGAAGGGTTGCACGAAGCCTGTTGCAGGGAAGGCGGCGGTTATTGCCACATCCAGTTGTGACCCCAGTCGCCCTTCCAGCCCGCCAGCCGGCCTTTGCGGAATTGCAGATAGAGCCGGTGCTTGCTGGGAAACAAGCCGCTGCCGCCGAGATCGCGGAACGTGAGGAACACCTCATCGCCCGGCCGACCCTTGACGTAATTGAGCGGGGTGCCAAGCGCGCGTTCGGCTTCCATCGCATCCATGCCGAACGCCAGCGGCGTGGTGTTCGACAGGGTTTCGGTGAACGGCGGCGGGTAGGGACCGCCGAACGGCGGCAGCTTTTGCGCGAGCGCGGGTGCGGCGCCGGCGATGAGAAGCAGCGAAGCGGCGGCAATCGCCTTCATGACGCGGCCCTCGCGCTTGCCTTGGTATCGAGACCGCCAAGGAACGGCAGCACCGCCTCGATAAAAGCCTGCGGCTGATCGATGTTCACGGCGTGGCCGGCGGCCGGAACCACCACCTTCTTCGCGCCGGGAATTTTTGCCGCCATGTAATCGGACGCGGCCAGGAATGGCGTGTCGTCGGCGCCGACCACGACCAGCGACGGCACCTTGATGTCGGGCAGCGATTCGATCACGCGCGCGTCGCGCTGGATCAGCATGCCGCGCGCGGCCCGCGCCAGTCCCGACGCGTCGCGATGGCTGACGCCGGAGCGTTCGCGGCTGGCGGCTTTCAGAACGTCCAGTCCATCGCGCTCGAAACGGTCGCCGGTGTCATGGGCGCGCCTGTTCCAGACCTCGCGCGCATCGTCCTTCTTGAAGCCGGGTCCGGTGTCGATGATCAGCAGCGCCCGCACGCGCTCCGGGTGGTTGCGATAGAACGCCAGCGACATGTAGCCGCCAAGCGACAGCCCGCCGATGATGGCCTTGGCGGCGCCGACTTCGTCGAGCAATGCCGCCATGTCGGCCACCGTCAGCGCTTCGCTGTAGGCTGCGGGATCATCGGGATAATCCGACTGGCCGTGGCCGCGCATGTCCCACAACACGAGTTTGTGATGTTTCGACAGCGCCTCGATCTGGCCCTGCCACATCCCGGAGGTCGAGGAATAACCGTGGGTCAACAGCAGCGGTGGGCCGCTGCCATGCACCTCGTAATAGATGTCGACGCCGCCACGGTTGATCTTCGGCATTGCGATTTTCCCAAAACAATCATGCGTAATTCGGCATCCTAGCGCGATCCGTCAGCGGTTGGGAAATGCGGAAATGGCGGACCGTGCCCACGCCGCGGGCATTCCAAATCAATGGCACGCGCAAGACCTTGCCGCAGCGCACAACCAGATTTTTCATAATTTTATTCCCTTCGAACGATTCCAAATTGCATTGCCTCTAATTCCGATCGGTATCATTCTGCGCGCCGACTGACATCGACCCGGTGGGTGTCAGCAAATGCCCAACAGTGAGTTGCCGCCGTAAGCGGCTTCCAACACCGGAAGGGGAGCGCAAATGCCAAATCTGAATATCAACGGGCGGAATATGTCCGTCGAGGCGGCGAACGATACGCCGCTGCTATGGGTCATTCGCGAACAATTGCAAATGACCGGTACGAAATTCGGATGCGGCGCCGGCCTCTGTGGCGCCTGCACGATTCACGTCAACGGCGAAGCCGTCAGGTCCTGCCAGACTCCGGTCAGCGAGGCCGTCGGCAAGAAGATCACCACCATCGAAGGCCTCAGCCCCAAGAGCGATCATCCGCTGCAGAAGGCCTGGATCATCGAGCAGGTTCCGCAATGCGGCTACTGCCAGTCCGGCCAGATCATGCAGGCGGCTTCGCTGCTGTCCAAGAATTCCAATCCGACCAAGGAAGAAGTGGTTGCGCATATGGACGGCAATCTGTGCCGCTGCATGACCTATTCCCGCATCCAGAAGGCGATTCTGCGCGCCGCCGCCGACATGCGCACCGCGTCCAACGCCGGCACCGAGCGGAGGCCCACATGAACACGCACGTAAAAAAGATCGCACAGGAAAAATTGGACCGCGAACCCGCCGACCTCAGCCGCCGCTCCTTTCTCGTCGGCACCGCCGCCGCGGGTCTTGCGCTCGGCTACTCCGCTGTCCCCGGCCTGCTCGGCGCCGATCAGGCGCTGGCGGCACCCGCCAAATTCGATCCCAGCGTCTGGTACTCGATCGGACCCGATGGCCTGGTCACCGTGACGTGCGGCAAGGCCGATATGGGCCAGCACATCGCTTCCACCATGGCGCAGATCGTTGCCGAAGAGCTCGGCTCGTCCTGGAAGGACATGCGGGTTCAGCTCGCCTCCAACGATCCGAAGTTCAACGATCCCGTTCTGGGCGCGCAGATCACCGGCGGCAGCTGGTCGACCATGATGAACTTCGATGCGATGAGCCGCGCGGGCGCCGCGGGGCGGATCGCGCTGACGCAGGCAGCGGCCACGATCATGGGCGTTCCCGCCGGCGAACTGGTGGTGCGCGATTCCACCGTGTCGCATCCGAAGTCGAAGAAGTCGATGAGTTTTGCCGACATCGTCAAGAGCGGCAAAATTACAAAAACCTTTACGCCGGACGAACTCAAGGCGATCAAGCTCAAGACCCCCGATCAATACACCATGGTCGGCGTTTCCGTTCCGCAGCTCGACATCCCGCCGAAGAGCAACGGCACGGCCAAATACGGCATCGACGTCAATTTGCCGGGCATGGTCTACGGCGCTGTCGTGACCCCGCCGGTGCGTTTTGGCGCCACAGTGAAATCGGTTGATGATTCCGCAGCCAAGAAAGTGCCGGGCTTCATCAAGGCGGTGACGCTCGACGACAAGACCGGCAGCACGACGGGCTGGGTGGTGGCGGTCGCCAACACCTATGCCAATGCGAAGAAAGCCGCAGGAGCGCTGAAGATCGCCTATGACAATGGTCCGAACGCCAAGCTGTCGAGCGAGTCATTGCTCGAGGAGGCGAAGCGGCTGCAGAAGCTGGATGATTCCGGGCAGTTCTTCGTCAAGGACGGCGATACAGCGGCGGCCTTCGGGACGGCGGCGAAAGTGCTGGAGGCGGAATACACCACCAGCATCAACATCCATGCGCCGCTCGAGCCGATGAACGCCACCGCGGAGTTCAAGGGCGACATCCTGAATATCTATTCCGGCAACCAGTTCGCGACGCGCTCCGGCGCGATCGCGGCGGGCGCCGCCGGTATAGATCCAAAGTTCGTCGTGATGCACCAGATGTGGCTGGGCGGCGGCTTCGGCCGGCGTCTCGACGCCGACATGATGGTGCCCGCGGTGCAGGCGGCGAAAGCCGTCGGCAAGCCGGTCAAGGTGATCTACTCCCGCGAAAACGACATGACCATGGACTATTCGCGCCCCCTGACCTTCCAGAAGGTCAAGGCGGGCCTCGATGGTGACGGCAAGCTGATCGCGCTCAATCACGACGTGGTCAGTGCGTGGCCGACCCAGCGCTGGGGCATCCCCGATTTCCTGTCGCCCTCGGTCGACAAGAAGGGGCCGCTGGATGCGTTCACCGTGAACGGCGCGGATTTCTTCTATTCCGTGCCCAATCACAATGTGCGCGCCATCAAGAACGAGATGGCGCACAACGCCACCCCGTCGGGGCAGCTGCGGTCGGTCGCGCCGGGCTGGACCTTCTGGGCGGTCGAAAGCATGATCGACGAACTCGCCCACGCCGCCGGCAAGGATCCCGCCGAGTACCGGATCTCCCTGCTCGACGGCAAAGGCAAGAACGATGGTGGCGCGCAGCGTCTGCGCAGCACCCTGCTCGCGGCGATGGGCATGGCCGGCTACGGCACCGTCAAACTGCCGAAAGGTGAAGGCATGGGCGTGGCCTGCGTGTCGTCGCAGGAACGGGCGACGGCCAGCTGGACCGCCTGTGTGGCCCATGTCGCGGTCTCGCCAAGCGGCGAGGTCAAGGTCAAGAAACTGACCGTGGCCACCGACGTCGGCATGCAGGTGCACCCCGACAACATCCGCGCCCAGGTCGAGGGTGCGGCGCTGTGGGGCCTTTCGCTCGCCATGTATGAGAAGGCGACGCTGAAGGATGGCGGTATCGAGCAGACCAACTTCGATAGCTACACGCCGCTGCGGATGAGCCAGGTGCCGGAAGTCGCCGTCAACGTCATCGCCAACGGCGAAAAGCCGACCGGCGTCGGCGAGCCGGCGGTGACCGTGATCGCACCAGCATTGGGCAACGCCATCTTCAACGCCTGCGGCGCCCGCATCCGCGCGCTGCCGATCACGGCGGAGGCGGTAAAGGCGAACATGAAGGCGTAAGGGCGCCTAAGGTTACGCAGCATCAACGATCCGCCGGAGATTTCTCCGGCGGATTTTTTTTGGGAGACCTTCGTAGGGCGGGTTCTCTTTAACCCGCATCTCGCAATCGGGCGGCGGGTTAAAGAGAACCCGCCCTACGTAATCCCGCCGCCTTGGCCGCAACGCAACTCCGACATGTGCTATCCTTTGCCCTATGCCAAATTATCGTCGCGCGTTCGTTCCAGGCGGCTGCTGGTTCTTTACGGTCAACCTGGTGGAGCGGCAGAAATCCCTGCTCGTCGAGCATATCGAGAGCTTGCGCGACGCCGTTGCGGCAACGCGTATGGGTCATCCGTTCACGATCGATGCCTTCGTCGTGTTGCCCGATCATGTGCATGCGGTCTGGACGCTGCCGCCCGGTGATCATGACTTCTCCACCCGCTGGCGTCTGATCAAGAGCCGTTTCGCGCGGGCATTGCCGAAGCAGGAGCGGCTCAGCGCTGTTCGAGTCGCGCGCAACGAACGTGGCATTTGGCAACGCAGATTTTGGGAGCACCTTATTCGCGACGAAGCTGATTATGCGCGCCACGTCGAGTATTGTTACATCAATCCGCTCAAGCACGGCCTCGTCACGCGCGTGCGCGATTGGCCGCATTCCTCGTTTCATCGCGATGTTGGCGCCGGATTGTTTCCGGAGGATTGGGCTGGGGATGGCGAGACGAGCGGGGACTTCGGCGAACGACGGTGATCGCACCACGGTTGGCCGTAGACCTTCGTAGGGCGGGTTCTCTTTAACCCGCCGCTCGATTTGCGAGATGGCGGGTTAAAGAGAACCCGCCCTACGCAGTGACTAAGCTTCCGCTTTGGATGGATTGCAGTCGCTGCTCGTTCAAACCTGAGCCAGCAATATCTCGGCCAAAGCCTCGGGCTGCAGCCGCGCTACATTGTGCCCGCAATCGAGGGCAAAGGTCGACCACTCCGGCTCGCCGCTCAAGCGTTGATAAAGGTCGAGGAACGGACTGCCCTCCCAGCCATGCGCCCGACGAAGGTCTTGCGCGGCACTTCGCGCCAGCGTCCGCTGAGATTGATGGATTGCAGAAACGTCCCCATCGGATGCGGCCGGCATCGCGGGTCAAGGGTGGGAGGCGGCGCGCAGTTTAGTCCGTCGGCCCTCGCGCCCGAGACGAAGAGATCGCGAAAACGCGGCGTCGTCAGCGACCAGACGGAGTCGCCGGTGTCAGGCACATAGGCGTCCACATAGACCAGCGCCCGGATTTGCGATGGCGCAGCATCGGCCGCGCCGCTCACGACCATCCCGCCGTAGGATTGCCCAACAAGGACCACGTCGCCCTGCTGCGACTTCACGGCACTGACGACCTCACCAATGTGGGTTTCAAGATTGGCCATCGGGGCGGGAGCATCGCCGAGCCCTGAAAGCGTGATCGGCAAGGCTTTGTGCCCGTGCGCGGCAAGTATCTCGGCCACCTGTTGGTAGACCCAGCCGCCCTGCCAGCCTCCGGGGATCAGGATAAAGGTGGCCATATGATTCATTCCTGACGTTGATGCCTGCGAAACTTCGGCATCTCTTTGGCCGAAATCAAGACCACGTGCCTATTGGCTGGAACTGGGCGGATTCCCTTTAATCCGCCATCTCGCATCGATCAGCGGTTGAAGAGAACTACGCCGTGATTAATCCTCAACAACGATCTCGTCACCCGGTCGAACCAGACCCTCCACCAGCACAGCGGCGTAGACGCCGGCTCTGTTGTCATGGTTCTTGGCGACATATTGCAAAATCTCGGAGTTCTCTTCGAGCGACTCCGGATCGATGTTGATCATGCGGCAACGGATGTCGCGTTCCAGAATGTGGACCGTCAGTTTCGGACCGATCCGCAGCCGCCGGCCGACGAAGGCGTCTTCGGCGAAGCTTTCGCCGGAGTTGAGATCGACATAGAGGTTTTCGCGAAAGCGGCGCTTGTCGAGCCTCAGGCCCACTGCGCGGCCAATGCCGTCGATCGTCCGGGTCGCAAGCAACGACAGCGGCCGGCAATCCGTAATCGCGCGATCGGACCGTCGCATCGTCAGAGTGCCCGGCGACGATTCGTCGGTCAGCGCGCCGAGCAATCTGTCATCATCAACCCCAAAAATTTCTCCCGACGGTGCCGCGACATCGACGGCCAGATCCTCAAGGCCCGGAAAAAGCGGGGTGATGCCAGGTCCGCGCGCCTCGGCCTCGGCAAGGTTGCTCGGCAGCACCGAACGCGCCGGCTCGCGGAAAAACGGACGATACAGCAGCATATCCGGGCGAGCCCGTGCCGTCAGATACGGAAATGCCGTGGGCGCGGCCGAGTTGTGGACCGCGTAGAGGCGGTCGCCCAAAACTCCGGAGAAGCTGACATAGGTTTCCGGCAGCATTTCGCCGCGCATGCTCTTCACAGGATAGCGCCAAACGCTTTCGATCCGACCAACAACATTCATCCAAATCGACCACGGCTGATTGCATTATCTTCCACCGTAGTTTCCTTCCGGATGAATTGCAAAACCCCGATTGAGTCGCCTTGCGCGCATGCGCAATCTTGCGGTTTCGGCTGCGACAAATCAACCCGACGGGCAAATCACTTGCGATTTACAGAAATCGTGTCAAGCCAAAAATTTCCGTAAATCAAAAATGTTTCTGTTGTCGCCCGACCCAAATCAGTGCGCATCTATCGCCATCCCGTCCCACTCAGAGGGGCGTCGGCCGTCGTCATGACGAGGGGCGGGGATGCGGTGGACGCTGACGTTGCGATTGACGGTCGCGGCTGATGCGTACGGCAAAAGCGTGTGGTCCTGGCGCCCGTAACGGCGTCAAGCTGCGCAATGGCTCACGCCCTGCGCAGTGACGGTGGCAATAGAGGCCGTCTCACCGGGGAGAGCGCGTCATAAGCCGTAAAGCCATTGCGCAGGGAATGTCGGACGCTCTCCGCTGCCCTGTATGCTCATGTGCAGCATTCTTATGCACAATCGCACATGAGACCGCGGGTGCAGCGCGCATCCGGCATTCCCTGCGCCCTCTGATTTTGGGGGTAAGGATTTTCTGGCAAAGCTCGGGCGCCATGCGCCGCGAGATCGCAGCCACATATTCAGTGTCATCGCCCGGCTTGACCGGGCGACCCAGTATTCCAGAGGCGCTGATAATAGAGCCGAGAAGCCGCGGCGTACTGGGTCCCCCGCTTTCGCGGAGGACGACAGTTGTGTGGAGCGGCGGCCCGCGATCAGGCAACAACCGCGAATGGAATCCCTAAAATTCTAACAATCCTGATCAATCAACATTCACGATACGTCTTAAGCCACAGGGAACTCCTTATCCGGTAGCTTGGCGAACGGTCATCACCGCAAGGCCCTGGGGTCCTATGACAGCATTAACCAACAAGACTCCGTCCAAGCGCCGGCTGCTGCTGGCGTCGGATCGGAGCGATCAAAGCAGCGAACTGGCCGGCATTCTGCAGTCGGTCGGCCAGGTGGACATGATCGCCACCACGGATATTCCCGACGCGCCGGCGCGCGATCTCTCCGGCATCGTGGTCGATATCAATTTGCGCTCGGCCGAGAGCGTGCAGATGGTGCGCAACAAGCTGCGCACCGAGGCCTATCGCGAAATGCCGCGGCTGTTCGTGCTGGCGGATGCGCTGCATCACGGCTCGATGCAGGCCTGGGCGCTCGGCGCCACCGACACCATCGCGCGCCCGTTCGACGCGCAAGGCATCCTGCAGCGCATCCGGGCCGCGTTCCCGGACGACAGTTCCTACAACGAGACCGACCGCGGCAAGGCGCTGAACCGCGGTGTCGAAGCCGCGCACGGCGTCATGGTCAGGATTTTCAACGGCATGCGGGCCGGCGAGCCGCTGAAATACAGCGACATCGTGCAGGCCGAAAACAAGATTCTGAAAGCCATCAAGCACACCTCGCTGCGTGAATGGCTGACGACGGTCGGCTGCCACCACACCGACAGCTATCGGCACTGCCTGTTCGTCACCGGCTTTGCGGTCGCCTTCGCGCAGCACCTTGGCATGCGCGAGGACGACCAGCGCCGTCTCGCCCGCGCCGCGCTGTTGCACGACGTCGGCAAGGCGTTCATCCCGGTCGCGATCCTCGACAAGCCGGATCCGCTGACGCCGGAGGAAATGCACGAGATGCGCCAGCATCCGCGCCGCGGCTATGACGCGTTGGCGGCGCAAGGCGGTTTTCCGCCGGAAATGCTCGACGTGGTGCTGCACCACCATGAATTCCTCGACGGCACCGGCTATCCCGACGGCCTCTCCGGCAAGGAGATCAGCGACATCGTGCGCCTGACGACGATCGTGGACATCTACGCCGCCCTGGTCGAGAAGCGCGCCTACCGGCTGCAATTCACCCACGTCAAGGCGTTCAGGGTGATGGAAGAGATGGGCGACAAGCTCGACCAGCATTTGCTGCAGGCCTTCCGCCCGATCGCGTTCGGGTATGGCTAGGCTCTCCGCGTCATTACGAGCGCAGCGAAGCAATCCATCTCAGCGTGAACGGAAGTATGGATTGCTTCGCTACGCTCGCAATGACGAAGAAGACAGCCGCGCTCACTCCAGCAACTTCCGCAATTCCGCCTTCGCCACCTTCTCCAGCGTCGAGCGCGGCATCTCGTCGACAAAAATTATCTCGCGCGGCACCTTGAAGTCGGCCAGCGCATTGCGACAGGCCGCCATCACCTTGTCCTGCAGTTCGGCCGGCGCGGCCGCGACGCCCGCCAGCGGAATGATGAACACGACCGGCACCTCGTCCAGCATCGGATGCTTCTTCGCCACCACCGCGGCCTCGCGCACGCCCGGCACCAGCGCGACCACCTGTTCGATCTCGGACGCCGCGACATTCTCGCCGCCGACCTTCAGCATGTCCTTGGCGCGATCGCCGAACTTGATGAAGCCGTTGTCCAGCAGCGTGACGCGGTCGCCGGTGATGAAATAGCCGTGCTCGTCGAAGCTCTCGCGGGTGGCCTTGTCGTTGTGCAGATACTCGGCAAACAATGACAGGCCGGGAATGCCCTTGATCAGGAGATTGCCGGTGTCGCCGACTTGGGTTGGTGAACCGTCGTCATCGGTAATGCGGATCTCGTATTCCGGCGCGGCGCGGCCGATCGACATCGGCGTGTTGGGCTGGTCGACCTCGCCGACGATGCCGTGGGTGATGGTCTCGGTCATGCCCCACCAGCCGATGGTCTTGACGCCGAAGGCGGCGAAAGGCGGCGGATCGTTCACCGCGGTGCCCCAGAGCCGGAATTTGTGATGCTTCGGGATCTCGTGCTCGAGCAGCGCTTTCAGGCAGAACGGGATCGTCGAGGTCCAGGTGCAGCCATGCTCCAGCGCGACGTTCCAGAACCGGCTGGCGGAAAACCGCGGCTGGATCACGCAGGACGCGCCGACCCACAGCGCTGCGAGCATCGAATAGGCCAGCGCGTTGGTGTGAAACAGCGGCAGATAGGTCTGGTGCACGTCGCCCTGATGCAAATCCTCATGGGCGGCGTTGATCTTGCCGCCCCACAGCGCGTTGGCATGCGTCCACAGCACTGCCTTCGGGCGCGACGTGGTGCCGGAGGTATACTGCACGCTGCAGGGCGCGGACGGGTCGGTGGCGCGGCGCGGCCGGTCGGCGCTGTCGGCAAACAACGATTCGAAACTATCGCCGCGTGCCGCAGCTTGCGCGGGCGCGGCGCCGGCGTCATGCGAGATCACGGCGATCCAGCGCAGGTCGCGGCAATGGGCCGAAATCAATTCAGCATAGGCCGGCTGGGTGATCGCGGCGACCGCGCCGCAATGGCCGGCGAAATATTCCATTTCGGCGGCGGCCGAACGGGTGTTGGTGGTGACGGCGATGGCGCCGAGTTCGACGCAGGCGAACCACGCCAGCATCGCCTCGATGCAATTGTCGAGATGAACAAGCACATAGTCGCCGGGCTTGATGCCGCGCTTGACCAGGCCCGCCGCCAGCGCGCCGACGCGTTCGTGAAATTCGCCGTAGGACCAGCTCCGCGCCGGAGCCTCGAACGGCGCCCAGATCAGAAACGGATGATCGCGGCGGCTCTCGGCCCGCATCCGCAGCAGCCACGGCACGTCGAGGCCGGCGAACGGTCCGACGACGCCCGGCACTGCCTGTGAAATAGACATCTGTCCTCCCGGTGCAGCTTCGAGCGCTGCCTTGGTTATTGCTTGGGAGTAGTTCTGCCATCGGATGGCGCGGCGCGCAAATCGTAGAAGCTCGTCATGCCCGGGCTTGTCCCGGGCATCCACGTCTTCACGGTATGGCGGAGAGAAAGACGTGGATGGCCGGGTCAAGCCCGGCCATGACGAAAAAGCAAAACGCCTTACGCCGCACCATCCTCATACGACGAAATCTCGATCAAACTCCCGTCCGGATCCCTGCAATAGACCGAGCGCAGCGTGCCGCGCGCACCCTGTTTGGCGACGGGGCCTTCCTCGATCGCGACGCCGTTGGCCTCAAGGTGCGCGACCACCTGGTCCGGCGTGCTCGCGGTCAGGAAGCACAGATCGTCGCTGCCGGCGGTCTCATGATCGGCGGTGAACCACTCGACCTTGTCGGCATCGCGCGGCCGCACGTTGATCTTCTGGTTCCCGAACACCAGCGATGTCCGCGGCGTTTTGCCCGGACCCGGATCGAACACCTTGATCTCCATGCCGAGGATGTTCCGATACCACTCGGCGGAACGCGCCACGTCGGAGACATTGATGACGAGATGATCGAGCGCACTCACTTTGACGGACATGCCTAATCCTTTGGTCGCGCCTTGAGGGCGTTGCGTCGCACTGGTCGCATGGATGTTTGTTTGTTACAACGCGGCCCTTGCTCAGTTCAATAGAAACGGCCCGGGTGAACCCGGGCCCCCAGGGAGAATAACTCATGATTTCACGCCGTACCGCGATCTGCCTGACGGCAATCGGCCTTTCGATGACCGCTTCGATCGGCACTGCCTTGGCGGCGGATTATCCGACGCGGCCGGTCAAGTGGGTGGTCGGATATCCGCCCGGCGGCGCCACCGACATCATTGCGCGCCTGCTCGGCCAGCGGCTGTCGGAGCGGCTTGGCCAGCAATTCGTGATCGAAAACAAGCCCGGCGCCGGCAACAACATCGCCACCGAATCGGTGATCAACGCCGAACCGGACGGCTACACGCTTCTGCTGGTCAATCCGGCGAACTACATCAACGCGTCTCTGTACGCCAACCTGAAATTCAACGTCGTGCGCGACATCGCGCCGGTCGCGGCGTTCAATCGCGTGCCGAACGTGATGACGGTCAACAATAACGTGCCGGCGAAGACGGTTGCCGAGTTCGTCGCCTATGTGAAGGCCAACCCGGGCAAGGTGAATTTGGCGTCCTCGGGCAACGGCACGTCGGTGCATCTGTCCGGCGAAATGTTCATGATGATGTCAGGCGCCAAGATGCAGCACGTGCCCTACCGCGGCGCAGCGCCGGCGATCACCGACCTGCTCGGCGGCCAGGTTCAGGTGATCTTCGACAACATGCCCTCGATCCTGCAGCACATCCGTGCCGGTTCGCTGCGAGCGCTGGCGGTGACCTCGACGGTGCGGTCCGGGCTGCTGCCTGACGTGCCGGTGCTTGCCGATACCATTCCCGGCTACGAGGCGAGCGCGCTGTTCGGCATGGGCGCTCCGAAGAACACGCCCAAGGAAATCATCGAGAAGCTGAACAAGGAAGTGAACGCGGTGCTGGCGGAGCCCGCGATCAAGGCGAAGCTGGTCGACCTCGGCGGCGAGCCGCTGATCGGCCCGCCCGAAGCGTTCGGCAAGATGATCGTGGAAGAAACCGAGAAGTGGAAGAAAGTGATCGACAGCGCCAATATCGAGAAAGTGCAGTAAGGCGCCGCGCTGGAACCTGCTCCGGGTCGCGAGGTTTTGAACCTGATGCGACCCGGCGACGCGGTATGGTTGCCGCGTAGGAGGATCCGATCATGCGCAACGCGAACTTGGCAGTGTTGTTTTTGCTGGCGGCGGGATCGGCCACGATGGCTGGCCCGACGCCAGCGGCCGCTTACGATTACCCCTATTGCGTTCAGGGCCGGGGCGTCGGCATTCCCGGCGACTGTTCTTACCAGACCTATCAGCAGTGCATGGCCTCCGCCGCCGGGCGCGGCGTTTATTGCAGCGTCAATCCACGCGCGGCATTGAACCAGCAGCCGCGGCGCGGCCGGGTCTATCGGGATTATTGATCAGGAAAATCAGCAGCGGGCGCTTGACGCCTGATCTTTTGCGTCTATACTAAACCATATGGTTAAGTATTACGAAGACGTCCTGGACCGTACCTTCGCAGCCCTCGCCGATCCGACGAGGCGCGCACTGGTGGCGCGGCTCGGCGACCGCGAAAGCCTTTCCGTGAGCGAACTGGCGCAGCCCTTTGCCATGTCGCTGCCCGCGATCATGAAGCATCTCGACGTGTTGTCGGATGCCGGCCTGATCGCGCGCGAGAAGACCGGCCGCACCGTGGCGTGCCGGTTGACCGCCAAGCCTATGGAGCAGGCGATGGACTGGTTGAACCGCTACCAGCGCTTCTGGTCCGACAATCTCGACCGTCTTGCAGCTTTTGTGGAGGAAGACCCATGGCCACCCAGTCAAGCATCCAGCCAGATTCTCGCCGCGACGCCGGTATCGCAACCAGCCCAAGCCTCACCCTCAAGCGTCGTATCAATGCGGCGCCGGCGAAAATCTACGCCGCGTGGACCGACCCGGAAAAACTAGCGGCGTGGTTCGGACCCTCCAGGGTCAGGGAAGGCTCGGTGCAGGCGGAGACCGATCTGCGTGTCGGCGGCCGCTACCGCATCAGCTTCTACGCCACCGACGGCGAGTATTTTCAGGCTGGCGGCGTTTATCGCGAAATCGTGCCGAACGAGCTGCTGGTGATGAGCTGGGCCTGGCACTCGACGCCGGAGCGCGAATCGCAGCTCTCCATCATGTTGAAGCCGGACGGCGCCGGCACGCTGTTGACGCTGCATCACGAGCAGTTCTTCAACGAAGCCGCGCGCGACGGCCATGAGAAGGGCTGGACCGAACTGCTCGGCAAGCTCGAACAATTCGTCAGCTGAACGCTCAACACAGGAGCTGCCCATGCAGCCGCATAATGTCGTCTCGCGCGAAGCTTGGATCGCCGCGCGCAAAGCCCATCTCGTGCATGAGAAGGAACTGACGCAGGCGCGCGAGCGCCTGAGCGAGGAACGTCGCGCGTTGCCCTGGGTCAAGGTCGACAAGGACTATGCGTTCGACGGGCCCGGCGGCAAGGTAACGCTGGCCGAGCTGTTCAGGGGGCGCCGCCAGCTCGTGGTGCAGCATTTCATGTTTGCGCCGGACTGGAACGAAGGTTGCAAGCACTGCTCGTTCTGGGCTGATGGATTTGAGCGCATGATTCCGCATCTCGCCGCGCGCGACACCACGCTGGTCGCGATTTCGCGCGCGCCGGCTGAAAAACTTGCCGCGTTCAAGGCGCGGATGGGCTGGGCCTTCGACTGGCTGTCGTCGGGGAATAACGATTTCAACTACGATTACGAGGTGTCGTTCACGCCGGAGGCGCTCAAATCAGGCGACAACAGGTATAATTTCGGCACCACGCGCTTCGGCATGGAGGAAGCGCCCGGGATCAGCGTGTTCTATCGCGACGAAGCCGGGACTATCTTCCATACCTATTCCTGCTTCGCGCGCGGCCTCGACATGATGAACGCTGCCTATCATTATCTCGACCTGACGCCGCTCGGTCGTCATGAGGAGGAACTGCCATATCCGATGGACTGGGTGCGGCTACGTGACCAGTACACACCGGCGCCGGTTCAGGCATCCTGCTGTCACTCCTAACATAAGTCGTCGCTTGCGCTCCCTGCAGTGACGCGAACAAGCAGAGGGAACAAAACCCATGGCCTATGTCGACGGATTCATCGTCGCAGTTCCAAAGAAGAACATCGCGGCCTATCGCAAGATGTCCACCAAGGCCGGCAAGATCTGGCGCGAATACGGCGCGCTGGATTACCGCGAATGGGTTGCGGACGACGTCAAGGTCGGCAAGCTCACCTCGTTTCCGCGCAGCGTCAAGCAGAAGCCGGGCGAGACCGTGGTGTTCGCCTGGATCACCTACAAATCGCGCGCGCAACGAGACAAGATCAATGCCAAGGTGATGGCGGATCCCCGGCTCAATTCGATGGGGGATATGAAGTCGATGCCGTTTGATCCCAAGCGGATGATCTATGGCGGGTTCGAGAGCCTGGTGAAAGTCTGAGCGAAGCCGCCGCCAAGGCGTTACGAGTGGATAAGCCGTTGAGTTAGCCGCGCAATCGCGGCTTCGCGCATCGCCCTTGCAATTACTTTGTAATCCGGTATACTTTGCGATACAAAGTAAGGGTGAGCGATGCGCGACCTCGACAAGGCGTTGGCTGATATCCTGGCGATCCGCAGCCAGATTGCGGCCGGCACTGCGTTTCGCGGCTATGGTCCGGCGACGGTTGCTGCCACCAGCGGCATCGCTCTGCTTACCGCGATCCTGCAATTCCTCTGGCTCAACGATCCGACCGGGCAACCGGTCATGTTCTTTGCCGGTTGGGCGGCCGCCGCGCTGTTCTCCGGCGCGCTGATCTGGTTCGAGATGCTGGCGCGCTCGCGCCGGCATCATTCGGGCCTCGCCGACGCCATGATCCAGCAGGCGTTCGAGCAATTTCTCCCGCCCGGTGTCGCCGGCCTGTTGCTGGGGATCATGCTGTGGAAGTTCGCGCCCGAAACGCTGTGGATGCTGCCGGGACTGTGCCAGGTGCTGGTCAGCCTTGGCGTGTTCGCCTCGGTGCGCACATTGCCGCGCAGCATCGCCTTCGGTGGTGCCTGGTATTTCCTGTCGGGCTTTACGGTCCTGCTGCTCGCCAGCCAAGACCATCTGCTGTCGCCCTGGATGATGGGCGTGCCATTCGCGGTCGGGCAGCTCCTGATGGCCGCACTGCTGCATTTTGCGTCCGGAGAGAATGATGCCGAAGACTGAACCCAACAGCGCGCCGTTCTCCTATGACGGGCTCGATCGCGTGATCCACGAGAAGGCGCGGCTCGGGCTCTTGACCTCGCTGATGGCTCATCCCAAGGGATTGGCCTTCGCCGACCTCAAGCAACTCTGCGGCCTCACCGACGGCAATCTCAGCCGGCATCTGCAGGTTCTGCAGGAGGCAGGCCTGGTCGAGGTCACCAAAGGTTATGAAGGCAACCGTCCCCACACCACCTGCCGCCTGACCAAAAGCGGCCGCCGCCGTTTCCTCGACTATCTCGCCGTGCTGGAGCGTCTGGTGCGCGACGCCGCCAAGGCCGCCGGCAAGGAAGACACCGCCATCGCCCGGCTCGGTATCCTGCCGGTCTGACCGCCATCCCCTTTTTTTGATCGGAGACTTTGTGATGCAAAGTAATCTCTCCCCAAAACTCGAAGCCACACAGGACGCGGCGCGGCTGCATATCGGCATCATCATGGATGGCAATGGCCGATGGGCGACGCGGCGCGGGATGTCGCGGTTGCGTGGCCACGAGGCCGGCGTCGAAGCGATCCGGCGCGTGGTCGAGGCGGCGCCAGGGCAGGGCGTCGGTGCGCTGACGCTGTATGCTTTCTCCAGCGACAATTGGCGTCGGCCGAAGACCGAAGTCTCTGCGCTGATGGCGCTGTTGCGATTCTATCTCGCCAACGAGGTCGAGGCGCTGGTCCGCAACGGCGTCCGTCTCACCGTGATCGGACGCCGCGATCGCATTCCCGAAGGCATCGCCCACGCCATCACCCGCGCGGAAGCGGCCACCGCCGCCGGCGATGCGTTGCATCTGCGCATCGCGATCGATTACTCGGCCCGCGACGCCATCCTCAACGCCGCAACGCGTGCGGCGGGCATTGTCGATCTCACCCGCGAGAGGCTCGCCGAACTCATCACCGGTGAAAAAAACCTTCGCGACGTCGACCTCATCATCCGCACCAGCGGAGAAAAGCGATTGTCGGACTTCCTGCTCTGGGAAGGCGCCTACGCCGAACTGCACTTCACCGAACGGATGTGGCCGGAATTCGAGGCGCAGGATCTTGCCGAAGCCCTCGGCGCGTTCCATCGCCGCGAACGCCGCTTCGGCGGCCTGCAGGCGATCGCACCGGAAGAGGTGCCGAGCCTCTAATTCCCTTACCAGGCGCCGGCCCGGGGGGCCGGGCTCTTTCACGACATGCGGGGACGAACGATGACGCCAACAGAGCGGAGCGACGTCCCATGCGTATTCTTCTCGTCAACGTGCCGCATCCTTCGATCGGCAGCCAGATCCCCGATGACCATTTGCCGCCGCTCGGCCTGCTGTCGATCGGCGGCCCGCTGATCGACGACGGCCACGAGGTTCGCCTGCTGGATGGCGAGTTCGGGCCCATGCCGGTGCGATCAATCAAAGCCGAGGCGCTGGCATTCGCGCCGGACGCCGTGCTGTTCGGTCATTCCGGCTCGACCTCGGGTCATCCCGTCATCGCCGAGATCGCGCAGGCAATCGTGCGCGCCTTGCCCAATGTTCTGATCGTCTATGGCGGCGTGTTCCCGACCTATCATTGGCGCGAGGTGTTGCGCGACGAGCCCTATGTCACCGCGATCGTGCGCGGCGAGGGCGAGGAGACCGCACGGCGACTGATGCGTGCGCTCGAATATGGCCACGATCTCGGCACTATCGCGGGCATCGCTTTCCGCGACGGCAACGATATCAGCGCCACTCAGCCTGCGCCCGTGATCCGCGATCTCGATGCCTACCGGGTCGGCTGGGAACTGATCGATCACGCGCGGTACAGCTACTGGGGCGGCCTGCGCGCCGTGGTGGTGCAGTTTTCGCGCGGCTGTCCGCATCTGTGCAATTACTGCGGCCAGCGCGGCTTCTGGACCCGCTGGCGCCACCGCGATCCGATCCGGTTCGCGAAAGAGCTGGCGCGCCTGCATCGCGAGCACGGCGTCAAGGTCATCAACTTCGCCGACGAGAATCCGACGGTATCGAAGAAGGCGTGGCGCGCCTTTCTCGAGGCACTGATCGCGGAGAATGTCGATCTGATCCTGGTCGGCTCAACCCGTGCCGACGACATCGTTCGCGACGCCGACATCCTGCACCTCTACAAGAAGGCAGGTTGGCAGCGCTTCCTGCTCGGCATGGAGAACACCGACGAGAAGACGCTCGAACTGATCCGCAAGGGCGCGACCACCACCACCGACCGCGAAGCGATTCGCCTGATGCGCCAGCACGGCATCCTGTCGATGGCGACATGGGTGGTCGGCTTCGAGGAGGAGACCGATCGCGATCATTGGCGCGGGTTGCGGCAGCTGTTGTCGTACGATCCCGACCAGATCCAGATGCTCTACGTCACGCCGCACCGCTGGACGCCGTATTTCCGGCTCGCGGCCGATCGCCGTGTGATCCAGACCGACCGCCGGCGCTGGGATTACAAGCACCAGGTGCTGGCGACGCGCCATATGGCGCCGTGGCGCGTGCTGCTCTGGTTCAAATTCACCGAGATGGTGCTGCAATGCCGCCCGAAGGCGATCCTGCGCGTCCTGTTCCATCGCGACGCCGGCCTGCGGCACGCAATGCGCTGGTACACGCAGATGGGGCGCCGGGTCTGGCCGCACGAGATCTGGGGATTCCTGCGCGACATCAGGCTCAAGGATGGACCAACGGTGTCGGAGTTCTGGGGCGCGGCGCAGGACGGTGAGGAAGAGTCGATGTCGGCAGCGCGGCCCGAACGCCGCGTCGGCGCGCGCAAGGCTGCGTGAACGCCCGCGCATGCCGCCCCGCGGAATTGCAGAGGCGGCGGCTTGCGAAAGCATGCGTAAGCCCTTCTCAAGGCTGCGGATAACTGGTCGCGGTTGCTGGACGAGCGCCTCAACGAGGAAATACGGTCGCCTCCGATCGCACAGAACAAAAAGAACCGTCGCGGTCCGAGGCGTTGGCGTGAGCATACAGGTTGCTATTCTGAAGGTCTTGGCCAGTCACGGCAGCGGCCGGGCCACGCTTGCTTCACTCAAGCGAGACATCGTCATTCTCTCCGCCAGCGGCCCGGACTGGAACGCGCGCATCAAACGCCTGGCCCGACGCGTTCCGGCGATCGACATCTTTGGCGCCGGCTATGTGCTGCGTGACGACGAAGGATGGCAGATCACGACAGCGGGCCGCGATTTTCTCGCGGCGCTCGAAGCCGTGAGTCAGGATAACCAGCCGGCGGAAACGGATTTGCCTGCATCGCCCGCAGCCGATGATGCCGGGCGTCGTCAAGATGCCCTCATCGTCGTCGGTCACCGTTTCAAGAACCGGATCCGCAGGGATCGCGATCCCGCCCGGCTACAACGCGATCAGCGCCGGCGCCCGCGCCACGATTCAAGCGTGTGACCGCGGCGGCAAGTGCCGGCGCCGTCAGTCCGTTGTTCAGCGCCAGATCGCCGGGGTTCCCGGCAAGGTCGAATCGGCGTGAATCGCCTCCCGCCTGGTGCTGGCGGGTGCGGTGACAATGGCGGCGCACCGGGTTGACACCGATCGCGCCGCCGCCACATTGATCAGCATGCGCATTACCCTCATCCACGCCCTGAAACACTCGATCGTGCCGATCGAGGCCTCGTTTGCAAAACTTTGGCCCGACGCGCGGCTGATGAATTTGCTGGACGACAGCCTGTCGGCCGATCTGGCGCGCGATGGCGGGCTCACCGAGGCCATGACCGGGCGCTTCCTGCAACTTGGGCGCTACGCGGCGGGCACCGGTTCGGATGCGATCCTGTTTACCTGTTCCGCCTTCGGTCCGTGCATCGAAGCGGTGGCACGCGCGCATGCGCCGATGCCGGTGCTCAAGCCGAACGAGGCGATGATCGAGCAGGCTGTCACCAGGGGCCGCAAAATCGGCCTGCTGTCCTCGTTCCCGCCGACGCTGGTGTCGATGCCGCGGGAATTTCCGGCTTCGATCGAGCTGGTGCCGAAACTGGCTGATGGTGCCATGGCCGCCCTCGACCGCGGCGATCGCGCCACGCATGATCGTCTGGTGGTGGAGGCGTCCAGGGACCTGCGTGATTGCGACCTGATCGCGCTGGCGCAATACAGCATGGCGCCCGCCGCCGAGATGGTCGCGAAAGCCTCGGGCCGGCCGGTCGTCACAACGCCCGACAGCGCGGTGCTGAAGCTGAAGGAAATGCTGCGCGGCTAGCCGCGCTCAGGCCTTTTTCTTGGCGGCTTTCTTGGCCTTCTTCGCGGCCTTCGCAGGCTGCTTCTCGACCTTCTTCTCGGCCTGCTTCTCGGTTTTCTTGGCGAGCTTCATCGCCGCGATTTCTTCCGCCGCGTATTTAACCGCCCGCGCGTAGCTGTCGGCGGCGTTGTCGGCGGAGTTCTGCAGCCGTTTCGCCGCCGCCGTGCCATGCAGCATAGCGCTTTGGGCGAGCAGCTTGAACCGCGCCTTGGCTTCCTTGTCCTTGGCCGAGGCGGCCTTGGCCATAAACAGGCCCTGCCGCTTTTTGGCGGCGGCCATCAGGCTCTTGTTCTGTGCTTTGGCGAGTTGCCGGATTACGGCGTCTAGATCAGCTTCAGCCATTCCGGGTCACTCATCACTCCGCTGCGTGACCCCGGGGGACAGGATATTGGGGTGCACTTTATTGGCGCACCCGACACGATTCGAACGTGTGACCTTTGCCTTCGGAGGGCAACGCTCTATCCAGCTGAGCTACGGGTGCAGTGGGGCTTCATTTAGCCGATTGGTCTGGTGACGGCAACGGCCTTTGGGGCTATTTCGGGAAGCAAGCCCCTAAGGCAACCGTTCATCGAATGGTGCCGGGACCGCGAGCGCGCGCCAAACCGACCGGGACCGTGGCGGGTCAATTATCCGGTTCTTGGATATTCCAGTGGCTCATTGGGCGCGGATGGCCGGTGCGTTGCAGCGCGATTTGGATCTATCTCGCCTTGAAATAGAAGCCCTGCGCCGACAATTGCCCATACGTAAAAGGTTCCTGCTTCTTTCCCGTGCTTGTGTAAACGTCATCATGGACCATACGAAACAATTGGGCGATCTCCAGTCCGGGAGCATCCATTCGTCGAATGAGAGAAGTCGTAAACGGGCTGTTTTCCCCTGCGCCATCTGTCGCGAGATGACCGTGCTTGGTCGCGAATGCGACGAGTGTTCCGCTTTCGGGCTCGATCCTCGCTAAACCCCTCCCCACGGAAAGTGACTTCTTTTCAGCAAACGGATTTTCCCGGCATGCATCCAGGACCACAAGGCGCATTTTATCAGCCGAGCTGACGGCGTTGAGGATTTGATCGAGGGCCACGCTTTCCTTTGGAATGTCGGCGTCCGTTTCAAACTTTGCATCAACGGGAACAAGATAATTGCTGCCATCGAGCTCAATCCCATGTCCTGCAAAATAAATGACGGCCCAGTTGGCATTCTTGCTGTCATTGGAAAAAGCCTGCAGCGCGGCCGAAAGCGTCTCCCGGCTTGCGTCGGTCAACAACTTCACGCTCTGGAAGCCTGATTTTCCAAGCGCATCCGCCACGAGTTCCGCGTCCCGTTTCGGATTCGCGAGCGAATCGAAACTTTCGTATTTGGAATTGCCGATTACCAAAGCGATGCGGCCACCCGCCCGCTCATTGGATGGACGCGTCGCACCGAGCTTCGTATCGATCCGCTCGAGGCCTGCCACAGCTACAGGATGCGATGGGGCGATGCTGAGTGCAGCCTGAAGGTCAGTACGCGCCTTCTCCAGCTCTCGCGAGCGTTCGAACGCGGAAGCGCGTTGAAGCAAAGCCGTCATGTTTTTTGGTTCTAATTTGAGCGCTTCATCAAAGTCCGCTATCGCCGCCGGCAAATTGCCAACGGCAAGGTAGGATCGGCCGCGATTTACGTAGGGCCTCGAGAACTTGGAAATGAGTTTGATCGATTCATTCAAGTCAGCAATTGCTCGATCATATTCGCCAAGGCTGAAATGGCTGAAGCCTCTTCCGCTAAGGCTCGGCACGTGTCGCGGAGCGAGCGCGAGGGCCTTGTTGAATGCCAACAAGGCTTTCTCGTATTCCTGTTGCTTGTTGTAGACGCCGCCGATTCCCCCGTGGGCCACTGCAAAGTCCGGATTCAATTTCAAAGCTTTGTTGAGTTCTGTAAGAGCTCTCTCCTGCTCTCCCATATCCGAGTAGACCAAGCCTCGAAAAGCGTAAGGCCCAGGCGCGCCGGCATCAATTTCTCCGGCAGCGTTCAGGTCGGCCAGCGCCTTTCCATTATCCCTCAACAAGAAAAAGGCGTATCCGCGCTGGACGAGCGCGAGCACGTTTCGAGGATCGAGCCGCAACGCCTCGTTCAGATCTGGCATGGCTTCGCTGAACTGTCCCATTCGGCTCTTGGCCGTGCCGCGCCAGGCGAACGCAAATGCAAATTGGGGATCCTGTTTGACCGCCTGATCAAGCTCGGTGATTGCCGCCGCAAACTTTCCTTGTTCGATGAGCGCTCTCGCCCGACCGACAGCCGGCCCTGCTGCTGAGCGCTTTTGTCCTGGAGGAGAGCCGTGTGGTCGTCCTGCCGCATTGCCCATAGCGGCTTGAACGCATGCTCTGACCTTTGGGGTTGCGAGAGCTCGGCATGATTCAAGGTTTCCACCCGCTCTCATGCACGGCATTACGATTGGTCTCCCAACCGTTTCTCGGCACCTTTGGAGCGCTGGATTCCCCGATTGTGAAAGAGCGGGATTGGCAAACATTGTTACCAATGCAAGAATTGAAAAAGCGATTGCGCGAGAAAAAACTTCTATCAAACGATTATTGCTGGCCGACATGGTGTGTCCACCTCTTACAACCGCAAATATAAGACCAATGCTATCAGCTTCTTCTCAAAGGCGCGCGCGACAATCCTTACCGCGGTAGTGTTATGATACCCGTGGGGGCCGTTCGGGAACCGGCTCCTTCGACGCTAGTCGATCAGCGACCGGAGAAAGGTTTGGAAATGCCTTGTCAGATGACCCTGCGAGCTGCGCTTGCCGCTGCCGCAATGGCAAGTTGCCTTGTGGCGATGACGGGGCAGCCAAGTTTCGCCAAGACCGTAATTGTCACGGAGGAAGAAGCGAAGTTGCCCCCTCCGAAAGAAATGCCCCCTCCGTCTGACCGCGGCATTACGCGCGGACCGAAGATCGAGCTTGATATGGAAGACAAGGCTGCGCTTCGCGAGCCCATGCATCTAAAGTTGAAATTTAGAGCGTTCGGCGGTTCGACCATTGACCTGGATGCATTTCGGGCAACGTATATCAAGAATCCAACAGTTGACCTGACCCCTCGAATTAGGCCCTTCGCTCAACAATCGGGCATAGACATTCCTGACGCACAGCTGCCGCCGGGCGAGCACTTTATACGGTTCGGGATCAAAGACTCGGAGGGCCGTGCGTTCTCCAAAATCATCAAGCTCAAGGTCATGCCCTGACGGGCGCAGGGAACGTATCGGCTTCGTGGCTACATTTGAATTCAACATTCGAATTGGATGAAAATGAATTGTCCATATTGCGCGTCCGAAATTGAGCCTGCCGTTCTTGTTTGCAGCTCCTGCTCTCGTGACGTCGGCGTGCCGGCGTCGCTGATCGCGGAACGAGATGACCTCGTACGAAAAATAGATGGCGCGCGCGACGAGCTTTTCAGGATGAGGGAAGAAATTGACTCCCTTGTGCGTGCCAAGAAGCGTAGCCGAAGCTGATGGAATGTCCCTTCTGCGCCGAAACCGTCAAACACGAAGCGATCGCCTGCAGGCATTGCTCGCGAGATCTTCGCATCGTTCGCCCGGTACTCCTGGAAATTCAGGAACTCGTCTTCGAGTTTGACAAGTTGCAGCAAGAGCTTGATCGAACGGGCGCCAAGCTCGACCGAATCAAGCATCCTGTTCGCTGCTTTGTTACCTATTCAGTTCTATATATCCTTGCCCCGGTCTTCTTGCTGGTTGTCTCTCATGTCCTTGTAACGATCGTATTCAACATCCAACCAATCTATTTGCGCCTGGCGTCCGTCATCATTCCTGTTCCTTTTGGTTTTCTCGCCTATACGATAAGTCGGCTGGGACTACGTGGAGCATTCCCGTTAGGAATACTCGCTGCGGCGGTCAGCGTCGTCCTTATGCTTGTCATAACGGGTGTCAACGACGGCGTACCCATTCTTCCAGCTTCGCAAGTGGAGTGGCGTGAAGTTGCGGAATATATGGCCAGCATCTGCCTGGCATTCGTCACCGGAAACATCTTGAGTGTTTTGGTGTTCCAGGTGCTGCCAAACACGTTGTCGCGTGGTGGCCGTCCAAACCCAGCCGCATTCAGGCTTGCTCGCCTTCTCGGGCCTCATGTTGGGGAGGAGCAGCTTCGTCGAAGAGCGCGTCTCATGCAGGATTTATTGCGGACCGTCGGGCCTCTCGCCGGTGCGGCTGCTACTGCAATTGGATCAATCTATGCCGGATTGAAAGGTGTAGTCGGACATTGATTGCCCCGGAGAGGCTACCAATTTCCGATTGTCCAGCCGGCCGCCGGCGGGTACCGCCAAACCTGCCCCGGGTGTTCTTCTGATCCGAAATGATGTGCCGCCCCCGCAACAGGCGCCGTTTCCTGAGGGAGTATCCGGCTCGCCGATCCAGCTTCGATGACAAGCCTCTATCCAGCCGAGCTGCGGGTGCACGGGAGTCGGCGCCTTGCGGAGACCGGCTGAGACTAAGGTGGCAGGGGGCGGAGCCTCATCGCCCGTCAAAAATCCTGATCCGTTCCGCCGGATTGGTGCTAGTCTTGGCCTGTTGATCTTCTCGACCATCGATGGGGACGTCCGATGTATAAGAAGGTTCTGCTGGCCTATGACGGGTCCGTTGAGGGCCGGCGCGCCCTGCGGGAGGGCGCCAAGCTCGCGCAAATGTGCCGTGCCGAGGTCTTCCTGCTGGCGGTTGTCGAGGTTTCCTCGATCATGACGCCGGAGGCCGGGCTTACCATTCCGATCGAGCTGCAAACCGAAGACTACAAGGCGATCCTGGCCGAAGGCACGGAGCGGCTGAAGGCGGTGGGCTTTACGCCGACCTCGCGGCTGGAGGTGGGAGATGCCGGGCAAAAGATCGCGGAAGTAGCCGAGGAAATCGGCGCGCATCTCGTGGTCGTCGGGCATCGTCCGCAAGGGCCGCTGGCGCGCTGGTTCGGTTCCGTCGGCAGCTATCTGGTCAAGCGGCTGCGCTGCAGCGTGCTGGTCGCCCAGACCGAGATCAGCGACGACGAATTCGAGCGGCTGAAGCCGCCGGCCGAGACCGCGGCTTAGGATTAGGCTTGCACCGCGCCGGATCGATCGGAGAGATCGTTACGCCGGAACGATGATCTTGCCGATCGGCCATAGGGCGATGCCGGCCAGTTTGAGGTGTGCCCAGGCGAAGGGAATGCCGATGATGGTCACGGCCAGCACGACCGCCGTGATGACATGCCCGAGCGCCAGCCACCATCCCGCCAGCACCAGCCAGATGATGTTGCCGACGACGCCGAGCGGTCCGGTGCCGATATCCTCCTCCCCGGTATAGAGGTCGCGCGACACCGCCCTGAACCCGAACGGAAACAGCGTGTAGGCCGCGATATTGAACGCCGCCCGTGCCCAGGGCAGGCCGATGATGGTGATGGCCATGATCACGGCGGCCACCAGCCAGCCGAATGCCATCCACGCGCCGCCAAGCACGATCCAGACAATATTCAGAAGGAGTGAGACCGGTGACATGGGTGCCATCTTTAGCGTGCCGTTGATGTCATGGGTATCAAAAAAGCCATCAGCTGAATTGATTCAAGTCACGATACGTCGTCCGGAACCCGATTGCGGCATGCGCTTGGGAGCTATCTTTTTGTTTGAGCATGATCTTTTCGGAAAAACCGGTGCCCACTTTTCCGGATCATGCTCTAGACTGTTGCGCAACACGAGCCGGATAGACCGGCGTTTGCAGGGAGAAGCGTCGATGCGTCCGCTCGAATTCGGCTGGTATCTGCCCACGCATGGCGACACCACGGCCTATGGGCTGATGGAGGCGCAGGTCACAGGTTCCCCCGAACTCTGTGATCGCGTGGTGCAGGCGGCGGAAGCGGCCGGGTTCGAGTATCTGCTGATCCCGGTGGGCTCGGTGTGCTGGGAGGCGTGGATCACGGGCGCGTTCATGGCGGCGCGCTCATCGACGATCAAGCCGCTGATTGCAGCAAGGCCCGGCTACATCAATCCGGTGCTGCTGGCCAAGATGATCTCGACCTTCGACCAGATGTCGGGCGGGCGCATCTGCATCAATTTGATTGCGGGCCAGAACGAGAGCGAGGTCGAAGGCGAGGGCGTGCGTTACGCCAAGGAGGAGCGCTACGCGCTGATGGAGGAAGAGGTCTCGATCCTCAAGGCGCTATGGACCACGCGCGGCCCGGTGACGTTCGAAGGCAAGTTCCACAAACTGTCGGGCGCGCATATCAGGCCGCGTCCGCTGCAGCAGCCATTTCCAAAATTCTATCTCGGCGGCGGCTCGCGCCAGGCCTGGGAATTGTCGGCGAAACATTCCGATGTGCATCTGTTCTGGGGCGATCTGCCGGAGCGGATCGCCGGCAATATCGCCGAGATCAGGCAGATGGCCCGCGCCCATGACCGCGAGAACGACATCGGCTTCGGCATGCGGCTGCAGGTGATCTGCCGTGAAAACGAAGCGGACGCCTGGGAGGCCGCGGATCAACTGGTGCGTCATGCCACCGAACGGCAGAAGCAGGAGATGAAGACGCTCTACAATAAGTCAGAGGCGAACCTGCGCGTGCAGCAGCTTGCCCGCGAACATGGCGACCTGTTGCTGCCGCATCTATGGACCGGCATCACCAAGGTTCGCCCGGGTGCCGGCATCGCCGTCGTCGGCAATCCCGCGCAATGCGCGGATACGCTGCAGCAATTCATCGATGCTGGCTGCCATTCGTTCTGCCTGTCCGGCTATTTGCACGACGAGGAGGCCGAGCGTTTCGGCCGGATGATCCGCCCCATCCTCGCCGAGAGCAATCGGGGCCGCCTGGCTGCGTGATAGTGAGGTTCTGCGGTTCTTCCAATAGATCATCGCGCGTCAGACGCATTTTGGCTCGTGATGAAGCTCAAGCCCTACTTGCGCCCAACGAGGCAAACAAATGTACACCCCGGACAATCTGAAAGAATTGACAGCGCTATTTGCGAAATATGGCGCCAAGGCGCCAGAGTCCTGGGCGAGGTCCCAGCTTGATGAGGGAATTCCCCAGCTTCAACGGTTCCTGTTTCTGAGACAGGCCTGGAGCCAGGTCGTTCGCACTGGCGATGAGGAGTGGATACAGCGCTGGAGACAGGCCGCGGAGCGAGATCATGATGGGTCTTATGCCCCTGTCGCCCACGCATTAAAGACGTGCCTTGAGAAAGGAGTCTCGGCAAAAGAACTCGTCAACATAGTGCGTGGTGTGCAATCGGAGTTTCTATTCCAGCTTTGTTACCTGTTGGAAGATCCGATGTTTACTGAGGAGGAGCTGCAGAATTTCTCATGGGGGTTGTTTGAGGTCGACAAGGATGGCGATCCGATCGGCCCGCGCATTTTTTGCATTGCATGAATCCGTTTACGAAACCGATCCGATGAGGGAACGATCGTGACATCGCAGGTAGGCGGCGCCCCTCTACGCCTTGTTGTCGATACCCCCGGCATCGCCGTCGTCGGCAATCCCGCGCAATGCGCGGATACGCTGCAGCAATTCATCGATGCTGGCTGCCATTCGTTCTGCCTGTCCGGCTAGTTGTACGACGAGGAGGCCGAGCGTTTCGGCCGGATGATCCGCCCCATCCTCGCCGAGAACAATCGGGGCTGCCTGGCCGCGTAGGGTCGCGCCGGTAGACATCGGGTCAGGCCGACGCGAGCGCGGCTTCGCTGCCAACGCCAATCAACCGCCGCACCTCGGCAGCCGGCTTGGGGGCACTGAACAGATAGCCCTGCATCTGGGTGCAGCCGAGCCGTTTCAGCAAGGCCTTCTGCTGCTCGGTTTCGACGCCCTCGGCGGTCGTGATCATGTTGCGCGAAGTCGCAATGTTCACTACCGCCTGCACGATCGTCTCCGAGCCGTCGACCTCGATGTCGCTGACGAAGCAGCGGTCGATCTTGATCTTGTCGAACGGGAAGCGCTTCAGATAGCTCAGCGAGGAGAAGCCGGTGCCGAAATCGTCGAGCGCGATGCGCACGCCGATGGCGCGGAGCTGATGCAGGATCGCCAGCGCGGCCTCATCGTCATGGATCAACACGGCTTCGGTGATTTCGATCTCCAGCCGGTCCGGCGGCAGGCGGGAGGAAGCAAGCGCCCCCATGATCCGCAGCGCCAGCGTCTGGGATCTCAACTGGACCGGCGAAACGTTGACGGCCAGCCGCACATGAGATGGCCAGCCTGCGGCCTCCATGCACGCCGTCTGCAGCACCCAATCGCCGAGCTCGTTGATCAGGCCGATATCTTCCGCCAGCGGGATGAATTCCGCCGGCGAAACCATGCCGCGCTCGGGGTGGCGCCAGCGCAGCAGCGCCTCGCAGCCCGCCACGTCGTTGCTGCCGAGGTCGAGCAGCGGCTGATAGTGAATTTCGAAACCGCCATCGACCATTGCCTGCCGCAGGTCCTGCTCCATGGTCAGCCGCGCCTTGGCGCGGGCATCCATGACCGGTTCGAAGAAACGATGGGTGCGGCGGCCTCCGGCCTTGGCGCCGTACATCGCCAGATCGGCGTTCTTGATCAGCTGGTCGAGATCGGTGCCGTCCTGCGGCGCCCGCGCGATGCCGATGCTGGCGTCGGTCGAGAGGTAATGGCCGAGGCAGTGATGCGGCTGCCGGATCGCCTCCTGGATCCGCGTCACGAATTCGATGACGTCGTCGCGGTCGCCGACCGCGGTCTGGATCACGGCGAATTCGTCGCCGCCGAGCCGCGCAATCAGATCGGTCGGCTTGAGGCACTCCTTGATACGGGACGCGACGGCCTTCAACAGTTCGTCGCCGACATGATGCCCAAGCGAGTCGTTGATGCCCTTGAATTCGTCGATATCGATATAGAGCAGTGCGAATTGTTCGCCGCCGACGGCCTTCTGCAACTCGCGCTCGATCTGTTCGCGGAACAGTACCCGGTTCGGCAGGTCGGTCAGCGCGTCGTAATGCGCAAGATGGGCGATCTTTTCATCGGCGCGACGCCGCTCGGTAACATCCTCGACGACATGGACGATGTAGCTGGGCTCGCCGGCCTGATTGCGAATGCCGAGCCGTCTGGAGGTAATGTAGCGACGGCCCATCGCCTGGGTTTCCCAGAGATGCTCGTCCTTGAACAGGCCGTCGGCGGATCGCAGCGCCTTGTCGTCGTCGGCCGTGACGATCTCGGCGGACGCTTGCGGAAATACGTCGAAGGCGGTTTTGCCGATGATGCTGTCGCGGGAAATGCCGAATTGAGTCTCGGCCACGCGGTTGGCCAGCAGGTAGCGGCGATCCTTGGCGCCCTTCACGGTGATCTGCGAGGGGATGTGATCGATGATCTGGCTCAGGAAAGCATGGTTGCGGTCGCGTTCCTGCTCGAGTTTGCGCCGCTCCGTGACGTCTTCGATGGTGGCGATCCAGCAGCCATGCGCCAGCGGCCGGCTGACGGCCAGGAAGCTTCGCCCGTCCGGGCAAAGCATCATGCTCTGATCGATCCGGCCCTGGGCAATATTGCGCAAAACGCCGGAACAGAATTCCTTGACGTCGCCGCTAAACGCTTCCTTGTCCTTGCGGTGCTGGATCAGGTCGGAGAAATGGCAGCCGGGCTTTACGATGTCCGGCGACACGTTGAACATGTCGATGTAGCGCTGGTTGACGGTGACGATGCGCGCGGACGCGTCGTACATCACCAGGCCCTGGATCATGTTGTTGAGCGCTGTGTCGAGCCGGTGCCGTTCCGATTCCAGCCGTTGCTGCGCCTCCCTGCTTTGCCGGGTCATCTGCCGGATGATGAGGAACAGGATCAACGCGATCGTCGATGCCGCCAGTATGGCGGCGCTGACCAGGAACCTGGTCTGGGCCTCCCAATCGGCAAGCGCGGCGGTTATCGAATTGGTTGCGACGACGATGATCGGGAAGCGGCTCAGCTGGGCCGCAGACCCCAGCCGGTCCCTGTTGTCGATCGGGCTTTTGACGCGCAGCGTCTGCTGACCGCCCTGCGTCAGGACGCGCTGCAGCAGCGGCGCCGATCTGAATTTCTGTCCGACCAGGTGTTCGGCGCGCGGATGTCGGGCCAGCAGGGTGCCGTCGGTGTGAAACATCGAAACGGCGGCGTCCGCTCCGATCGCGACGGAAGCAAAGAACTTCACGTAGTTGGAAGGATCGATGCGCCGCGTCATCACGCCGAGAAAGACACCATCTTCGCCGGTCAGCCGATGGGCGACGACCGTGTTCAGACTGCCGCTGATAAGGCTGCGAAGCCCCTCGGTCTGGATCGAAGGTGATTGCGGATTGAATTTAAAGGACTGGAAGTAGGCGCGTTCGGAGATGTTAAGGGCCGGCGTCGGTAACGGTCGCGACCAATTGATGATGTTGCCGTCAGCGTCATAGATCGAAATGTCGCCAAGATAGGACAGGACACCGGCTTTGGATCGGAGGATTTCGTGGGATTCCGAACTCGAAATCAATTCCCTGAACGCCTGCGGTGAAGCGATGCCGGGAATCCGCAGCCGGACGATCACGTCGGCTGCGATGGTGTCGGAGTCCTCGAATTGCTGGTCGAAGTGACGGGTGAGCAGCAGGACGGTGTTTTGCAGTTCGCGTTCGCTGTTGGCCAGCGCGCGCTCGCGAAATTCCGCGACCATCATGATCGTGCCGGCGAAAATCGCCGTAACCAGCAGCGCCCCGCAAACGGTCAGCCACAGCACCGGACCACGGATCGTCGTGCCGAGACGCCGGCTGGCCGCCGCAGCTCGGGACACCATGCTATTCAGGTCGCGAAACAGAACGCGCATTCCCCCTTCTCCCCGGGGAACTTCATACGATGCGCTCATGTCATAAGCCGTTAGGAAATCCGGTTACCTAAGGTTTAATCGCGCCCCTGAATGCCGTTTTACGGCAGCGCTACGCGCATGGCTGGCCGCACGCAGCGCATGGTGGTGTCTATCTTATGATGCAACCAGCGGGGTTGGGCGGACACTGGCGCAGGCTGGCTCAGCGGCGATAGCCGCTGGCGCGGGAAAACGCCGGGCGGGTTTCCTGAGCCGGGCGGCTCGACAGGCTGGCGCGCGTTTCGCTGGCGAGCGGTGCCGCCGGCCTGAGGTCTTCCAGGAAGATCGGCTTGGAGAAGTAATAGCCCTGCGCATAGCGGATCTTGGTCGCGGCCTGCAGATAGGCCAGTTCTTCGAAGGTTTCGAGGCCTTCGGCGATCACGGTCATGCCGAGCGCTTCGCTCAGCGATTCGATCGCCCGCAAAATGCCCTGGCTGCGCGGCCGCAGATGGATGTCGGTAATGAAGGAACGATCGATCTTGATTTCGTCGGCGGTGATGTCGGCCAGCGCCGACAGCGAGGAATAGCCGATGCCGAAATCGTCGATCGAGATGCCGACGCCGAGTTTGCGGAAGATCGGCAGGATTTCATCCTGGAAATGCGTCTTGGTGACAAAAGCGTCTTCGGTCACCTCGATCATGAAGCGCTTCGGAAATCCGGTGGCCTCCAGCGCCTGCGCGAACGGCCGCATGAATTCGGGATTGCCGGCCTGCTTGGCCGCGACGTTGATGCTGATCGTGGTATCGGGACCGAAGGTCTCGTTGATCAGGTCGATCGACTTGACGATCTCCGCCAGCACCAGGTGGGTCAGTTCGTCGATCAACCCCAGTTCGACGGCGAGGTTGATGAAGGTGCCGGGAGCCTGAATCACGCCCTCATCGTCCCTGAGCCGCACCAGCGCCTCGATGCCCGTGACCGCCTTGCTGCGGATATCGACCTTGGTCTGGAACGCGCAGCAAAAGCGCTTTTCCAGAATAGCCAGCCGCAGCGATTGTTCGACCTTCATCCGCGCCAGCGCCTCGCGCTCCATGCTGGAGTCGAAGAACGCTGCCCCGCCTTTGCTGCCGTTCTTGACGCGGTACATCGCGATATCGGCATTCTGTCGCAGCGCGTCGTAGGTCTTGCCGTGCTCGGGATAAAGGCTGACGCCGATCGACGTCGAGGCGAATATCTCCGATTCGTCGATGAAGAACGGCGCCTTCAGCCGTTGCAGGATGAAATGGATGTATTCAGCGACTTCGCTCTCGCTCTGGACCGGATTGAGCAGCAGCATGAACTCGTCGCCGCTGATCCGCGACAGGATGTCGGATTCGCGCAAATCCATGCCCAGCCGCTTGGCCATTTCGACCAGCAAGGCGTCGCCGATCGCGTGACCGTAATAGTCGTTGATGTGCTTGAAATTATCGACGTCGAGAAACGCGAGCGCGAAGTGGCCGTGGACATTATCTTGCTGAAAATGGCCTTGTTGCAAATGAACTTGTAAGGGACCTTGGGCGCTGTCGCGCGTGAGCAGCGTGTTGACGCGGTGTTCGATCACCCGCCGGGTCGGCAACCCCGTTAGTTCGTCATAATAGGCCGAGCGGAACAGCGCGTCCTCGAACGCCTTCTGATCGGTGATATCGGCGGAATTCGAGAGAAGCAAATTACGTCCGGCGATCTGGATCGGCCGGTGTGAGGTGAGAAATACGTGCTTGGCCGGACCTGATGTCACGGCCTCTTCCAGTGTGGCCGCGTGGCCGCTGCGGAGCAACTCGAGGCAGGTCTCCTGGCGATCGCTCAATTGCGAGGGCGCAGGCGCTGCCGCGGCCATCTGCAATAACGTCGCGGCGGCGTCGTTCACCAGCAGGAACTCGCCTTGCTCGTCCTGAACCGTCACGGCTGTCGGAAGCAATCTGAGGATATCCCGCAGAATGCTCAATTCGGTATCAAAAGCGCCTTCATTACCGGCCTCGGTCGCGGCCGCCTGAAGGTCATGTTTATAGGGACTATGCATGCCGCGGAGCTTGGCAAAGTCCCTTCTAATTTTGGTTAAGTGGAACTGTGAAAAACCGCGACACTCCTACAAGTTGGCGCTTTCGGACGTTACGGCCGCAATCGTCATTAACAGAATCTCAATTCGGGCTTCGGCTGCTTGCAGTAATTGCGAATTGTGCCTTTAGGTTGTGCAGCCGCGTTCAGCTCGCGGGGATGCGACACTGCATCGTGCAGTGAACGCCGGTCTTCAGGAAACTGACTTCGGTCTTGCCGTCGAACGAGCGCAGTGCCGATTGCAACAGCTTGGTGCCGAAGCCCGGCGCTCCGATTTTTTCGACCGCGGGCCCCTCGGTTTCGTCCCAGGTGATCTTGAGCCATGCCACATTGAGTTTGTCGTCCGACACCGTCCACGACACCTGCAGCATGCCATTCGCAGCGGAAAACGCGCCGTACTTCCCGGCATTGGTGGCCAATTCGTGGAAGATCAGCGCCAGGCTGACCGCCAACTTGGCCGGAAGGAATAGCGGATCGCCATTCAGGTTGAACCGGACATGGCCGTAAGGCCCGAGTTCGGAGCGCAGCAAGTCCTTGATATCACAGCCGCTGCCATCGATCCGTGCGATCAGATCGTCGGTTGCCGACAGCGCGCGGATCCGGTGATCGATGCTGCTCCAGGCCTGCGGTTCTTCGTGCAAGACCTGGTGCAGAACGGCGTGGATCGTCGATGTCTTGTTCTTCAGCCGGTGCTGCAGCTCTTCGACGATCAGCTTGCGATATTCTTCTTCCTCGATCAGGCGCTTGGCGATCTGCCGCTGTTGCGCGACGATGGTCCGGTAGTGCTCGACACCCCATATCGTGATGCCGCACACCGCCCAGAAAATCAGCAGCAGCGCCAGGCGGGCGGAATCGGTTACGGCGTCGCTGAAATTGACGGCGACGCCAAGCGCGCCGCCGGCGAGCGCCGTTGCGATCCCGATCCGGAATCCGCCAAAGGCGGTGGCAAAGAACACCGCCGGAAAATACGGCGTGAAGAATACGTCGGGACGGATCTGGGCCAGTCCCCACCGCGCCAGGGTCGCCAAAACCAGGCAACAGACCGCAAAGCCGGTGCTGAATAGCAGTGAGGGCTGGGAAATTCCCTGCCAGCCGTGCCTGAACTCGTCGATCAATTTCGTCATCGGTGTTGTCACTTCACGTGATCAGCGAATCCAAAATAAGGCCGACCCTGACGGAAACCGGGGATTTCGAGCCCGCCGGCAACGATAAGGCGCTTCTGCCGTGGCGATGTCAGCGCGATAAGCTCGCTTGCGTTGTTCCCGGCGGGCGGGAATATTGGCATCAACAAAAACGGGAGGAATGGATGAACCGTCTCATTCGCGCGTTCGGCGCATCGGCTCTCTTTGTCCTTGCGGCTAGCGGGAACGGTTGGGCGGACCCGGTGCTCCCTATGGCCGTGACGCCCGAAGACGTCGGCTTGTCCTCCAGCCAGCTGGCACGCATCGAGGCGGTGACCCAGAAACACGTCGAAACCGGGCTGGTGCCGGGCGCCGTGATGCTGGTGGCGCGGCGCGGCAAGATCGCCTGGCACAAGACCATGGGTTTCCGCGACCGCGCTGCGAAAGACCCGATGCGGCCGGACTCGATCTTCCGCATCTATTCCATGACCAAGCCGATCGTCTCGGTCGCGGCCATGATGCTGGTCGAGGAGGGAAAGATGCAGGTCAGCGATCCCGTCTCGAAATTCATTCCGGAAATCGGCCGCATGAAGGTGGGCAATGAGACCACCGAGAACGGCAAGGCGGTGCTGCAATTGACCGATCCCGCCCGCGAGATGACGGTGCAGGACCTGTTGCGGCACACCTCCGGGCTGATCTACGGCGCGCGCGGCAAATCATTGATCAACGCGGCCTATATCGAGGCCAGGATCGGCGGCCGTGATGCCAGCAATGAAGAGTTTGTCGCGAAACTAGCGAAGCTGCCGCTGCGGTTCTCCCCCGGCGAGCGCTGGGAATACGGGGTGTCGACCGACGTGCTGGGGCGCGTGGTCGAAGTCGTCTCGGGAAAGACACTGGGCGAATTCCTGAACGAGCGCATTCTGACGCCGCTCGGCATGACCGACACCGGCTTCTCTGTGCCATCAGACAAGCTCAATCGCGCCGCTCAGCCCTGGCAAATGCCCGAATCGCCGCCGATGACGCCGCGCTTCGACGTGGCGCAAAAGCCCCGTTTCGAGTCCGGCGGCGCCGGCCTCACCAGCACGATGGACGACTACCTGCGCTTTGCGATCATGCTCGCCGATAGCGGCGAATTCGCCGGCAAGCGCCTGCTCGGCAACAAGACCGTCGATTTCATGACGGCGGATCATACCCTGGCGCGGCCGGGCCGGCCGCCGGGGCTGGGTTTTGGTCTTGGCTTCGAGGTTCGCACCAGCGTAGGCGACGCCGCCTTGCCGGGCTCGCTCGGGGAATATGGCTGGGCCGGCAACGCCGGCACGCTGTTCTGGATCGATCCCAAGGAACAGTTGATCGCGATTTACATGGTGCAGGTCGATGACGGCGCGCGGATCATGCTGCGCAATCAGTTCCGGACCATGGTCCAGTCCGCGATCATCAACTAGGATTTCTCAGGTTTCGCAAAGGGGATAAGTGAAATGGGACGGCTGGACGGCAAGGTCGCGGTGATCACCGGCGCGACCAGCGGCATCGGGCTGCATACCGCGGAAATTTTCGTCGCCGAAGGCGCGAAGATCGTCATCGCCGGACGCCGCGCGCCGGAGGGCGAGGCGCTGGCCAAAAAACTCGGCGCTGCCTGCATCTTTCGTCAGACCGATGTCACGGTCGAGGAGCAGATGAAGGCGCTGATCGCGCTTTGCGTGGAAAAGTTCGGCAGGATCGATTGCCTGTTCAACAACGCCGGCGGCCCGGCCCAGACCGGCGGCATCGAAGGCCTCGAGGTCGATCGCTTCGATGCGGCGATGGCGACGTTGGTGCGCAGCGTGATGCTCGGCATGAAGCACGCAGCACCCCAGATGCGCCAGCAGGGCTCCGGCAGCATCATCAACAATGGCAGTATCGCAGGCAGACTTGCCGGCTTCTCGTCATCGATGGTCTACGGCGCGGCCAAGGCCGCCGTCATCCATCTCACCAAATGCACGGCGATGGAGCTCGGCGAATCCAACATCCGCGTCAATTCGATCTCGCCGGGTGCCATCGCGACCGGGATCTTCGGCAAGGCGCTGGGTCTTTCGGTGGAAGCCGCCGAAAAGACCCCGAGCGTGATGCGTGAGGTCTACAAGACCGCGCAGCCGATCCCGCGCGCCGGATTGCCCGAGGATATCGCGCATGCCGCGGTGTTCCTCGCAAGCGACGAATCCTCTTTCATCAACGGCCACGATCTCGTCGTCGACGGCGCCATCACCGGCGGCCGCAACTGGACCCAGCAGCAGCAGGGCTATGTCGCGCTGCGCAAGGCATTCGATCAGGGATAGGGGACTTTGCCGTCATTGCGAGCGAAGCGAAGCAATCCATCGCGCCACAATGGGAAAGAATGGCTTGCTTCGCTGCGCTCGCAATGACGACGAGATAGTGGAAGGAGAAGATGAATGTCTGCAACACTTGGTTTGTCACCCGCCAGCCCGCAGGGGCGGCCGTTTTATCTCGCCGTGATCGCTGGTCTCGCCTGTGCCTTCGTGATCGGAAAGACGCTGCCATCCACGATGGATGCGATCTCGGCGATCATCGAGCCGCTATGTGCCAGCAGCGCGCCTTCGGGCTCAACGCTCGATACCGTCGAGCCGATCGGCTCGTACGCGCTGCCGAACGTGCCGGGCAAGAGGGTGACGATCGTGCGCGTGTTCTACGGGCCCGGCGGGTTCACCCGCGCGCACCGGCATGCGGGCTCCGTCACCGCCTATGTCACCAAGGGCGAAATCCGCTCGCAGCTCGCCGGCGGCGTGGTCGAGACGTTCAAGGTGGGCCAGTCGTTCTTCGAGCCGCCCGGTGCCGTGCACCTGGTCTCGGCCAATGCCAGCATGACCGAGCCGGCGGAATTGATCGCGGTGTTTGTGGCCGACGAAGGCGCGCAGCTCACGACGTTTGTGGAGTAGAAATCGACTTGTCATGCGCGGGCTTGACCCGCGCATCCATCTAAAAAGAATCACCCCAAGATTGATGGATTGCCGCAAGCCCGGCAATGACAGCAGGCGAAGCCTCACACCGCCTTCAGCACGACCTTCAATCCATCCCGCGGTTTGGGAATCGGCCACATCTGCCAGTCCGGCTTGTAGCCGGGCTCCAGCGAGACGCTGAGATTTTGCAGGAAATGCCGTGCAAAGCATTTCGCCTGCATATAGGCAAAATGCAGCCCGAGGCACATATGTGCGCCGCCGCCGAACGGCACCCAGGCGAAGCGATGGCGATCACGCTGCGCTTCGTCGGTGAAACGCATCGGATCGAATTTGTCCGGATCGGGCCAGATATCCGCCATGTGATGGGTGAACAGCGGATTGACGCCGACCAGGGTGCCGGCCGGAATCGCATAGCCCTTGAAGGTGAAATCGCGGACCGCGCGGCGCGGCATCGAGGGCACCGGCGGCTTCTTCCGCAACGCCTCCTTGAACGCCATCTCGCTCAGCGGCATTTTCTCGAGATTGTCGATGCTGGAGGGGTCGTTGGCCTCGATGCCGAGCCCTTTGACTTCCTCGCGCAGCCGCGCCTGCCATTCCGGATGCGCGGCAAGCTCGCCGACGAAGGAGGTCAACGACGACGTCAGCGTGTCATGCGCCGCCATCATCAGGAAACTCATATGATCGATGACGTCCTGGGTCGACAGCAGCGCGCCGTCCTCATGGGTGGCCTGGCAAAGCTGCGAGAACAGATCGTCGCCGCCGCCCCGCGCGCGGCGGATCGGAATCTGCTCGGAGAAATAGGCCACGATCCGCTTGCGCCCCGCGACGCCGCGGCCCATCTGCGTGAACGGCAGCGGGCGCCGGATCGGTGCCACGGCCGCCGCCACCATGTCGACGAAGGCGCGCGTGATCTCGTCCACCTCGGGACCGATCTCGGCGCCGAGAAACGATGTTGCCGCCAGATCGAGCGTGAGCTGCTTCATCGCGGGATACACCAGCATCTCGCCGGGTTGCGCCTTCCACTGCTTGACGCGCACGGCAATGCCGCGGTCGAGATCCGTGAGGTAGGATTTCATCGGTCCCGACTTGAACGCAACCGACAGCGCACGGCGGTGCAAGCGATGTTCCTCGAAGTCCAGCAGCATCAGCCCGCGCGGAAACAGCCGGCCCAGGATCGGACCCCAGCCATGGGTGGAGGAAAATTGCTTGTCCTTGTCGAACAGCAACAGTTCGTTGGCCTCGGGGCCGAGCAGGTTGATGCTGGTCTCGCCGAACACATGGCTGCGATAGACCGGGCCATATTTGGCATGCATCCGCTCGACCTGTCCCTTGGGGTCGGCGAGCACCTCCAGCGTCTTGCCGATCACCGGCCAGCCCTCGTCGCCAGGTATGTGCTTGAGTGAATTACGCTTCGGCGGTGTGAAGGGAAGCACGGGGGAAGCCACATGCTGCATCGACATGGCAATTGCTCCGGTTCGGCACTGGCCCATTATGTGGGATCATCGGCATAACCAAGGCTGGAAAGTAACGCTTTGTTGTGTCGATGCAAAGCCGGTAGCTCCGGGCGGCGTGCCGGCTCACCAACCCGCGCCACAAAGCCGCAGGCCATTCTTCGACGGGGACATCGATGATGGCCTCGTCATTGCGAGCGAAGCGAAGCGATCCATCTCTCGGCTCGGAGAAAGAATGGATTGCTTCCGCCTTCGCTCGTTGAGCTACGGCGGACAGGTCGTCGCGGAGACTGTCATCGGGGCGCGCATTCGCGCGACCCGTTGGCTCAATGACGGCGAGAACAACGCTGAAGATTACGCCTTGCGCTTGGCGGCTTCCTTCTGCAGGTCCGGCGCATTGATCGTGGGGATCGCGACCCGGCCGGGGCCGGTGACCGCAAGCGCCGCGGCGGCCTTGTCGTTTTCCATGATCTTGGCCATCACGGCTTGCCCCGCGCGCTCGAACACCGCGCGGTTCTCGACCAGGAATTTCTGCGACTCGCGCAGTCCCTTAACGTAGCCGTTGATCTCCGGGATCACGTAGCGCGCCACCATGTCCCAGCTGCGTCGGGTGTTTTCCGGATTGGCCCAGTCATGCACGAAGCCGACGATGGTGCCGACGCCGCCGGAAACCGCCATCAGGTTCTTGATGGTCTTGATCAAATCGTCAGGCGTGCCGATGGTGGAAGCGGCGGCTTCGCCGCCCGCGGTTTTCTCAAGCGCGTCCTCGGGTGACTTGAACGGCTCGAGGCCCGGCCGCTGCAGTGTGCCGACATTATATTCGTTGTGCCACTTCATCAGCCCCTGGCCGGCCTCGCGATAGGCTTGTTCGCGGGTCTCGGCGATGTGCCAGCTCAAGAGTACGCGCCAGTCGGCGCGGCTTACGGTGGTGCCGGCCTTCTTGGCGGCGTCCTCGGCAAAGCCCCATTGCGTCGGCAGCGCCATCAGGCCCTGCGTCGACATCGAACCCAGCGAGATGATGCCGATGCCGTACTTGCCCGCCAGCGTCATGCCCGAAGGCGAAATCTGCGACGCCACCACGAACGGCATCTCTTCCTGAAGCGGCAGCAATTGCAGCGCGGCGTCGTTCATCTGAAACCAGTCGCTCTTGGCGGTGACGCGCTCGCCTTTGAACAGCCGGCGGATCACCGCGATCGCTTCGTCCTGGCGGTCGCGCTGCGTCATCGGATCGATGCCGAGCGTATGCGCGTCGGAGGCCAGCGCGCCCGGACCGGAGCCGAAGATGGCACGGCCGCCGGTCATCCAGTCGAGCTGCACCATGCGCTGCGCGACATTGTAGGGATGGTGATAGGGCAGCGACACCACGCCGGTGCCGAGCTTGATACGCTTGGTGCGCTCGCCGGCGGCGGCCAGGAACATTTCCGGCGAGGCGATCATCTCCCAGCCCGAGGAATGGTGCTCGCCGCACCAGAACTCGTCGAAGCCGAGCGAGTCGATCTGCTCGACGAAGTCCAGGTCGCGGCGGAATTGCAGCAGCGGATTCTCGCCGATCGGATGATGCGGGGCGAGAAAGGCTCCGAATTTGAGGCGCGCCATGGGGTTTTCTCTCCGGATTTATTGTGCTTTGGAATTGCTCAGCTCCAAACTACGGGGTGGGGCAGGGCAAGGCAATCCTCCAAGCCCGCCGCTGGCGCATGGTTGTCGCGCAAGTTTGGCTGACATACCGTCGGCCGGAATTATCAGGATTCCTGCTTGCGCAGGGATCACCATGAATCGCGGTCTCATCCAATGAATCTGGCGAAACCCCACATCGACATCGGCTTTGCCACCAACCACGCGCCATCAGCGCTCGCGTTCTGGCAGAACGAGATCGGGCTGCCGTTCGATTACACGCAGCCGATCCGCCGCGGCTACAAGCAGCATCGCCACGATCTCTGCGGCTCGGTCCTGAAGATCAATCAGGTCTATGAACCGCTGCCGGACAATCCGCCGTCGGGCTATCGTGAGCTGCTGATCGCACGTGATGGCCTGACCGCGCCGCAGCCGATGGCCGATCCCGAAGGCAACCGTGTCGTGCTGGTGCCACGCGGCATGTACGGCATCGAGCGCATCGGCATTCGCCTCGGCGTGCGCGACGTTGAGGCGCATCGCCGTTTCTACACCGAAGCGTTGGGACTGCCGTCAGGCGAGCCTGCTGGCGCCGATGGTGTTCTGACGTTTCTGGCGGGCGATACGGTGCTGATCGTCGAGCCCGCCGCCGACGCGCCGCACGATGCCGCCTTCGAAGGCAAGGGCTGGCGCTACATTACGTTCCAGGTCTTCGAGGTCGATCGCGAGCACGCCCATGTGGTGGCCCATGGCGGCCGCGAAGCCCGCGCGCCGGTGACGCTCGGGACCACGGCGCGGATATCGATGGTCCGCGATCCCGACGGCAACTGGATCGAGCTGTCGCAGCGCGCGTCGCTTACCGGGTCGCTGGAGCCTGTGCATGGATAGGTTTTGGCGACGATGATCCGAAGTGCGCATCGGCAGATCTTGGGATAGGCGTCGCCAAGTATCGCCTTGCCGAGGGCAGCCTTCGATGGCATGCTAGGCATATGACGCCCAAATGCATTCAGCTCAAGGCACTTTGGTGGCGCTCCTTCTAGGGAGCGGCACGGCGTTATTTTTTCAACGACCTTCGCCGCCGTGATCGGGTGAGCCAAGGTCGTCTTCCGGCAAGTCTCCAATCGCGGCGGCTCCATTCAGGAGAAGCCATATGCTTGTCGAGACTGTGCGACCAATCATTCTCACCGGTGATCGCACCACCGGTCCCCTTCACCTTGGCCACTATGCGGGCTCCCTGAGAAATCGGGTTGCGCTTCAGCGCACGCATCGGCAGTTTGTTTTGCTGGCCGATGCACAAGCGTTGACGGACAATATCGACGACCCCGAAAAAGTGCGCAGCAACGTATTGGAGGTGGCCCTCGATTACCTTGCCGTCGGCATCGATCCGGACGAAACGACAATTTGCGTGCAATCCGCATTGCCCGCGCTTGCCGAACTTGCCCAGCTGTATCTCAATTTTGTTTCCGTGGCCCGGTTGGAGCGCAATCCGACGATCAAGGATGAAATTCAGATGCGGGGCTTTGAGCGGGACATTCCGGCGGGCTTCCTGTGCTATCCGGTGGCGCAGGCCGCAGACATCACGGCATTCAAGGCGACGGTCGTGCCGGTGGGGTTGGATCAAGCTCCGATGATCGAACAGACGAATGAAATCGTTCGCCGGATCAACCGGCAGGTCGGGCGTGAGCTGTTGGTGGAGGCAAAGGCGCTCATTCCGTCAACGGGACGACTTCCCGGCGCCGATGGAAAAACGAAAATGAGCAAATCCCAGGGGAATGCGATTTCGCTTTCAGCCTCGCCCAACGAGATCAGGGCTTTTGTAAATCGCATGTACACGGACCCGAATCACTTGCGCGCATCCGATCCCGGGGTCGTTGAAGGCAATGTTGTCTTTGCATACCTTGATGCGTTCGACACCGACCACGCCTCCGTTGATGAACTGAAAGCGCGGTATCGACGCGGGGGGCTCGGCGACGTGACGGTCAAGCGCCGCCTTGAAGACGTGTTGCAAGAGCTGCTGAAGCCGATCCGCGAACGTCGCCAGGCTGTGTCCAATGATCTCGGCTACGTGCTCGATGTGTTGCGTTCCGGCACGTCTAGGGCGCGCGCGATAACTCAATCCACCTTCGATGAATTGCGCGATGGTTTGGGCTTGTTTTCGTTAGCCGGGACAAGATGAGATCGGCTGCCTGAGTCATCGTATTTCTACGGAACCCGGTGCACCAAGGCTTAAGGAACTTTGATTAGGTCTGTCAGCAGCATTCCAGAATAGAACGCGAAGGTCCCGGTCCTTCTGTGGCGGTCGAGCCGGGGTCTTGCTTCCAATGAATGAGTTGCCCCGCAGGCGGCGCCGTACTCAGCGGCGTCGCCTGTTATTTCATGGCCGCTCCTTGCCTTACTGCACCGGCACGTTCAGCGATCGCACCACGCGAAAGCTGTAGCCGCCGCCGTTCACGATGCCGTTTTCGCGGTATCCCGCGCGAACCATGTTGGCCATCCAGTCCCAGGTGCCGCCGCGCAGCATGCGCCGCTCGCAATTGCCTTCGAGCCAGGGTGAGCCGTCGACCGGGGTGTCTTCGTTGTAGCGCTTGTTGAAGCAGTCCTCGGTCCATTCGAACACGTTGCCGTGCACCTGATACAGGCCGAACGGGTTGGGCGGACAGGAATCCACCACCACGGGCCCCTTGCTGTCCGCTCCGCGCGGCCCGGCGCCATAGGGGATCGATGCCTTGTAGTTAGCGTCCTGTGCGGTGATGGTGCTGCCGAACCAGAACGGCGTCGAGGTGCCGGCGCGGGTGAAATATTCGCGCTCGGATTCGCTCGGCAGCCGGTAGGTGCGGCCGACTTTCTTCGACAGCCAAGCCAGATAGGATTTCGCGGCGATGAAGTTGATGCCCTGCGCCGGCATGCGGCCGCGGCCAAAACCCTTGTCGTCGCCCTTGTCGCGGCCGCAGCCGCCGTCGGCGAGACAGGCGTTCTATTCGTCGAACGAAATGGTGAAGCGGCCGACCGCGAACGGTTTTGCAAAACCGACACGATGAACCGGGTCTTCGCCCTTGAAGCGGTCCGGCTCGTCCGCGGGCGTGCCCATCATGAACGAGCCCTTCGGCACCACCACCATCTCGGGGCAGACATCGCATTCCTTGAAACTATCCTTTGGAACGAGCGACGCTTCGATCTCGGGCGTCAGCGGCTGGACCCGCTTTTCCGGAAAGATCTGCCGGGGCGCGCGCGGGGGCGGGGTTTGTCCCTCTTCGGCAATCGGGACCGGCGTCCCGACGCCCGGCGGCCACGGTTTTGTTGCCGATGCGTCGTCGGTGAATGAAACGACCAGCGCCCCGGCCATCAATGGAAGGAGCAGCTTCGATGCGAATTTCATGGATTATCCCTTGGCGAAACGGCAGCGTCGCTGCTTGGTCGCGCACAAAGGGATTCGCGTTCATGCGGAAATGAGCTCGCCGAGCACGTGTGAGGTAAATGAGGCGATGACGGAAGGAGCCACGACCGTCATTGCGAGCGTAGCGAAGCAATTCATCGCGCCGCACAAAGAAAGAATGGATTGCTTCGTCGCTTCGCTCCTCGCAATGACGAGGAGAGTGCTTCGTATCTACCTTGCCATCCTGTTCCACGCATCGAGCCCGGCGATCTTGTACGCCTCCGCCAGCGTCGGGTAGTTAAACGTGTTCTGGATGAAATAATCGATCGTGCCTTTGAGGTTGAGCACGGCCTGGCCGATATGGATCAGCTCGGTGGCGCCTTCGCCGAGGATGTGCACGCCGAGCAGGCGGCGGGTCTTGGTCGAGAAGATCATCTTCATCATGCCGCTGTTCAGCCCCATGATGTGGCCGCGCGATGTCTCGCGAAAGCGCGCGACGCCGACCTCATAGGGGATGCCGCGCGTCCGCACCTCTTCTTCCGTCAGCCCGGTGGTCGAAATCTCCGGCACCGAATAGATGCCGTAGGGGAAGAATTCCGGCGGCGCCAATGGCTCCATGCCGAGCGCATGGCAGGCTGCGACCCGGCCCTGCTCCATCGAGGTCGAGGCCAGGCTCGGAAATCCGATCACATCGCCGGCGGCGTAGATATGCGGCACGCAGGTTTGCAGCGTCAAAGGATCGACCGTGATGCGGCCGCGATGATCGACCTCGATCCCGGCCGAGCCGAGATTGAGCCGGTCGGTGGCGCCGACGCGTCCCGCCGCGAACAGCAGCATCTCCGACATCACGACGCGGCCATCGGCGAGCTTGGTCTGGATGCCGCCGCCGGCGTGGTGCTCGATCGAATTTACCGCCGAGCCGAGCCGCAGCGCGACGTTGCGGTCGCGCAATTCGTGCATGAATTCCTCGATCAGTTCCTTGTCGATGAAATCGAGAAACGTCGGCCGTGGTTCGATCAAGGTCACGGCGACGTCGAGTGCCGAGAAGATGGTGGCGTATTCGACCCCGATCACGCCGGCGCCGATCACAGTGAGGCTGCGCGGCAGCTTCGGCAGGTCGATGATCTCGTCCGAATCGAACACCGTCTTGCTGTCGAACGGCACGTAATCGGGGCGAAACGGCCGCGTGCCGCAGGCGATCAGGATGTGGGCGGCGGACACGGTTTTGGCTTCGCCGTTCGTGGCTGTTATCTCGATCTGGTGCGGCCCGACAAAGCGGCCCTCGCCGGCGGCGGTCCGCACCAGATTGCGGCTGAACTGATGTTCGAGCACCTCGACCTCGTGATCGAGCGTCTTCTGCAGCCGCACGATCAGGTCCTGGGCGGCGATGTCCTGTTTGACCCGGTAGGAGCGACCGTAAAAGCCGCGCTCGCGCCAGCCGGACAAATTGAGCACGGTCTCGCGCAGGGTTTTGGAGGGGATGGTGCCGGTATGGACGGAAACGCCGCCGACCCGGCGGCCTTTTTCTACCACCAGAACCGATTTGCCGAGCTTGGCGAATTGCACGGCGGCGCGGCGCCCGGAAGGGCCGGATCCGATCACCAGCATGTCATAGTCGTACATCTAGGCCGTCCCGAACGCGCAAGCGCCTGAAAAAGCTGCAGGAAGCCTCGATCGCCATGCAGCAATCGGGCCAAATTCGCCGGACGCTTACCTCCGGGGTAATCGCTCGCATGACCGAAAGCTGTAACGGATGCGTGCAACAGATTTCGGACAAGGCCGCCGTCGATGCATCAGATCGTCACAAACTCCTTCGATAACTCCGTCGATTCCTCGCGCCGCTGGTGGGTGCTCGCGATCGTGGTCTCCGCCCAATTCATGTTCGGGGTAGACGCCTTCATCGTCAACGTCGCGATCCCGACCATCGCGGGCGAACTGCAGGCGAGCACGGCGCAGATCGAGGCCGTGATCGCGGTCTATCTGATCGCCTACGCCACGCTGGTGGTTACCGGCGGCCGGCTTGGCGACATCCACGGCACGCGCAACGTGTTCATATCAGGCGTGTTCGGCTTCACCGTCACCTCGCTGTGGTGCGGGCTGGCGCAATCTGGCCCCGAACTCATCCTGGCGCGGTTGGCGCAGGGCGCCACCGCGGCGCTGATGGTGCCGCAGGTGCTTGCGACCATTCATCTGCTGTTTGCCGACAGCTCGCGCGACCGCGCCTTTGCCATCTACGGCATCGTGCTGGGGCTGGCGGGAGCTGCCGGTTTTCTTCTCGGCGGCATTCTGGTGACATCAGATCTCGCCGGCCTCGGCTGGCGTGCGGTGTTCTTCGTCAACGTACCGTCCGGCGCCATCATCATTGCCGCCGCTGTGAAGCTGATGCCGGTGGCGCCACGCCGCGCCGGCACGCGGCTGGATATTCCCGGTGCGATCGTGCTGTTCGCGGGCTTGCTGTGCCTGATCGGTCCGCTGCTGTTCGGCCATGATCTGCACTGGTCGCCATGGGTGTGGCTGGTGATGGCGGCGGGTGCCGCCATCATCGCCGCATTCCCACGGCTCGAACGCGCCGTCGCGCGAAACGGCGGCATGCCGCTGATCGATCTTTCGCTGTTGTCGGATGTTGCGTTCATGCGCGGGCTGGCGGCGGTGTTCTTTTTCTTCTTTGCCAATCTGTCGTTCTATCTGGTCATGACCATGTTCATGCAGAATTCGTTGCATATTCCGCCGCTGCAGGCCGGGCTCGTCTTCATCCCGCTGGCGCTGACCTTTGTGATCGCTTCGCGCCACAGCGGTGCGCGCGCAAGGCATCGCGGCACGCGGGTACTGATCGAAGGCTGCGCGGTGCAACTCGCGGGCCTTGCTACGCTGGTGGCCGTGATCGAATGGGTCAGCGCGCCTTCCGCTATTGTGTTGGCGTTGGTGCTGACGATCTTCGGCTACGGCCAGGGATTGGTGATGGCGCCGTTGTCGAGCGCGGTGCTCTCGACCGTAAAACCTTCGAGCGCCGGCGCGGGCTCCGGCATGTACGGCACCACGGCGCAGATCGCCAATGCCGCGGGCGTTGCTGCCATCGGCGCCGTGTTCTTTGCGATTGAAGCGGCAGGCGCGGCGCGCCTAGCGCTGCTGGCCGCGTGCGCGCTGTTCGCTTTGTCGATCATGGCATGTGCCGCATTCCTGACATGGATGCGGCGCGACTATGGATGACAAATTAACGTCGATAACGAAAATTCAAATTTGGGGAATGACAGTGCACGGCCTTTTTATTTTGCACTGCAGCAACTATCTGGTTGAGGTGACGTTGTACGGATGATCACCTCCAGGAGCTGCCAGTTGTCCCTTACCAAGAACGTCGAGTTTCTCCGCCATCTTCCCAAGCTGAGCGCCTTCAATGGCTTGTCGGGGTATGGCCGGAGCATTGTGCACAGCCCTCTGGTCGAAATTAACGATTTCGGCTCGAATCCGGGCGCGCTCCGGATGTTCTCATTCGTACCTGAGCACCTTCCGCGCGCGTCAGCGCTGGTCGTCGTACTGCATGGCTGCGGCCAGACCGCGGCCGGCTACGATCGTGGTGCCGGCTGGTCGACAGTTGCGGAACGCTACGGCTTTGCATTGTTGATGCCCGAACAACAGGCATCGAACAACGGCAACACCTGTTTCAACTGGTTCAATCCGGAAGACATTGCGCGCGACGGCGGCGAAGCCGGGTCGATCCGGCAAATGATCGCGCGCATGGTCGGCGATCACAACATCGATTCACGCCGCATCTATGTGACCGGGCTCTCCGCCGGTGGCGCCATGACCTCGGTCATGCTCGCGACCTATCCGGACGTGTTCGCAGGCGGCGCCGTCATCGCCGGCCTGCCATATGGCATTGCCGGCAATGTGCGTGAAGCGTTGAGCGGCATGATGCAGTCGCCGTCGCGTCCCGCGGCCGAATTGGGCGACCTCGTGCGTAACGCGTCCAGGCATAAAGGGCCGTGGCCGAAATTGTCGGTGTGGCACGGCAGCGCCGATCGCACGGTGAGTCCGGGCAATGCCGATGAGATCGTCAAGCAGTGGCTCGATGTGCATCAATTACCGCTCGCGCCGATGTCGACGGGCGACGTCGACGGCTATCCGCGTCAGGTCTGGTGGAATGCCGACGGTGAGACCGTTGTCGAATCCTACACCATCACCGATATGGCCCATGGCACGCCGCTTGGCGCGACCGACAATGACGAGCGTTATGGCGAGCAAGGTGCCTTCCTGATCGAGGCAGGCATCTCGTCGTCCTATCACATTGCGAATTTCTTCGGCCTGACCGACCAAATTCGTCAACCCAGGACAGCGCCTCATGCGGCTTCAAAGGCCGTTTCCAAGACCGTTTCCAAGGCCATTCCGGTCGACCCGACGGGCATCTCGCGCGAACGCGCCGGCGTCATCGCGATGACGGTTCCGGTGCCTGCACCCGAACCGGATCTGGCCACGGTGTTGTCGCCGCGCCCGACGCGGGTTCACCAGGCCAAGCGGGCGCAGTCTCCGCGCCGCCGCGGCATTGATGTCGGCGAAGTCATCACGCGGGCGCTGACCGCCGCGGGCCTAATGAAGTAGCAGTTATTGCGACTCACATCTCGCCGGTGAGGAACGGATTGGTCATCCGCTCCTGGCCGAGGCTGGAGCCGGCGCCATGGCCGCAGACGAAGCCGACATCGTCGCCGAGCGGCAGCAGCTTTTCCCTGATCGAACTGATCAGCGTGGCGTGGCTGCCGCCGGGCAAGTCGGTGCGCCCGACTGAACCGGCGAACAAGACGTCGCCGACATGGGCGAAGCGCAATTCCTTGTTGTAGAACACCACGCTGCCCGGAGAATGGCCGGGGCAGTGCAGGATGTTGAAGGTGAGATCGCCGATCGAGACCTGGTCGCCCTCGTCGAGCCAGCGGTCGGGCCCGAAATTGCGCACGCCGGTCATGCCGAAACGCTCGCCGCTCGATACGACATTGTCGAGCAGATATTTGTCGGCGATGTGCGGCCCTTCGATCTTCACGCCCAGCGCGTCGCGCAACTCGGCCGCACCGCCGACATGGTCGATATGGCCGTGGGTCAGCCAGATCTTCTCGACCGTGACGCCGGTCTGCTGGATCGCGGCCTGGATTTTTGGCACGTCCCCGCCGGGGTCGATCACCACGGCCTTCTTCGAAGGTTCGTGCCAGATGATGGTGCAGTTCTGCTCGAACAGCGTCACCGGAACGATCATCGCGCCGGCCTTCGGCGGAGTTTCATTTTGGTTCTGATTTTCCTGGGTCATGGGCGGCAGATTGCCGATTTTTGGCCTCTCGCCAAGCAAAAGATTCGGCCAAAGGATTCGGCAGGGCCTGATCGGTTGCCGGCATCCCGCCCCAGGGCCCGCCGTCCCGGCCCGGTGCGCGATGGCACCAGGCCGCGACGACACGCCAAGGGTTATGGTGCCGGCCTTACCGCTTGATCTGCGCCTTCAGCGCATCTTCGACCACGCGGTCGAACGATGACGCGTTCGGCGGTGCCTTGGCGCGCGCATCGGCGATATATTTGTCGCGCTTCGCCACCAATGCGCCGAGTTTCTCGTTAAGCGCCTTGCGCTGGTTCATCTGCTTGTTGACTTCGTCGACGCGCTGCTCGGGCTTCATCGCGCGCAGATTGTCGGGCAGGTCTTCCTCCTTGATCGAGGAAAAGCTGCTGCGGCCGGCCGAGACGTCGGCGACCAGGTCGCCGTCGCCGGTGACGGCTTCCGCCGTTGCCTTGGAACGCTTGTTGATGAAGCTCGCCATCTCGGAGGCCTGCGAAGGTGCTGCGGCTGCCACCTTCGACAATTGCAGAGTCTTGTCTTCGGTGCGCTTCTGCGTCGCCCGCGGTCCATAGGGGATCACGGTGCCGTTGATCTCCCGCTGCAGGATGATGATGTCCTCATCATAAGGCGTTTCGATCACGACCACCTGGCCGCCATCCTGCGGGATCGGGATGAAGCGGCCATTGCCGTTCTGGGCGATATCGCGCCATACCCGCTCGGTGTCGGTGGCGTTGCCGGCGAGCACCGCGTTGACGATGATGTCCTTCTGCTTCGCCACTTTCAGCGTTACCGAATATTTGGTGTCCTGCGCGTAGTCCATATGCGGCGGCGCGTCGCCGACCAGGAACACAATCCGCCTGACATCGCCGCCGTCGGTCCATTGCATCTTGTTGACGGCGACATCGAGCGCCTCGTTGACACTTTCCGGCCAGTCGCCGCCGCCACGGGCCTTCAGCTCAAGGAGGTTGGTGTAGAGGTCCTGGATGTCGCGCGTGAGTTCGACCTTCCTGGTCACGTAGTCATCGCCGATGTCGCGGTAGGCCACGAGGCCCATACGGATCTCGGCGTCGGGATTGGAATCGACGATCGCGGTCGCGATCGACCAGATCTTGCGCTTGGCGCCTTCAATCAGGCCGCCCATCGAGCCGGTGGTGTCCAGAACGAACGCAACTTCGACCGTGGGTTTGGCGATGGCCTGCGACAGTCCCGGCGGAAAGAGGTAGCGTAGCGAGAGCGAATGCGAGTGAGCGAAGCGTGATGCCGTGAGCCCTGAAGCGTTGCTTCATGGTTTCTCCTCCATGTGTTCCGTCCCTCGGAACTCAGGTTCCCTCGGCTTCGCGGTGGCGTGTGGCCCAAATCAAGGCGCCTTGGGTACGAATTTGCGGCGCATTCCGCGCCGCTGCCTGGATGGCGACCGCCGCGGAATCGGATAGGCTGGGGAGCATGGAATCGCCCGCCCGCCAGGTCAGCCTCGTACCGCCGCCGGACCGCCGCCAGTCGGAGACCGCGCTCGCAATCGCGCGCGGCACCGCCAGGATGCTGCGAACACTGGGTTTTTCCTGCATCAGTGAGTTGCCCTTGCCGTCCGGGCGGCGTGCCGATCTGGTGGCGCTGAACGAGAAAAGCGAGATCTGGATCGTCGAGATCAAGTCGTCGGTGGAGGATTTGCGCGCCGACCAGAAATGGCAGGACTACCGGATGCATTGCGACCGGCTGTTCTTTGCCTTCACGCAGGATCTGCCGTGCGAGATTTTCCCTGAGGGCACCGGCCTGATCGTGGCCGATGCCTATGGCGCCCATCTGCACTGCGAGGCGCCCGAGCATCGCCTGGCCGCGCCGACCCGCAAACTGATGACGGTGCGGTTCGCGATGGCCGCGGCGCAACGGATCAACCGGCTGGTCGATCCGCAGGGACATTCGGAGTTTTAGCGATGAACCTCGCCCCGCTCTTGCGGGGAGAGGGTTGGGGTGAGGGGCTCTATCCGCAACGGCGGTGCTAACTGAAGGACCTGTAGCCCCTCACCCGGATCGCATCTACGATGCGATCCGACCTCTCCCCGCAAGAGCGGGGCGAGGTAAGAAAAGGAAGCTCCGCTCTACGCGGACTTGCCGTAATTATAAAATCCCTTGCCGGTCTTGCGGCCGAGATGGCCGGCGGCGACCATTTCCTTCAGCAGCGGCGCGGGCCGGTATTTCGGGTCGTTGAAGCCTTCATAGAATACCTCCATGACCGACAGCATGGTGTCGAGGCCGACCATGTCGGCCAGCGCCAGCGGGCCGATCGGATGGTTGCAGCCGAGCTTCATGCCGGCGTCGAGGTCCTCGGCGGTCGCGATGCCTTCCTGCAGCGCAAAGATCGCCTCGTTGATCATCGGGCACAGGATGCGGTTGACCGCAAAGCCCGGGCTGTTTTTCGCCGTGATCGGCACCTTGCCGACCCGCTTTGCAAATTCTTCAGCCAGGGCGTGGGTGTCGTCGGACGTCTGCAAACCGCGGATCAACTCCAGCAGCGCCATCAGCGGCACCGGGTTGAAGAAGTGCATGCCGATGAAACGGTCCGGACGGTCGGTCGCGGCAGCGAGTTTGGTGATCGAAATTGAGGAAGTGTTGGTCGCGACGATCGCGCGCGGATTCAGCGTCGCGCAAAGGTCCTTGAGGATCTTGATTTTCAAATCCTCCCGCTCGGTTGCCGCCTCGATCACGAGGTCGCAATTGGCAAGCTTTGAATTGTCCGTCGTCGAGGTGATGCGCGCCAACGCGGCCTGCCGGTCGGCATCGGTCATCTTCTGCTTGTTGACGAGGCGCTCCAGGCTGCCGGTCAGCGTCGCCATCCCCCGCGCCACTGCGGCATCCGAGATGTCGATCATCGTCACCTTCAGCCCCGCCGCGGCGCAGACCTGCGCGATGCCGTTACCCATCGTACCCGCCCCGATGATGCCAATTGTTTCAATCATTGCTCGCGCCTCCATTGCTGAACGCCGGCACTTGAAGATGCCGGCACTGCCGTACTCGTTAGCAGACGGCAGGCGGTAGCAAAACCGGCGAAACCAGGCAAATGCGGACATGGGTCCGCACGCCTTTCGAACCGCTGCGCTCGCCGCTAAGCTGCCCGCGAAACAGGGAGTAAAATGGAATGCCTGCTTACGTGATCTTCGATGTCGAAATCAGGGACGCCACGCAATACCAGGCGTTCATGTCGGGCGTGAAGCCGGCGCTTGAGGCGGCCGGCGCCAGATATCTGGCGCGCGGCGGCCCCCACAAGGTCTATGAAGGGGATTGGGAGCCGCGCCGGATTGTGCTGCTGGAATTTCCCTCCGTCGCCGCCTGGGAGGCGTTCTATGACGGTCCGACCTATCAGGGATTGAAAAGCATCCGGGACGCCTGCAGTTCGGCGCGCCTGGTTGGCGTCGAAGGTGTCTGATTCACATCGCCGGTATCCATCTCGCCCTGCAAGCGGGAGAGGGCGCGGGCTCCTCCCGCGTCACTTCACCCCGGCTGTGGCCGCGATCAGCTCCTTGCCGTCAGCGGTCCTGATCGTCAGCTGGACCGGCTCGGCGCCGCTGCCTGCAGGAATCGGCGCAAAAATGCGATTTCCATTTTTCGGGTCGGCCGTCACGGCATCGTCGAACAGGACAGCGCCGCCGCGTCTCATACTGATGCGCAGCGGCGTCCCAGGTTCAATGCTGAAGAACTGAAGGGTGGCGCCGGACGCCTCGGCGACCAGATTGATCAGGATATTCGCGTTGGCATGCGTCACGTTGCTCATGCCGACGGTCGGACTGTAGGTTTCCGGAATCGACACCTCGCTCCGCGCCGGAAACTCGGCGCTGTGGAAAAACTCGTCCGACACCCCCGCCCATAACTCGACGTAAGGCCGCACCGGGTGCGGATCCTTGCGCTGGTCGGTTTCGTTCGTGAACGAGGGAAATCCCCACGTCCACATTTTCAGGCCGCGCGTGATCGTGTTGTCCGCGATGCGGATGATCCCTTCTTCGTTGTCGTGGTTGATCACGCCCCAGAAATTGCCGCCCTGCATATCCGGCGCCGCATAGGCGATGCCCATGGTCGGCCAGCTCCTGAAGTAGCGCAGCTTTTCGAATCGGCTCGTGCCCGCGCCGGCACCCGCGTCGCCCTCGGATATATTCTTCGACCAGGCGGGCGTGCGGTAGGCTGCGATCGGCGCGATGATCTCGGCGCCGCCGGTGGTCTTGGGATTGTTCGGATCCGACCCCGGCGCCAGCGTCGTGCAGGTCCAGTACTCATACGGGATCGTCTTGTCGTTTGGATTTTTCAGCACCAGGCGCGTATCGACCGCGGCACGATCGGCCTTCAGCGTCACAAAGTAAGTCGCTTCGATGCCGCTCGATCCCTTCCTGAATTTCTCCGGTGCCGCCGGGTACTCGAAATTATCCGTCAGCGACATCGACACCGTCACTTCGTCGGCACTCTCTTTCACAACCCTGAAATCCCACGGCTTTGGCCACGTCCTGCCGTGCTCGGCATCCGGAAAGGTGGGGAAGATGCCGCCATACACCATCAGCCAGTCGTAATAGAAATTGCCTTCGCCCATTCCGTAGGGCACACCCACTTCGGTGCGATACAGCTGTTCATGGCCGGTCGGCTTGTAGATGATCGAAAGAATGCGCCCGCCGAATTCGGGCAGCAGCACGACCTTCAGATAACGGTTCTCGATCACGCGGCCCTTGAACGTGCGATCGATGATGGTGTTGTTGTCGACCGAGCCCTTGACCAGTCCGTTCTCCCCGGCGGTCGCATATTTGACGGTGCTCCAATGCACCGTCTGTTCGCCGAGCGACACCTGGTCCGACGCCGCCGACGCCGCAAGCGCGGCATGAAATGCGCAGACCGCCGAAACCACTCCGGCCGTGAAGCGGAGGCGGATACGCGAGGGAATACCAATTGCCATGGACGTCGCCTTCGACTGACCGGGCGATCCTACCGTGGCCCGGGTCAATCTGTCATGAAACCAATTCATGCCTCCGCCGTTGACTTCGTTGCGTCGCTTTGGGTCCGCGCTTTCCAGCCATGAGGGGTCATGCAATCTCGATCTCCGCAGGTCCTTGCTCTCCTCGCGAGCGGCTCTGGCGTTCTCGGGGTTGGCGCTGTTCTCGCTGCCCTGATGGAATTTGGTCCCCACGCGCGGCACATGGCGGTACATATCCTGGTCATGAATGTCGCCGCGCCCCTGCTGGCCGCGATCGGGCTTACGCGGTGGAAGGTTGCCCTGCGGGGCGCATCCCTGCTGTGGCCTGCGACCTTTGCCCAGATCGCCCTGCTGTGGGCCTGGCATTTGCCGGTGGTGCAGAACGTCGCCGCGCATGTGCCGGGTGCGATGATCGCATCGCACGCCTCCCTGTTGCTGGCCGCGACGGCGTTCTGGATGTCGCTGTTCTCGTTGTCCGGTCCCTCCCGCTGGCAGGCCATTCCGGCCCTTCTGCTCACCGCAAAGCTGTTTTGCCTGCTCGCGGCGCTCCTGGTGTTCGCGCCGCGCGCGCTTTACGGGTCTGGAGCGCATGCCGCGCACGGGCTTGACGACCAGCATCTCGCGGGTCTCTTGATGCTCGCAGCCTGTCCGTTGAGCTATCTCGTTGCGGCCGTGGTCATGACGGTTCATTTGATTGGCGCGGACGAACCGCCGCGTGCGGTGCCGCCGATCCAGCGAACCGCCGGCTAGCATGCGCATCCCCCCGCAGTTGCGTATCCGCTTCATCCTGTTGGCCGGGTTGGCGGCGTTGCTGCTTGGTTTCCTGTTCATGTGGTCGGGTCTCTACAGCGTCGCGGCCAGTCGCGGGCACTGGGCGGTGACCGAATGGTTGCTGACGTTCGCAATGCGCAATTCGGTCAAGACGCACGCGATCGGCATCGAGGTCCCGCCGCTCGGCAATGCCGATCTCGTGACGCTCGGAGCCGCGCATTTCCACAGCGGCTGCGCCTATTGTCATGGCGCTCCGGGTGTCCCGATCAGCCCGATCGCGCGGGCCATGCTGCCGCCGCCGCCCGATCTTGCGACCAACATGCGGCCGTGGCGCGACCGGGAGCTGTTCTGGATCATCAAGCACGGCATCAAATACACCGGCATGCCGGCGTGGTCGGTGCAGCAGCGCGACGACGAAGTGTGGGCGCTCGCCGCGTTCCTGCGCCGGCTGCCGGGCCTCGACGCCGCGCAATACCGTGAACTCGCGCTTGGAGGCCTGGCGGTGCCGCCGCAGAGCGGCCAGAGTTTGGCGACGAGCGAGACGACGGCTCCCGCGGTCGGCGCCTGCGCGCGCTGCCATGGCGCCGGCGACGCAAGGCCCGCAAGCGCTCTCGTTCCGATCCTGCACGGCCAGCCGGCGGAATTCATCGTCGCGTCGCTCGAGACTTACGCGAGTGCGCAGCGCGCCAGCGGGATCATGCAGCCGGTCGCGCGCGCCCTTGCCGGCGACGATTTCAGGCGCGTGGCTGACTATTACGCGGCGCTTCAACCGCTGGCCGCCCTGGAAAGACCAACGGATGCATCGGCAATCGCGCGTGGCCGCGCTCTCGCGGAGAATGGCGATCCGGCAGCGCTAGTCCCGGCCTGCGCCGGCTGCCATGGCCAGGAGGCATTGAAAACCTATCCTCGCCTTGCCGGGCAAAATCTCGCCTACCTGCTCAATCGCTTGCGTCTCTGGAAGAACGGCCTCGCGCCGGCTACCGCGACCGAAACCATCATGGCGCCGATCGCCCGCGCGCTGAGCGATCGGCAGATCGAGGACGTCGGGGCATACTACGCTTCGGTCGATGCGCATGCCGGAGCTCGGCGATGAGCGGCACCCTTCAGTCCGTGCTTGCGCCGCACGGCCCACAGGCCGGCCAAATCGCCACGCTTGCCTGGGTATTGTTCGCATTCGGCGCGGTCATCCTTGCGCTGGTTATCGCTACGCTCTGGCTCGCCATACGCGGCACGCCGCACATCCGTGAGGCGCTCGCTCGCGAGCGCACCATCATGGTGTTCGGTCTTGCCTTGCCGGTTGTCACGCTCACGATCCTGCTCTTCTGTGGTGTCTGGCTCACGCGCGCCCAGACCGGACATACAGACGATGCCATGCGGATCGAGGTGACCGGCGAACAATGGTGGTGGCGCGTCGTTTACGACGGTCCAACGCCGGCCACGAGCGCCAATGAGATTCGAATTCCGGTCGGACAGCCGGTCGACTTCACGCTCAAGGCGGCCGACGTGATCCACAGTTTCTGGGTCCCAAGCCTCGGCGGCAAAGTCGACATGCTGCCCGGCAGGATTACGCGCCTGCGGCTCACCGCCGAACGTGCCGGTGTTTATCGCGGGCAATGCGCGGAATATTGCGGCGGCCCGCACGCGCTGATGGGTTTCAACGTCGTTGCCATGCCGCGCGACGAATACGAGGCATGGTTCGCGCGCGAGGCCGGGCCGTCGGCTACCGCCTCAACCGACGTGGAGCGGCGCGGCCAATCCCTGTTCATGGCGGCCGGTTGCGGCACTTGCCATGCGGTGCGCGGCACCGGCGCGGCGGGCGCGATCGGTCCGGACCTGACGCATCTGGCGGCGCGCGGCTCTGTCGCCATCGACACGTTGCCGCTCACGGCCGACAATCTCGCGCGCTTCATTCGCGACGGGCAGCACCTCAAGCCGGGTAACCGCATGCCGGAATTTCGCATCTTCTCGCCCGCCGAGCAGACCGCGCTGGTCAGCTATCTCATGAGCCTGCGATGAGCGAGCCTTCACAAGCGCGCCTCGCCGGCCACCCGAACAAGCTGCCGCGCCCCAAGGGGGAACTGGAAGCGCTCGAGGCCGCCTGGGAACGGCCAAAAGGCTGGCGGATCATCACCGCGGTCAACAACACGGTCGTCGGCTATTTCTACGTTGGTACCGCGGTCCTGTTCTTCCTGCTGGCAGGAATCCTTGCGCTGCTGATGCGCCTTCAGCTCGCGGTGCCGAGCAATACCTTCCTGTCGCCGGAGACCTACAACCAGATCTTCACGATGCACGGCACCGTGATGATGTTCCTGTTCGCCGTGCCGGTGGTCGAGGCGATGGGCATCCTGCTGCTGCCGCAAATGCTGGGCGCGCGCGATCTGCCGTTTCCGCGCCTCAGTGCGTTTGCGTTCTGGGCCTACTTCGTCGGCGGGCTGATCTTCTTCGGCACGCTGTTCTACGATGTCGCGCCGTCGGGCGGCTGGTTTATGTATCCGCCGCTTACCGGCGCGCAATATTCGCCCGGGCTGGGTGCGGATTTCTGGCTGCTCGGTATCGGATTCATCGAAATCTCCGCGATCGCAGGCGCGATCGAGCTGATCGTCGGCGTGCTGCGCACGCGGGCGCCCGGCATGACGCTTGACCGCATGCCGATGTTCGCCTGGACCATGCTGATCTTCGCGGCGATGATCGCGTTCGCGTTTCCGGCCGTGATACTCGCAACGATGCTGCTCGAACTCGAGCGCGCGTTCGGCTGGCCGTTCTTCATGCCGCAGAAGGGCGGCGACGCGCTGCTATGGCAGCATCTGTTCTGGTTCTTCGGCCACCCGGAGGTCTACATCATCTTCCTTCCGGCCGCCGGCATGGTGTCGATGATCGTGCCGACGATGGCGCGCACGCCGCTGGTCGGCTACCGCATGATCGTCGTCGCGCTGATCGCCACCGGCTTCTTTTCCTTCGGTCTGTGGGTGCATCATATGTTCACCACGGGCATTCCGGCGCTTTCGCTGAGCTTCTTCTCGGCGGCCAGCATGGCGGTCGCCATCCCGAGCGGCATTCAGGTGTTTGCCTGGATCGCGACGATCGCAGCCGGCCGCATGCAACTGACGACGCCCTCGCTGTTCGTGCTCGGATTTCTGTTCATCTTCACGCTCGGCGGGCTGACCGGCGTGATGGTCGCGATGGTGCCGTTCGACTGGCAGGTTCACGACACCTATTTCGTGGTCGCGCATTTCCACTACGTGCTGGTCGGCGGAATGGTGTTTCCGCTGTTCGGCGCCTTCTACTACTGGGCGCCTGCCTTCAGCCGTCGGCCGCTCTCGGAGCGCCTGGGGAAAGTGACGTTCGCGCTGATGTTCGTCGGGTTCAACGTCGCGTTCTTTCCGATGCACATCTCCGGGCTGATGGGCATGCCGCGCCGCGTCTACACCTATCCGGCGGTAGCGGAGTGGGGCGTGCTCAACATGATCTCGACCGTCGGGGCATTTCTGTTCGCGACCGGCGTGCTGGTCTTCCTGCTCGATCTCGTTCGTAATCTGCGGCCGGCGCTATCAGATCCCGCCGGCGACGTGTGGAAGGGCGCCTCGCTCGAATGGATGCACAACCACGTCTACGGGCCGCGCAGCGTTCCGCTGGTGACGAGCCGCGATCCGTTATGGGATCAGCCGGGGCTGTCGGAACAATCGAAAGAGGGGCGCCACTATCTGCCGGGCACGGTGACGGGGCAGCGCGAAACCATCATCACCTCGCCGATCGAAGCCGTACCGGAAGCGCTGCAGCGCCTGCCCGGTGACGGCTGGCCGCCGCTGCTTGGCGCGGTGTTCACGGCCGGCTTCTTCATGCTGCTCACCGTGAAATACGTGATGCTCGCCTTTGTTTCCGGTGCGCTCGCGCTTCTGATGATCCTGGTCTGGATGTGGAGCAGCGATCCAGCACCGTTGCCCCGGGCCGAGATCGGCCATGGCATCAAGGTCTCGACCTATCTCAGCGGTCCGCGCTCGCATTCGTGGTGGGCGATGGTCGTGCTCCTGGTAGTCGCAGGATCGCTCTATCTGTCTTTCGTGTTCTCCTATCTCTTCCTCTGGACGGTCTCGCCGCAGGTCTGGCCGAAACCGGGGCAAATGCCGCCGTCATGGTGGCCCATCCTCGCGGCGACGCTGCTCGCCGCGAGCAGCGGCCTGATCCTCCTCGCGGGTCGCTTTCTCCCGTCACGCAACGGCGTCGCCTTCATCGGCGCGATCGCCGTTGCGGTTCTGTTGCTTGGCGGGAGTCTCGGCGCCGACGTCCTGTCGCATTGGCGAGCCGGGCTACGCCCTGACGCGGATGCACATGGCGCGCTTGCCTACATGGCGTCGTTCCTGCAATTCCAGCTCGTGCTGACGCTTGTCGTGATGGCGGGCTTCGCCATCGCGCGCAGCCTCGCCGGCATGCTCAACCTCAGACGCCGCGTCGTCTTCGACAATCTCGTGCTGCTTTGGCATTACACGGTCGCGCAAGGCCTGTTCGGCCTGCTGCTCGTGCACGGCTTTCCGAGGATCGCATGAGCGCGCCGCAAACCCGGTCTCTAGCAGATTTACTGTGGCTCCTGGTTGGGCCAGTCGTGTGGTTCCTGCATCTTGTTGTGCTGTACGGCGCTGAGGCGCTGATCTGCACGCCGCCGGTCGGCTCTGGTCGCGCGATGATGTGGATGGGGGCGGCGGCTACGATCGCGACGCTTGGCGCCCTTGCGATGCTTGCCGCCGTTTCAATACGGCGCGTGCAAGATGCGCCGGAGGAGCAAACCGATGCAACATTCCTCCGCAAGACCACGCTGCTGCTCGCGCTCCTGTCCGCGATTGGCGTGATCTGGAGCGCGCTTCCGCTTGCTTTGGTGCCGGTTTGCGCGTCAGCAGGGGGCTAGGTCGGCGTCCTCTATTTCACCTCCCGTGCGTCCTTACCCGGTCGCGCTCTTCTTCGGCGTAATTATCCTTGGTGGCCTGGTCCGTGATCTGCTTCTCGGCGCGGGTCCGGCTCCGATTGCGCATGATGCCGTAGGCTATCGCCAGGCCAAGAACGACGGCGCCGACGAACCACAGCGCAACCGGTATATGCGATCCCGTTTCAACCGGTACTCCCTGTGCAGCGAGCTTGTCCGGAAGGAAGATGATGGCGGATAGCGCCAGAAGCGCCGCCCGCCGGCCTTGCCCGATCGTCCGTGAAATCCAACCCATCTCGATTGTCCTTTTCGGATAGAGTGGGATCAATCGCGGTGCACGGCTAACGTTCCAGCGCCGAAGGTGCGGGAACCCGGAGCGCGACGGCCGCCGACACGCAGGATGCACGCTGTGTGGGGTTCCTCGACATGCGTGCAATTTCGCCGCAGGTGACTTTTTGCCGATGTTGGCTTGCGGGTGTTATCCGTCAGCCGCCGCACTCCGCCTCAAATGCAAAGGCTGAGTATCTTGATGCGGCAGTCGCTTGATTTTGGCCGGGATGCGGGAGCGGCGTCACGTTTCACAGCAACAAGCGGCTCCGTCTCTTTCTTGTTCTTGCCCTTGGGCCGCTTCGGCTCGTAATCGCCGGCGATCACCATGGCCCAGTAGGTGCGCTTGCCGCTGGCATCCCTGGCGCTCGCGATCCCGACGCGTGACGCATTTTGCAAGAGCAGGTTCTTGCGGTGTCCGGAGGAGTCGATCCACTGGCCGAGCGTCTTCTCGAAACTCTCATATCCATAGGCAATGTTCTCGGCGGCGCGGCCCGCACCCGCCGGCGCGACCCGCCTGGTGAACGGGCCGAGCACCTCATGGCTGAGCTCATTCTTCGCCGCCATCGCCCGCGCCTGATCCATCGCGATGCGGTCGAGGGTTGCATCGCGCACGACGCGGACCTGGCCATGCTTGAGGCGGAAGCCGGAGATCAGGTCAGCCGGCGATTCGGCGGCCATCGCGGGCGCGGCCAGCAGCAGAAAGCCAGCGGCCAGTCCGCCAACGGCGCGTCGCGTCATTGTCCCCCAAATGCCCATTGTTCAATAAACCAGCGCCATAATCCGGCTGCTTATCCATCGTCAATGTGGACGACTCAAGGCAGGGGACGTGTATTCCCTGGCCCTTGACCGGCAGCGGGCGGGGTCGTCAGGCAACAGCTCGATCAGCCGCAGTTCCAGACCGCTCCGACCGGCGTCCGCGTCCAGCACGGGCCAAAACTGCCGCCATTGTAGCGGCCACCGTAAAAGCCCGGCCGGCCGAAATAGCGCCAGGCGCCATCGTACCCGTAATAGCGTGGCACCGGATCGATATACCAGGGCCGCTGGTTGCGGCGCGCTGCGCGCAAAACCGCAGCTCTCTGGGTGTAAGCCGGGCGGCTGTTGTTCGGCGGCTGATGATAGCCCGGCAGGAAGCCGTAGCCCTGCCAGCGCGGCGCCGGCCGCTTATGAGCCGGCGCAGCCTGCGCGACGACCGGCAGGAGTGAGAAGACGACAGCAATCAATGCAAACACGAGGCGAGACATGGGCAATCCATAGAGGACCGGCTGCTGTGAGGCGACTCAAATCTTAGTGCATGCTCCTGCGCAACTGTCCCGGCTCGCTTGCGAAGCGACTGCTTTGCGCCATGAGCGGCCAGTCGCAAATCGAATAATAACGATGTCTGCTTTTCACTCAGAAGCGGCCATCGCCCGCCAGATCAGCCATGTCCAAAAAGTGCCAATAGGCGACTTTATTCGATCACCTCGTCGGCGCGGGCGAGTAATGCCGGAGGAATCGTGAGACCTATTGCCTTTGCGGCCTTCAGGTTAATCACAAACTCGTATCGCGTCCCTTGGACATACGGCATCTCGCTTGGTTTGCCACCGCGAAATATCTCAGCCACCTGCGCAATAGCGACCCGAATGGCGTTCTTGTGGTCCATGGAATAAGACATCAATCCTCCGGCTTCCACCTGCTCGCGAAAAACAAACATCGTCGGGAGACCGATTTGCTGGGCGAGTTTAACGAGAAGAAAGCGATGAGCGTAGGCGATAGTAATATTTGCAATCACAAGTCCATCGGCTTGGTCCCGCTGGATGGCTTGAAAAGCGTCGCTGTATGCCTGTTCAGTGACCGGAGTGGACACGGGCGCATGCGCTAACGCAATACCGAGTCTTTGAGCTACCTCCCGCGTCTCCTTGCCGCCCGCAGCCTCCCAACCCGCTTGCGTTGAGACGAAAAGCACGTTGCGAGCCTTTGGGATGGCTTCGGCAAGCAGTTCAAGACGCTTACCCCAAAGTTCAACGCCAGCATCAACGCTAACCCCCGTAACGTTTCCGCCCGGATGCGACAGGCTGGATACCACTCCAAATCGAATCGGATCGCCAGTGATGGCAACGATGGGAATTGTGCCAGTCGCCGCTTTCAATGCGAGTGTGATCGACGTACCCAAAGCAAAGATCACGTCTGGATGCGCGCTGACGATTTTGGCTACGAGGTCGCCATATTCCCGTGTCCCGTCAGCCGAAAACCTGTCGATGATCAAATTCTGACCTTCGATATAACCAAGGCGCTGGAGTTCCTGAAGACCCAACGTGTAACCCGGGTCGCCTCCAATCCGCATGTCGGCAACCTTTAGCGCAGGGTCAGCTAGTGCGAGCCGCTTCATCTTCGCTGGCTGCTGCGCCCGCCCAGCGATTGGAGACATGGCCACGCCGCCGATTATCCCAATGAACTCGCGCCGTCTCATGCCCGCCTCCCAGGATCAGGATGCGGGGGAAGTGTATCTGTCCAAGCCCGATGCTTGGAAGGTGTTGTCGGCGGTCGAAGGAAGTATATTTGGGTGGGGTCCAATGTCCCTTTGGGTCCAACAGCGGCTATTCCCTTCAGCGGACATTGCGCCACCGCATTTCAAACTAGGAGGGCCGGTTCTCGCTCGCCTGTTCGCCTCAACGTGCTAGAATTTGGCGTGCTGGGGGATTGCAATGCTCAGCGCCGATCGGCGCCGGCTCACAAGGAGCATTATCATGGCGAATGCAATTGATATCGCAAAGGCCGCAGTCATCGCATACAACGAAAAGGACTGGAGCAAGGCCAAGGACATCTTGGCTGCCAACGCCGTGTACGACGAGAAGGGAACGAACCGTCGCATCACGGGCGCCGGCGAGATCATCGAGGCCTGGCAGGGGTGGGCCAAGGCGTTCCCCGATTCGAAAGCCACATTCGTGCGCGAGTTCGCGAGCGGGGACACCGCGATTCTCGAGCTGGTGTGGAAAGGCACGCACACGGGCCCGCTACAGACACCAACAGGTACCATTCCGCCTTCGAACAAGCCGATCGAAGTGCCGGCTTGTCAGGTCGTCCAGGTCGAGGGTGGCAAGGCCAAGAGCGCCTCGCACTATTTCGACATGCTGACGATGCTCGCACAGATCGGCGCCACTGGCGCGGTAAAGACCGCCGCGTGAAGGGCAAAGGCATTCCGTGCAATTGGAGAAGCCCGCCGGCGTGAGCCGGCGGGTGCACGCAAAGGACGACGATCGGAGCCGAGCTCGATGCCGTTCGTCCTTCGAGAAGACCGAGGACTGCAATAAACAGCGCGCGGACCCATGAATGACTTCGTATTGCCTACCACGCGATACGCGCTCAGCGGCGATACAAACATCGCATATCAGACCATGGGCGGCGGCCCCATCGACATTCTCATGGTTCCCGGGATCGTGTCCCATGTCGAATTTTCACACGAGCTTCCAGGATACACGGCCTTTTTGCGCCGCCTTTCGACATTCGCACGCGTCGTCACATTCGACAAAAGAGGTCAGGGATTATCAGACAGGCTTTCCGGCACTCCGCCGCTTGAACAGCGCATAGATGACGTTCGTGCCATCATGGACGACATCGGATCACGCCAAGCCGTGCTTTGGGGTTTCTCCGAAGGCGCCCCGATGAGCGCCCTGTTTGCCGCCACCCATCCCGACCGGGTGTCGCATCTCATTCTCTTCGGCGGCTATCCGAAGGCATTCGCCACGGAAGCAATGATCCTGGAACGCGTCAGGCTTTGGGGGACCGGAGCCATGATCAAGCAGCTGATCCCCGATCAAGCAGCGGATCCCGAAGCCGTTGCCCAGTTTGCGAAGTTCCAGCGGCTATCGGCAAGTCCGGGAACCTACAAGGCGTTCGGCCTGTTGAATATCCTCATCGACATCAGGCCGATTCTTCCCAGCGTGCGCGTGCCGACGCTGGTGCTTCATCGGCGCAGCGATACCCTCGTTCCCATTGAGCATGGTCGCAATCTTGCAGCGCAGATACCTGCTGCAAAATTCATCGAGTACGAAGGAGGCAATCACGCATTCTGGACCGGTGATGTGGATACGCTGATTGGTGACGTCGAAGAATTTGTAACGGGACACCGCGAAAGCTCATCGGACAGTCTTGAGCGGGTGTTAGCCACCGTTCTTTTCACCGATATCGTTGAATCGACGCGCCGCGCCACCGAATTGGGCGACCAGACATGGCGGAGATTGCTGGATAGCCACGATCAAATCGCAAGGCAGATGATCGAGAAGCATCGCGGAAGTTTGATCAAGACCACGGGCGATGGAATTCTGGCGACGTTCGACGGACCGGGTCGCGCCGTTCGATGTGCCCTGGCATTCGAAACGGCGGCCAAGCAGATTGGATTGCCGCTGCGCGCGGGGCTGCATACCGGCGAGGTCGAAATGAGAGGTCGTGATATCGGCGGCGTCGCCGTGCACGCGGCGGCCCGCGTCATGGGGGAATGTGGTCCCAGCGAGGTTCTGGTATCGAGAGTCGTCACCGACTTGGTGGCCGGCGCGGGCCTGAAGTTCTCCGAACGCGGATCGCATGAACTGAAAGGCCTTCCGGGTCGCTGGGATCTCTTCGCGGCGAGCGTCTAAGCTTCGCATCGCGCGCGGAGACAAAATCCTCAGCTTACGGAAACGCGATCGTGATCTTGCCGAAATGGCCGGCCTGCTGCATCAGCCGCAGCGCGTCCGGCACTTCGGTGAAACCGAGCGTTCGGTCGATCACGGGTTTCATGCGGTTCTGCCCGATCGCCGCGGCCATGTTTTCAAACATTTTTCGGCTGCCGACGGAGAGCCCGATCACGTGCAGATTCTTGCTGAACAGACTCGGGATCGAAATCTGCTGGGAAAAGCCGGACAGCACCCCGATCACGAGGATGGTGCCACCGACGCGCGCGGCCTCGATCGATTGCGCAAAAGTGTCCTTGCCGCCGACTTCGACGACGTGATCGACGCCGCCGCCGGCCCAGTTCGCGGCGGCCTTGCCCCATTCGGCGACCGCGCGATAGTTGATCGTATGGTCCGCGCCCAGCGCTTTCGCGCGTTCGAGTTTTTCGTCGCTCGACGACGTCACGATCACAGTGGCGCCCGACAGCTTGGCGAACTGCAGCGCGAAAATCGAAACCCCGCCGGTGCCCTGCACCAGGACGGTCTGACCGGGCCGCAGATGGGATTCGTCGAACAGCGACCGCCAGGCGGTGAGCCCAGCGCATGGCAACGTGGCGGCCTCCACAAAACTCAAATGATCGGGAATGCGGCTGACGCCTTCGGCGTCAAGCAGCAGCAGTTCCTGCAGCACACCCGGGCGCGTTCCGCCAAGCGCGAGGCGGCGGCCGCTGGCTGAAGGCCCGCCGTCGAACCAGGATTGAAAGAACATCGGGCACACACGATCGCCGACCGCGACCCGGCTGACGCCGGCCCCCACGGCGGCAATCTCGCCGGCTCCGTCGGAGAATGGGATCAGCGGAAGCCTGTAGGCGCCGCCCTGGCCCGTCACGGTCAGAAGGTCGCGATAGTTCAGCGATGCCGCACGCATTCGGACGACGACCTGGCCGGGGCCCGGTTCGGGCTCCGGCCGATCGACCAGTTCCAAGGCGTCGATCGACCACTCGCGTTCGACTTGCCAGACTTTCAACAAAGCCTCCCGTATTTTCGGCGATGCTACGCCGCGAAATACCCGCCGTCGACCACCTGCGACGCGCCGGTCATGAACGACGCCTTGTCGGAACACATCCAGACCACGGCTTCCGCGATTTCCTCGGGCACGCCCATGCGGTTCATCGGCACCTTCGCCAACGTGGCATCGAGCCGCGTCTCCACCACCTCCCTGGTCATGGGTGTTGTGATATAGCCGGGATTGACGCAGTTCACGCGGATGCCGTCCTGCGCATACTCGATCGCCGCGGTCTCTGTCAGCCCAACCACGCCGTGCTTCGCCGCCACATAGTGCCCGGATGTCGCCAGACCGATCAGCCCGGCGATCGAGGCGGTGTTGACGATGGCGCCGCCACCGCCTTGCGCCAGCATCTGCACGATCTCGTGCTTCATGCAGAGCCACACGCCGGTGAGGTTGATCGCGAGCATGGTGTCGAACGAGATCTGGCTGAGTTCGTGCAGGCACTGGCGTCCGGGGCCAACCGATCCTCCGGCAACGCCGGCATTGTTGAAGGCGCAGTCGATCCGTCCATAGGCCGCCACGGTGCGCGCGACCATCGCCGAAACGTCGGCTTCCGCGGTGACGTCGCCGCCGATCGCAATCGCCTGACCGCCGGCCGCATTGATCAGGGCGACGGTCCCGGCCGCGTTCTCCTCGGTGCGGTCGGCCACCGCCACCCGCGCGCCCTCGCGCGCCATTGCCAGCGACGTCGCGCGTCCGATGCCCGAAGCGCCGCCCGTTACCAGCGCCACCTTGCGCTCAAGAATGCCTGCCATGTCTTTGTCTCCTGCTAACCTAGGCCGCCATCGACCGTGAAGCACTGGCGCGTAATTCGGCTGCTTTCGTCGGACGCCAAAAACAATGCCATGCGCGCGATGTCGTCGGGCGTCACCGCGTCGGGAATATCCTGACGCGTGCGTAGCTCGGCGATCTTCTGCTCGTCAGGATACCACAGCCGGCGCTGGCGCTCGGTGATCACCATGCCGGGTGCGATGGCGTTGACGCGAATGCGATCAGGTCCAACCGACCGGGCCAGGGAATTGGTGAAGCCGACAATCGCCGCCTTTGCCGCCGCGTAGACCGGCAGCCCCGGTGCGCCGCGCATCCATGCCACGGACGACATGTTGATAATCGAGCCGCCACCTCGCGCCCGCATCTGCGGCACCACGGCCTGCGAGGCAAAGAAAACGTGCTTGAGGTTGACGGCGATCGACCAGTCGAATTCTTCAGGCGTCACCTCTGAAAGCACCTGGCGCTGATCGTTGGCGGCGTTGTTGACCAGCACCGCGGTATCGCCGAGCGCGGCGTGGACCTGCTCCATTGCAGCGCGCAAGGCGTCGATATCCAGCAAGTCGCAAGGCACGAACAGCGGCGCCGAGCCGGATGCGTCCGTTACCTCGCGTACCAACGCTTCGCCGGCGGCGGCGTCGATGTCGAGGAAGGCGACACGGGCCTTTTGTGCGGCGAATGCCCGGACGAACGCGGCGCCGATGCCGCTGGCGCCTCCGGTGATCAACACGACGCGACCCGCAAGGCTAGGGTAAAGGGCGTGGGTCATGCGATCAGACGCTCCGTCACCGGGTCAAACAGGCAAATCCGACGCGTGTCCAGCGCGAAGGCGGCAAGCGCCCCCGGCTCGGGCCTGATGTCCGGCGAGATGCGCGCCAGCACCTGCTCACCGCCGAGCCGCAGCAACACAATGGTCTCCGCGCCGGTGGGCTCGACCATCTCGACCGGCGCCTGGACGACGATCGGTGCGCCCGATGCGCCCGAAAAACTGCGGCTGCCCTCGGCAATGCATTCCGGCCTGATGCCCAGCACCACTTCGCGGTCGACAAAGGCCGCGGCCGCGTCGTATCCCTGCGGGCGAAGGCGGACCTCGTCCGGCCGCCCGGCGCCGATCACCACCACCGGCCCGCCATCATCAGCCACCAGCCGCGCCGGCATCGTGTTCATGGGCGGCGAGCCCATGAAGCGGGCGACGAACAAATTGGCCGGATAGCGGTACACCGTATCCGGATCGGCGAATTGCTGAACCTCGCCGTGATGCATCACCGCGATCCGCGTCGCCATTGTCATCGCCTCGATCTGGTCGTGGGTGACATAGACGATGGTGGCGCCGATGCGCTGGTGCAGCCGCTTGATCTCCATCCGCATCTCGACGCGCAGTTTGGCGTCGAGGTTGGAGAGCGGTTCGTCGAACAGGAACAGCAGGGGATCGCGCACCAGGGCGCGGCCCATCGCCACGCGCTGGCGCTGGCCGCCGGACAATTGCGACGGCTTGCGGCCGAGCAACGGCTCGATCTGCAGCAGCCGCGCGACATTCGCCAGCGCCTTCTCCTGCTCCGCCTTCGGAACATGGCGGCATTCCATGCCGAAGGTGATGTTCTGGCGCACCGTCATCGACGGATAGAGCGCATAGGACTGGAACACCATCGCGATGTCGCGGTCCTTCGGCGCGATGTCGTTGACGACCCGTCCGCCGATTTCCACGGTCCCCGCGCTGGGACGGTCCAGCCCGGCCACGACGTTGAGCAGGGTGGATTTTCCGCAGCCGGATGGCCCGACCAGCACGGTGAATTCACCGCTCTCGATGTCGAGGTCGATCCCCTTCAACACTTCCAGATTGGCGTACCGCTTCGACAGGGCACGAATGCTCAACGCTGCCATGACTTCCCCTTCAATGACTTCCCCTTCATTTCACGGCGCCGGCGGTAAGGCCGCGTACGAAGTATTTGCCACCGATCAGATAGATCAACAGGGTAGGCAGGGCCGCGATCATCACCGCGGCGCTTTGCACGCCATGATGCGGGATATCGGCGACCGCGGCCGAGAGCGCGATCAGCGCAGCCGTGACCGGCTGCTGTTGGCCGGTCGTGAATGTCACGCCATAGAGGAACTCGTTCCAGATATGCGTGAACTGCCAGATCACGGTGACAACCAGGATGGGCGGCGAGAGTGGGAGAATGATGCGCCAGAAAATACGAAAGAACCCCGCGCCATCGATGCGCGCGGCCCTGATCAACTCCTGCGGGATGGCAACGTAGTAGTTTCGGCAGAACAGGACGGTAAAGGAGAGTCCCTGGATCGTGTGGATCAGCACCAGGCCCGTTAGCGTGTTCATCAGGCCCGTATCGCGCAACACGATGGTCCAGGGCAGCAAGCGCATCTGTTGCGGCAGGAAGATGCCCAGCGTGACGATGCCGTAGATCCAGTTGTCGCCGCGAAAGCGCCAGAGCGAAACCGCGTAACCGGCGACCGCACCAAGCAGGGTGGAAAAGATCGTCGCGGGAATGGTGACGAGCGCGGAGTTCAACATGTAGGGGCGGATGCCGACACAGGTCTGCGCCACGCAGAAGTCGGACCAGGCTGTGAGGTAGTTGCCAAAGGCCCACTGCCGCGGCCAGCCGATCATCGAGGTCTGGACGATTTCCTCATTGCTGCGCAGCGAATTCAGCACGACGACGATCAGTGGTACGAGCCACGCCGCCGCGATCAGCGAAACGACGAGATAAATCAGCATGCGGCTCGGCGCGAAGGTTCGATCACGCATGGGGGGCCCGACGTTGCTGGAGATATTGCCGCGCCGCGTACGGCAGAAGCACCGAGAGAAGAATCAGCAACATCAGCACGGCCGCCGCCGCCCCCCGGCCGAGCAGGTTGCGCTGGAACATCAGGTCGTAGACGACAAGGGCCGGCAACTGGGTCGCGATTCCAGGGCCGCCGTTGGTCAGCGCGCGGACGAGGTCGAATGTCGAAATGGCGAACTGCAGCTGGATCACGATGACAGTTATGGTGATCGGCCAAAGCGTCGGCAGGATGACGCGCCGGTACATCCGGACCGGTCCGGCGCCGTCGATCTGCGCCGCCTTGATCAGGTCGGCATCGACGGACCTGAGGCCGGCGAGGAAGAGCGCCATGGCGAAGCCCGAGGATTGCCAGATCGCAGCGATGACGATCGTCCAGATCGCCATGTCGCGGTCGATCAGCCAATCGAACCGGAAGGAAGTCCAGCCGAAATCGTGGACGAGCTTCTGGATCCCGATGCCGGGATTGAGCAGCCAGCTCCAGACCGTGCCGGTGACCACGAACGATACCGCCAGGGGGTAGAGGAAGATGGACCGCAGTACGTTCTCGCCGCGAATGCGCTGATCGAGCAGGATCGCGAGTGTGAGACCTGTCACCAGGCTGAGCAGCACGAACGCACTGCCGAACAGCAGCAGATTGTCGAAGGCGATTTGCCAGTTCCGCGACGCCAAAACCGAGGTGTAGTTGCGCAAACCGACCCAGCCCGACACCGGGACCAGCGTGGACGGCGTGAATGAGATCCAGATGGTCCACAGCGAAAACGAAACGAGGTGCGCGGCCGACAACAGCAGCGGTACCCAGATCGTCAGATACTCGGGCAGCCGGCGCACCATTTCTGGTGTCGTCGTCCGCCCTGCTCGCGGTGACGCGGCGTCTCTCAACGCGCGCTCTCGACGGCCTCGGCGAGGCGGGTGACCGCCTGCTCCGGCTTGATCGTCTTGTTCTTCACATACTCCGTGATCACGTCGATCAACGCAGCGGTCAGGCCGTTTTCCTGTGCCATGTTGTGCGCGACGCTGAGAACCGCCTGATTGCTGGCGATCGCGTCTTTCAGCGCTGCTGCGGTTCGGCGTTGACCGTCCGACCAGCCTTCGCCGGAAAGATCAACATCGGTGCGCACGGGTATCGATCCCGTGATCTGCGAATACATGGTCTGGATGGCGGGATCCATGACGAGTTGCGCCATCAGCGCCTGGCCGGCCTGCAGGTCGGGCTCCTTGCGCTGCCAGAATATGAACGCGTCGGCATTCAACAGGAACACCGGCTTGCCGTTGTCGCTGGGGCCGGGCGCAATCATGAAGTCCTCGAACTTGAAACCGGCATTGCGCAACACACCCTGCGCCCACCCGCCCATGATCATCATGCCCATGTCACCGTCGACGAAGCGCTTCAGGTTGGTCGAAAAGTGCTGGGCGCCGACGTTGGGGTCCATCCAGTCGGCGATCTTGCGCACCTGGACGAAGGCGGCCTTGATCTCGGGGCCCTCGAGGGCCTTCTTGTCGAGGTTCATGATGGCTGCGCGGTATGCGGCGGGACTGATGCCTGCCAGGGAGGCCTCGAATTTCTGCCCGTCATCGGGGCGGGTGCCGCCGTTGGCGATGGGATAGGCAACTCCGCCCGCTTTCATCTTTTCGGCCAGGTCGTTGAAGTCTGCCCATGTGACGGGGATCTTGTCGGCCTTGGCCTTGTCCATCGCGCGCTTGGACAGAAACAGCATGTTGGTGCTGTAGATCTGCAACGGCAGCGCAATCCACTTGCCACCGGGCTTGTGCAGTTTCGCAAGGTCCGGGGCAACGACCTTTTCGTAGCCGGCCGCAGCGACCAGTTCATCGAGACTCACGGTCGGGGCGATCTTCGACCAGGCCGCAATCTCGGGTCCCTTGAGCTGCGAACAGGCCGGCGGATCGCCGGCCATGATCTGGGCACGCAGCTTGTTCATCATTTCGGTGGTGAAGCCGGGGACGGGCGAGTGCTGCCAAATCCCGCCCTTCTCCTCGAATTTCTTGCCGAGCGCCGTGATCGCCGCCCCATCGCTGCCGGCAGACCATTGCGAGATGGCGGTCAGGCGCGGCTTGATCGCGCTTTGCGCGCGGGCGAACGCCGGCAGCGCGAGCGCGGCTGCGGATCCAGCGAGCAGACGACGCCTTGTGATCATTGGCATGGTACGTTCCTCCCGGTTTCAAAACCTTGACGCGTTGGCCGCGTCGTTCATTGCTTGTCAGGCGGCCTCCGCCGATGAGGCCGGCATGCCGCCGCGGCAGGCCAGACAGCAGGCTGCAAAGGCCAGTGCGGCATTCGGATCATTGCCGCTCGAAGGCGGCACGAAAGCGAGTGACACCTGGGCGAATTTTCGCCCGCCCATCACGCAGGCATCGATCCCGTCGACCAGCGCCTTTCGATCTGCTTCCGCGAGAACAGACGGCCAGCCGCTGATGGCCACGCCGGCACAAGGCTTGACGTTCAGCGTGTTGCCGATTGCAAGGCCAAGCCGGAACAGCCGGCGCCGCAACTCCTGGCGCACGCCGGCTGGGATCGTGATCGCATTTACCCACTCGTCGCCGAGCTGCAGCAATTCCGCCTCACCAACACCGAGAAGTCCGGCCAAGGCCGGAAGCGACGTATAGGCCTCGACACAGCCGTGATGGCCGCAGCGACAAGATGGGCCGCCATCGCCGAACACCATGTGGCCGAGCTCGACCGGCTGCAAAGCATCGGCTTCGATCGGGTCGTCCATCCAGGCGCCTCCCACGCCCTGGCCGACAAAGACGAACAGATGCGGCCCGGCAAACGGATAATCTTCCGTGCGGCAGCGATGAAACGTGGCATGCGCCACGACCGAATTGGTGATCGCGACCGGCACGTCCGCAAACATCTCGGCAAGCATGCCGCGAACGCGCTTGACGTCGCACGGAATGATCGGATTGACGAGCTCGCTCAATCGGCCAAGCCCCGGGACCGAAACGCCGATCTGCGAGAGCTGAACCCGATGCTGCCGCGTCCAGTCCTGCAGCGATTGCAGCGCCTGGTGAAACAGCCGGCTGACGGATTTGACGGTCGGCGATTTAGCCAGCGGCAGGCGTTCGGTAAAATGCAGTTCGCCGGAAAGCCCGCCGACCCCGACGGTCAGCCGCTGGCCGGTCAGCTCGATGGCCGCCAGCCTTACCGAGCTGTCGAGAGATACCAAACCTGTCGGGCCACCGAAATAAGGCGCAGGCTGTTTCACTTCCTCGATCAGGCCCTCCGCCTTCAGATCGAACAGGATGCGCGACAGGCTCGCCTCGGACAGGCGCACGGCCTTGGCCAAAGGCGGTCGAAACATGCCGCCCGACTGAAGCAGATGCCCCAGAATGGCCGCACGCGTCTGCCGCCGACTTCTCGGCTGCTCCGGCATTTCCGTCCCTGTCGTCATTCTTACTTAGTGTAAGAATGTGCGCGCGAAACATTTCAACTGTCAAGCCGCTTGCCGGCTCAAGGCATGGGTTGCGGTTGTGCGCAGGCGGCAGGATTGGTGGTGCAAACGTTCGCTTCGAAGCGGCCGGCTGATCAGTACCGTTCGCGCCTTCGCGCAAACCCGTGGTGTCGCAAATCTGATATGTGGCCGCTGGCGCGCTGCGCCGAGATGACGAGCGCCGGCGGTTGTGGTCTATCTCTCGCTGCGCAGCGGGCCCTGGAATCAAAATAGAATCCGGCATCGGCGCCCGCGTCCAGCAACGGTGGATCATTTGATGGCTGCAATCTATCCAGATCTCGAGGGCAAAACTGTATTGGTCACCGGCGGTGGATCGGGGATAGGCGCGTCGATCGTGCGTGGCTTTGCGCGGCAGAAGGCCAAGGTTGGCTTTCTCGACATCGCCAGAGATCCTTCGACGCGTTTGGTCGATGAACTCGCTTCACAGGGATTTGCAGTCCGATATGAATATTGCGATGTTACCAACATCGATCATTTGCGTGCCGCGATCGATCAGATCAGGGCCAGCCTTGGGCCGATTCGCGTGTTGATCAACAACGCGGCGCATGATGACCGGCATACGGTCGAGAGCGTCACGCCGGAATATTGGGATGACAGAATTGCCGTCAATCTGAAGCACCAGTTCTTTGCCGCTCAAGCCGTCTTGCCGGACATGCAAGCCGCAAAAGACGGCGCGATCGTCAATTTCGGATCGATCTCCTGGATGACCGCGCAGGGCGGGATGCCGGTGTACACCGCTTCAAAGTCGGCCGTGCTTGGATTGACACGCGGGCTCGCGCGCGATTACGGCGTCTGGAATATCCGCGTCAACGCCATCGTTCCCGGCTGGATCATGACGGAGCGACAGATCGAAAAATGGGTTACGCCGCAAGGCGAGGCCGACCTGATGAAGGCGCAGTGCCTCAAGCGCAAACTCTATCCGGACGACATCTCCCGGGTCGTGGTGTTTCTGGCCTCGGAAGAAGCGAGCGCGTGCACCAGTCAGCACTATGTCGTCGACGGCGGGAGAACGTGAAGGGTGAGATCGCGAAGTTGTGTTTGCTTGCGATAACCCATCCACGTCGTCCCGGCCTTGAGCCGGGACCCATACGCCGCGGCCCATCGGTGAGAACGCTGGCGTTAGCGACCTTCTGCAACAATGACCGCCGCGGAGTATGGGTCCCCCGATGTGCAATTGCACATCTGAGCTCAAGGCCGGGACGACATCTCGGGGAGGACAGTTACCGCGGCGCGCGCTTGGCCAGAATGCGCTGCAGGGTGCGGCGGTGCATGTTCAGGCGCCGCGCGGTCTCCGAGACGTTGCGGTTGCACATTTCATAGATGCGCTGGATGTGTTCCCAGCGCACGCGGTCCGCCGACATCGGGTTCGCCGGCAGTTCGGATTTCTCGGTGCCGCTGGCTAGCAACGCTGCGACCACGTCGTCGGCGTCGGCGGGCTTCGAGAGATAGTCGACCGCGCCCATCTTCACCGCCGTGACGGCGGTGGCGATGTTGCCATAACCGGTCAGCACGATCGCGCGCGCCTCGGGGCGCTTGCGCTTCAGCGCCGACACCACGTCGAGCCCGTTACCATCGCCGAGCCGCAGATCCACGACGGCGAAAGCGGGCGCGGAACGGCCGATCTGGGCGAGACCGTCGGACACGGTATCGCACGACGTCACGGCGAAGCCGCGGCTTTCCATCGCGCGCGACAGGCGCTCCAGAAACGGCTTGTCATCCTCGACGATCAGGAGCGAGCGGTCGGTGAGGTCGTTCAGTTCGGTGATGGCGTTCAAGATCGGGTATCCCCGGTTGATGGTGCACTATAGCGTTTTCGAGCGAAGTGGGTACCGGTTCGCGTGAAGAAAACGCGTCAAAACAGACAACTACGATATGGCGTGACCAGACGGCGCTGCCAAGGCCCTCAATAGTCGATCAGGCTGTCATTCGCGGTCGCTGGAACCATTCCAGGAGTCGGTTTCCGGCGCCGTGTCGTCCGCCTCGAAGCGTTCGCGCGGCCAGACGATTTGTACCACAGCGCCGTGATCGGGAAAGGTCCGGTTGGTAAACGAGACCTTGGCGCCGGTGCGCTCCAGCAGGGTACGGGCGATGAAGATGCCGAGCCCAAGGCCGGCGCGCGCGCCTTGGTCCTCATCTGTGCTGCGCCGCCGCGATAAATAGGGCTCGCCGATGCGTTTCAGCATGTCGGGGGCGATGCCCGGGCCGTCGTCGGAAATGATCATCTCGACCGTATCCGCGTTCCACCAGGCGTTAACCTCGACCGTGGTCCGGGCGAAATCGACCGCATTTTCCAGAATGTTGCCAACGCCATAGAGGATGGCGGGGTTACGGGCGCCGACCGGCTCACGCGTTGCTGCGACCGCTAGCCGCACCTTGATGGCGACGCCGAAATCGCGGTGCGGTGCAACCGTTTCCTCGATCAGCGTCGACAGCGGCATGCGATCGAACGGTGCGCCGGAGGAGGAGAGCTGGGTGATCTTGGCCAGGATCTCACGGCAGCGTTGCGCCTGCTCGCGCAGGGTTTTGAGGTCGCCGGCGAGCTGTTCGTTGCCATCAACCGTCTTTTCGAGTTCACGCGAAATCAGGAAGATCGTCGACAGCGGCGTGCCGAGCTCGTGCGCCGCAGCGGCGGCAAGGCCGTCGATCTGGGTGAGGTGCTGCTCGCGGGTCAGCACCAGTTCAGTGGCCGCCAGCGCGTCAGACAGTTTCCGGGACTCCTCGGTGACCTGGAACGCATAGAGCGAGGTGACGCCGATCGCGACCAGGATCGAGAGCCAGACGCCGAACAGGTAGATCGGCGGCAGCACCATCGGGTCTTCGCTGTCCCATGGCAGCGGCAGATGGAAAAACACCAGGGCGGAGGCGCAGGCGACCGCGAGCACACCAAGTGCAATGGTCAGCCGGATCGGCAGCGCCGTCGCCGAGATCAGGACGGGGGCCAGGAACAGGAACGAGAACGGATTTTGCAGCCCGCCGGTGAGGAACAGCAGCGCCGCAAGTTCGACGATGTTGAGCGCAAGCAAGGCGGCCGCATAGACCGGTTCCAGCCGCTGCATCGGATTGAACGCGACCTGCAGCGCGAGATTGACCAGCGCCGAGAGGCCGACAATGGCGACGCAAGGAATGATGGCAACGTCGAACTCCAGCCCGTGCGCCACGATGAAGATCGCGGTGAGCTGGCCGAGCGCCGCCAGCCAGCGCAGCCGCAATATCGTATCGAGACGGACATGGCGGAGTGGATGGCGAAAATCGGAGCCGGAAATTTCAGTCATTCCGCAACTTTAGCCGCGCAGCGCCGCGATCACAAATTTGCGCAGTCATTCCGTCCGGTCGGGGGCCTGCATGGTTCGCTCGGCGATGCAGTCGTCCGGAGACGCGCGGCGCTGCCGCGCTCCTCACCATGAGGGTAAAGACTATCCCCTCATGGTGAGGAGCCGCGAAAGCGGCGTCTCGAACCATGCAGGCCCGCCCGCCGCCAGGCATTCCGAACCCTTGCGCTATCAGCCCTGATGGCTCAATGAACGGGTGGAAATGGTCAATAGCGACGCCACGCCAGCGCAATCGCCCGCAGCCGGTCCGGCAGGATCCGCCGCGATCGAGGTCGCGCATCTGATCAAGCTCTACAAGACTACCCGCGCGGTGGACAATGTCTCGTTTCGCATCGCGCGCGGCAGCATCACCGGCCTGCTCGGCGGCAACGGCGCCGGCAAGACCACGACGATAGCGATGATCATGGGTCTGGTGCTGCCGACGTCGGGCCGTATCCAGGTGCTGGGACATCCGATGCCCGAGCAAAGCGCCGAAGTGCTGGGCCGGATGAATTTCGAAAGCCCCTATGTCGACATGCCGATGCGGCTCACGGTGCGGCAGAATCTCACCATCTTCGGCCGGCTCTATGCGGTGGAGAACCTGCGCGAGCGCATCGCGCAGCTTGCCGCCGATCTTGATCTCGAGGAGTTCCTAGACCGCGCCAGCGGAAAACTCTCCGCTGGCCAGAAGACCCGCGTTGCGCTCGCGAAAGCGCTGATCAATCAGCCCGAACTGTTGCTGCTGGACGAGCCGACGGCCTCGCTCGACCCGGATACGGCCGATTGGGTGCGGCAGCATCTGCAGGATTACCGCAAGACACATGATGCGACGATATTGCTGGCATCGCACAACATGCTGGAAGTGGAGCGGCTGTGCGATCGCGTCATCATCATGAAACGCGGCCGGATCGAGGATGACGACAGTCCCGATCAGATCATGGCGCGCTACAACCGCGCGACATTGGAAGAAGTGTTCCTCGACGTCGCGCGCGGACGGGTGAGGGAAGGCACGCCATGAGCGGGATCGCGATTCATCACGGAATTTCGGTACACCGCATCAACGCGATGGTGCTGCGTTATTGGTATTTACTGATGTCGTCCTGGCCGCGGCTTCTGGAGCTGATCTACTGGCCGGCGCTGCAGATCATCACCTGGGGCTTCCTGCAGAATTACATTTCGCAGACGTCGGGATTTTTCGCCCAGGCCGGCGGCTCGCTGATCGGCGCGGTCATCCTGTGGGACATCCTGTTCCGCGGCCAGCTCGGCTTTTCGATCTCGTTCCTCGAGGAGATGTGGGCGCGCAACCTCGGCAATCTGATGATGAGCCCGCTGAAGCCGATCGAGTTCCTGATCTCGCTGATGGTGATGAGCCTGATCCGGCTTGCGATCGGCGTGATCCCGATGACGCTGCTGGCGCTGTTCTGCTTCGACTTCAATTTTTTCGCCATCGGCCTGCCGTTGATCGCGTTCTTCTGCAATCTGATCTTCACCAGCTGGTCGATCGGGATCTTCGTGTCGGGTCTGGTGCTGCGCAATGGCCTCGGCGCCGAGAGCATCGTCTGGACGCTGATGTTCGGCCTGATGCCGCTCGCCTGCGTCTATTATCCGGTGTCGGTGCTGCCGGTCTGGCTGCAATATCTCGCCTGGACGCTGCCACCGACTTACGTGTTCGAGGGCATGCGGGCGCTGTTGATCGACCACGTGTTCCGGACCGACCTGATGGTGTGGTCGCTCGCGATCAACGCGGTGCTGTTTATCGCGTCATTTGCGATCTTTCTTGCCCTTTTGCGCAGCGCTAAACACCACGGCTCGCTGCTCGGCGGCGGTGAATAAGTCGTAAATTCCCGTGTATTTCTGGGGTTTTTGGCCGTTTCGCTCCGTATATATACGGAGGTGTGCATTGACGCGTTATTGCGCATTCGGCACTATGCTGCGGCGCAAAACAGGGGTCTAGAATTCAATGCCGATTGGTGAGTTTGGCGGAGCACCGCCACTGGTGGCCGAAGGCAGTCCGGCACTTACGACGCCGATGTACTGGATGTACGAAATGGGCCACGCGTCGCTCAATCCGGCACGCGCCGTGACGGATGCCACGAAGATCCTGTTTCAGAACCCGCTCAATCCGTGGTCGCACACCGAATTCGGCAAATCGATCGCCGCGGCCTGCGAATTGTTCGAGCGCACCACGCGCCGTTACGGCAAGCCCGATTGGGGCCTCGACACGACCGAAGTGAACGGCGTCCGCACGCCGGTCGAGGTTCGTTCGATCTGGGAAAAGCCGTTTTGCCGCTTGCTGTATTTCGATCGCAAGCTGACGCGGCCGCTGCGCAGCCCGCAGCCGCGGGTGCTGATCGTGGCGCCGATGTCCGGTCACTACGCCACCCTGCTGCGCGGCACCGTCGAAGCCTTCCTGCCGACGCATGAAGTCTACATCACCGACTGGTCCGACGCGCGGATGGTGCCGCTGGCGGAAGGCCGTTTCGATCTCGATGACTATGTCGACTACGTGATCGAGATGCTGCACGTGCTCGGCGGCAACATGCATGTCATCGCGGTGTGCCAGCCGTCGGTGCCGGTGGTCGCAGCGGTTTCCGTGATGGAAGCCGCCAACGATCCCTTCGTGCCGCTGTCGATGACGCTGATGGGCGGCCCGATCGACACCCGTCGCAATCCGACCTCCGTGAACAATCTCGCCGCCGAGCGCGGAATCGAATGGTTCCGCAATCACGTCATCACCAAGGTGCCGTTCCCGCACCCCGGCGTGATGCGCGACGTCTATCCAGGCTTCCTGCAGCTTTCGGGCTTCATCACGATGAATCTCGATCGCCACACCGACGCCCACAAGGCGCTGTTCAGCAATCTGGTGAAGGGCGACGGCGATCTGGTCGACAAGCACCGCGAATTCTATGACGAATATCTCGCGGTGATGGATTTGACCGCAGAATATTACCTGCAGACCGTCGACGTCGTTTTCGTCAAGCATGCGCTGCCCAAGGGCGAGATGATCCATCGCGGCAAGCTGGTTGATCCGTCGAAAATCCGCCGCGTCGCGTTGATGACGGTCGAAGGCGAGAACGACGACATTTCCGGTCTTGGACAAACCGAAGCGACGCACTCGCTGTGCACATCGATTCCCGATCATCGCCGCGTGCATTATGTGCAAAAGGGTGTTGGGCACTACGGTGTGTTCAATGGTTCGCGGTTCCGCTCCGAAATCGTGCCGCGCATTTCCGATTTCATGCTGTCTTCGGCCAATACCAAGCCGAAATTGGTCGCTGCATCAGACAAATTGGTTGGGGCTGCCGAGTAACGGCAATCCTGGCGTCGATTCGGCGGCGCATGTAAGCCGCTGAATTGATTTAAAGAATCCGGATTCGCAGGTCCCTGAAGGGATGAGTTCAGACTCATCTCTTGGACCTGATTATGAACGATGATTCTACCTAAAATTTTTGGTTCCAGCCCCTGCCGGTAGGGGCGGAATAGAGTCCAGCCCCTGTATATTGGGCAAATGATTTGTTTTTGCGCCGAGCGGTTTCAGTGGCGGCTTGAGTGGCAGCGGTTATGGCAGAATCCGGGCGAACTCTTGCCCCCCGGACTGTCAGACATGGCTACTCGCGCCCTCCTCTATCGGCGGCCCGCCGAACCCGCGACTCTTTTGGTCAAACACGGCTCGCAATTCTTTGCGATTCGGCTGCGCCGGCACCGCCGCGCGCGCCGCTACACGTTACGCATTCATCCGACCGATCGCGAGGCGATCCTGACCATGCCGCCGCGCGGCACGCTGGTGGAAGCAAAGGACTTTGCGCAGCTTCATGGCGGCTGGATCGCCGCACGTCTCGGCCGCCTGCCGAAGGCCGCACCGTTTCATGCTGGCACAGTGGTACCGCTCCGCGGTGTTCCGCATCGCATCGTGCATCGCGCCGGCGAGCGCGGCACGGTGTGGACCGAAACCCGCGACAGCGGCGAGAAGGTTCTGTGTGTCGCCGGCGGCGCCGAGCACATGGACCGCCGCGTCCATGATTACCTCAAGCGTGAAGCGCGCAAGGATCTGCACAAGGCATCATTGGCCTATGCGGAAGAACTCGGCGTCAGGGTCAAGCGGGTGTCGATCCGCGATCAATCAAGCCGCTGGGGCTCCTGCACTTCGGCCGGATCATTGTCGTTTTCCTGGCGGCTGATCCTCGCGCCGCCCTTTGTGCTGGACTATCTCGCTGCGCATGAAGTCGCCCATCTGGTTGAGATGAACCATTCGCCGCGGTTCTGGCGGGTCGTCGCGAAGGTCTGCGGCCATGTCGAGCGCGCCAAGTCCTGGCTCGACACCCACGGCAACGATCTGCATCGTTACGGGGTCGAGGATTAGGGTAGTCGCGGGCAATCGTACCCCGGATGAAGCGCAGCGAGATCCGGGACGGTCGTGCAACCGATGGGCTCATCCCGGATGGCGTGGAGCCTGTCATCGGGCGCGCTTCGCGCGACCCGTTGGCCCTATCCGGGCTACAAAGCTACGCGATTCAGGACTGAGCAAAAACAAGCACGTGCTTACCGTGCATGGGGTTGTTTCCGCAGTTTTTGTTCTTGAGCCGCCGCACCGCGTCTAGCGATTCCCGCCGAACACGCGGTCCATCAGCCATCCATCCAGTCCAGCGGCCGCCTCAGGGCGTGCCGATGGATTCGGCGGCGGCGCCGACGTGCGGGTCGGTGGCTGGCGATAGCCGCCGCCCGAGGGGTTCGGTGCAAGCGGCACCGGCGCTTGCGCCGATGGCTGATACGATGGCTGCGGCGGCGCGCTGACCTGCGAGGCGGGGAACAGATTTGACAGCAGGCCGCCGCCGCCGGCCTGTGATTTCGGCAGGTTCGCAACCGGCACGCCCTGATGGGCCGATCGCATGAAGCGGGTCCAGACCTCGACCGGCAAGCCGCCGCCGGTGGCCTTCTTGGTCGGCGAATTGTCGTCATTGCCGAGCCAGACGCCGGTGACGAGGTTTGCGGTATAGCCGATGAACCAGGCGTCGCGGAAATCCTGACTGGTGCCGGTCTTGCCGGCGGCCATCCATCCCGGAAGCTCCGCCTTGCGCGCGGTGCCCGACAGCAGCGTCTCCTGCATCATGGTGTTCATCATCGAGACGTGCCGCGGCTCGATCACCTGGCTCAGCTGATCCGGCTGCCGCTTGTACAGCACCTTGCCTTCATTGGTGCGGATCTTGGTCACGACATGCGGGGAAACGCCGAGCCCGCCATTGGAAAATGGCGCAAAGGCGCCGACCAGCTCGAGCACGGAGACTTCCGAGGTGCCGAGCGCGATCGAGGCGTTGGCGTCCAGCTTTGAGGAAATGCCGAGCCGATGCGCGGTCAGCACCACGCTCTTAGGCCCGACTTCGATGCCGAGGCGCACCGCCACCGTGTTGAGCGACATCGAAAGCGCCTGGGTCAGCGTCACCGACCCGAAATATTCATGGGTGTAGTTCTCAGGCCGCCAGCCTTTGATATCGATCGGCGAATCCTGCCGGATCGTTTCAGGCGTCAATCCCGCTTCGATCGCGGTGAGATAGACGAACGGCTTGAAGGCCGAGCCGGGCTGGCGCTTGGCGGTAACCGCGCGGTTATATTGGCTCTCGGCATAGTTCCTCCCCCCGACCATGGCGCGCACCGCGCCGTCAGGCGTCATCGCCACCAGCGCGCCCTGGGTGACGTTGAACTTCACGCTCTTCGCGGCGAGTTCGTCGATGATGGAGGCTTCCGCCACGCTCTGCAGTTTGGGGTCGATCGTGGTCTCGACCACGATGCTCTGTTCGATCTGGCCGATCAGATCGTCAAGCACTTCGCCGATCCAGTCGGCGACGTAATTGACGGTGCCGGCGCCGACCGGTTTCACATTGTAGGAGGGATGGCCGATCGAGGCCTGCGCCTGCGCATCGGTGATGAACTTGGCATCGGCCATCGCCGCGAGCACGATCTGGGCGCGCTGCTCCGCGCCTTCCGGATTGCGGTTCGGCGCCAGCCGCGACGGCGACTTGACGAGGCCCGCCAGCATCGCGGCTTCCGCGATCGTGACGTTCTTGGCGGACTTGCCGAAATAGCGCTGCGCCGCGGCCTCGACGCCATAGGCGCCGGAGCCGAAGTAGACGCGGTTGAGATAGAGTTCGAGGATTTCCGATTTGGAATGCTTGCGTTCCAGCCAGATCGCGAGTTCCACTTCCTGCAGCTTGCGCGTGATGGTGCGTTCCTGGGTCAGGAACAGGTTCTTCGCGAGCTGCTGGGTCAGTGTCGAGCCGCCTTGCGAGACGCCGCGATGCATGACGTTGGCGACCGCCGCCCGCGCGATGCCGATCGGATCGACGCCGTAATGCGAATAGAAGCGACGGTCCTCGATGGCGATGAAGGCTTTCGGCAGGTAGGGCGGCAAGTCCTTCAGCGAGACATTGGCGCCGGCCATTTCGCCGCGCGAGGCCAGCACGCTGCCGTCGACGCCGACGATCTGAATGGTCGGCGGACGTTTCGGAATCGCCAGCGACTGGATCGCCGGCAGATGCGCGCCGACCCAGATCACGACGCCGACGACCGCAATCGCGGCCCACAGACCGAGCACCGCGCCCCAATAGAACAAGCGTCCGATCCGGAATCCGCCACGCGATTTCGACTGGCGCTTGGCGCCGCTACGGCCTGCGCGTGGCTTGCGCTCGCGCGGCGGCTCGTCGTCTTCGTTTTCGGGTTTGCGCTTGGCTGATGATTTCTTCGGCCTGTCGTCGCTCACAGCGACGCGGTCCTGCGGCGACAGCCGCAATTCGCTCAGCGCGGCGGCGAGCCCGAATTGCGGTTCCTTGCGGCCGCCGGTCTTTTTCCGTCCCCACGCCATACGCAAACGCTGCTCACATCCCGCCCGCCGCAAGCTAACGTCCGCAGTTTAAGGGTCGGTTACGGAGAGGTTAACGCGGGATTAGGAGGTGCGGCGGCGCGTGGTAACGTAGCGTTTTCAAGCGAAGTGGATCCCGGTTCGCATAGCAATCAAGTTTACGCAGATTGCGTATACTTATCTGCGGTAGAAAACGCGTCAAAAAAAGAGAGCAGAATCAGCAGGGAGACCCCGCCATGGGCCACATCGATCCGACCAAGGAAGTGTTCGCGCAATTTCGGGCCAACGACCGGCCGGGGCCGATCCACATGCTCAATCTGGTTCGTCTGCGGGAACAAGCTGCCTATCCCGACGGGCGCAAGGCGTCAGGCGCGGAAGCCTATGCGGCGTATGGACGGGAAAGCGGGCCAGTGTTCGAACGGCTCGGCGGGCGGATCGTCTGGCAGGGGCGGTTCGAACTGATGCTGATCGGGCCGGCGGAAGAGCGCTGGGATCATTGCTTCATCGCCGAATATCCAAGTGTCGCCGCCTTCGCCGAGATGATCCGCGACCCCGTTTATCGGGAAGCGGTGAAACATCGCCAGGCCGCGGTCGAGGATTCGCGGCTGATCCGGCACGCCGTGTTGCCGGTTGGCAAGACGTTTGGGGAGATCCCGTAGCTGGGGCGCCGTTTGCACCACTTGTCATGCGCGGGCAGAAGCGCGAAGCGCGTCTTCGCGCTTAGACGACCCGCGCATCCATCAAGCGAAGCTTCAAATGAAGAACGATGGATTGCCGGGTCGAGCCCGGCAATGACGACTGCCCTTAAAAAAACAAATCGGCGGCCCCGAGGGACCGCCGATCGTTCGTATCGATGGACGTTGAGGCTAGCCCGCCGGGCCGGCGTCCTCGAGGATCGGGCCGAACAGTTCCCAACGCTCGCCATTGAACTTCATCATCTGCAGCTGCTTGTTGACGCGGTAATCGTTGGGGCCGGTGTTGATCTTCATGCCCGGCAGGGCGAGGTCGAGCACGACGTCCTTCAACGAGGCCGCCTGCTTCATCACGTTTTCACGCGTCAGGTTGTCGCCGCACTGTTTGAGCACCTGCACGAGCAGCTGTGCGGTCGAATAGCCATAGGTATTGACCGTGTTCATCTTGTCGCCTTCCGGGAAGTACTTCGCCATGAAGTCGAGATACTTCTGCAGGCCCGGATCGCCCTTCCAGGTCGGATCGGCCGGATCCTTGCCGTACTGAACGCTGATCACGCCCTTCGACGCTTCGAGGCCCGCCGGCTGCAGCGTGGCGCTGACCGGACTGGCGTTGATGTCGAGGATGTGCACCGGCTTCCAGGCGAGTTCGTGGATCTTCCGGATCGCCTGCGCCGCCTGCTTCGGCGTCGTGGCACTGTAGAACAGGGTCGCGCCGGCGTCCTTGATCTTCAGCACTTGCGAATCGATGGTCGGGTCGGAAACTTCATAGGAAGCCTCGGCCACAATCATCTTTGCCGCTTTGTCGCCAAGACCGGCCTTCAGGCCGTTGACATAGTCCTTACCCAGATCGTCGTTCTGGTAGAGGATGCCGATCTTGGCATCCGGATGTTCCTTCAGAATGTACGTGCCGTAGATGCGACCCTCGACGAAGTAGTTCGGGTTGTAGCCCATGGTCCAGGGGAAGTTCTTGGGATCGGTGAACTTCGACGCGCCGGTGGCGGCGAACAGCTGCGGCACCTTCTTGCCGTTGAGATACTTTTGCACGGCGGCGTTCGCCGCGGTTCCGATGACCTGGAAAGTGAGGAGGACTTCATCGCTCTCGACGAGCTTGCGGATCTGCTCGACCGTCTTCGGCGGGCTGTAGGCGTCGTCATACTGGATCAGGTTGACCTTGCGGCCGTTGATGCCGCCCTGGTCGTTGATCATCTTCATGTAGGCGGCCTGCGTCTTGCCGATATTGGCATAGACGGAATAGGCGCCCGAGAACGGCACGGTCTGGCCGATCTTGATTTCGGTGTCGGTCGCGCCGGTATCGTATTTCTTCTGCGCGTAGGCCGACGAAGCCGACAGGGCGATCGCGAGCGCCGTGCCGGTGACCAAATGGAAAATACCATTCTTCATATTGTTCGTTTCCTCATGTGTTGATTGAGCCGATGATCTTGTCTTGGGACTTAATATGACCCGATGGACGCCATCGCTGGTTGCAATAGTGGCGGAACGGATGCTGCAATGCAAGGCGAGCTTGCGAAAAGGTCGACTATCGCAAGTCCCGGTCAATCGAGATTAAACCGAAGGCAGCCACGCGGACTGCACAAAACGAATCCACAAGTCTTGGTCGCGTTCCGGAATGAGACGATGCGGGCAATTGGAACCCGCACGGGATACCGAAGACACCGCCGGCAAATGCACTTTACGCCAACCAGAGCAGGATCAATGCGAGCGCCGCGGGCGCCGCCTGTACATACAAGATCCGGCGGCTGACGGTCGCGGCGCCGTAGGCACCGGCCACGATCACACAGAGCAGGAAGAATGCCTTGATCTGGAACGCGAAGCCCGGGTTTGGATGGATCAGGCCCCAGACGAGGCCGGCGGCGAGGAAGCCGTTATAAAGGCCCTGATTGGCGGCCAGCACCGCTGTCTCTTTCGCCTTCTCAGGCGTATTGCGGAAAGTCTTCAGGCCGAGCGGCTTTTCCCAAAGAAACATCTCCAACGCCAGAAAGTACAGATGCAGCGCGGCGACCACCGCGACCAGACAATTGGCGATAAGCATCATGTGGCGGCCCAAACCGACAGCGGAATTCGGGTGGACGCTAGCACGCTCAGCGTGAAAAGTGCTGCGGCGTGCCGATATTTTGCAGAAAATGATGAGGTCCGAAAACCGCGAGACAGGCGGGGCGCGATATCAGATGCTTCGATCGAGCGACAGCGCGGAGAATCAATGGGAATGCGTACCGACAGAACATACGGCACCGTCAGTGTCGTCAGGCGCAAGGAAATGAGTGGCCTGGAATTTGTCCAGGGGCTCGCCGATGGCACGCTGCCCCTCAACACGATCGCGCGCACACTGGGCTACGATGTCACCGAAGCCGCGAGCGGGCGCGTGGTCATCACCGCCGAACCGAGTGACGACCACCTCAACCCGGCCGGCACCGTGCATGGCGGCTTCTCGGCCACGCTGCTCGACAGCTGCATGGGGCTGGCCATTCAGTCGACCCTGGAGAAAGGTCTGGGCTCGACGACGCTGGAGTTCAAGATTTCGCTGGTGCGACCGATTACGTCCGAGACCGGCACGATCAGGGCCGAGGGCATCGTGCTCAGCAGCGGCCGGCGGGTCGGCACCGCGGAAGGACGCATCACGGATAGCAAGGGACGTTTGCTCGCGCACGGCACCACGACTTGCCTGATTTTCGAGAACTGAGCGGGTATCCGCGCGCAAAGCGCGGGACCTGCCCTGCACGATATTGGATGATTTCCTGATGGATATGGACCGTACCGCTTGCTACCGCGCGATTTCGACCCGGGATATCAGGTTCGACGGGCGGCTTTTTGTTGGCGTCAAAACCACCGGCATCTATTGCCGGCCGATCTGTCCGGCGCGCACCCCGAAATTCGAGAACGTGTCGTTCTATGCCTCGGCGGCCGCAGCCCAGGAGGCCGGCTTCCGTCCCTGCCTGCGCTGCCGGCCGGAAGTGTCGCCTGACCTCGCGTTCTGGCGCGGCAGCTCCAACACGGTTTCGCGCGCGCTGGCATTGATCGAATCCGGCGGGCTCGATGACGATGATGTCGAGACCCTGGCCAGCCGGCTCGGCGTCGGCGGGAGGCAATTGCGGCGGCTGTTCCGTCAGCATGTCGGCGCTTCGCCGATTGCGGTGGCCCAAACCCGACGGGTGCTGCTTGCAAAGCAGTTGATCCACGAAACGTCGCTGCCGATGGCCGAGGTCGCCCTGGCGTCCGGCTTCAACAGCGTGCGCCGCTTCAACGAAACCTTCCTGGCGCTGTTCGGGCGTCCGCCGGCCGCATTGCGGCGTTCCCGCGACAAGACCAGGCGTGAGGCCGGCGCGCTGTCGGTTCGTCTTCCGTACCGGCCGCCCTATGATTGGGACGCGATGATGTCGTTCCTGGCCGCCCGCGCCATTCCCGGCGTCGAGGTCGTCGCCGGCGATAGCTATCGCCGCACGATTGCGATCGGCGGCAAGTGCGGCGTGATCAGCGTCGTGCCTGCGCCGAAGAACCGGATCGACGTCCGCGTTCGCTTTCCCGACATGGCGGTCTTGCCGCAGATCATCGCGCGGGTGCGCCGGGTGTTCGATCTCGCCGCCGATCCCGATACGATCGGAGCGCATCTCGCGCTCGATCCCGTGCTAGCGCCGCTGGTCGCGGCCCGGCCAGGCTTGCGCGTCCCCGGGGCGTGGGACGGCTTTGAGCTCGCGGTGCGGGCGATCTTCGGCCATCAGATCACGGTTCCTGCCGCGACCAAACTGCTCGGCAAACTGGTGCAGGCCTTTGGCGAGCCGCTGCCGCCTGCGATGACGGAGAGCGAGGGTCTCAGCCATCTGTTTCCTTTTGCGGCGCGGATTGCGAGTTCCGATCTGACAACGCTCGGGATATCAGGTGCGCGGGCGATGGCGGTGACCTCGCTGGCGCAGGCGATCTCGGCCGATCCCGCGATCTTCAGCCGCGGCGCCAGCCTTGAGGATGCGATCGTGAAACTGAGGGCGCTGCCGGGAATTGGCGAATGGACCGCGCAATACATCGCCATGCGCGAACTGCGCGAACCCGATGCGTTCCCCGCCGCCGACATCGGTTTACTCCGCGCGATGACCGACAGTGAAGGGCGCCGCCCGTCGCCTGCGGAATTGCTTGTTCGCAGCGAGCGCTGGCGGCCGTGGCGCGCTTATGCGGCGTTGCATCTGTGGGCCGCGGGCGTACCGCATCCCGCCTTGTCCGGAAAAATCGATGAGCGCGAAGCCGCCTGAAACCTTCCATCTCGACCGGCTGCAAACGCCGATCGGAACCGCGTTGCTGGTAACCGATGCCGGCGGTCTGCTGCGTGCGCTGGATTGGGAAGAGCACGGGCCGCGCATAAAGGAGTTGCTGCGGCTGCAATATGGTCCGGTCGATCTGAAAGAGGCGCAGTCACCGAAAGAGTTGAAGACGGCGCTGACGGCGTATTTCAAAGGCGATCTCGATCGCCTCAACGCAATCAAGTGGCGCGTCGCGGGTACGCCGTTCCAGCAAAAGGTCTGGACCGCATTGCCGAAAATACCGGCGGGTACAACGATGAGCTACGGCGCACTGGCAGCGATGCTGAACGCGCCAAAGGCCATGCGTGCGGTCGGTCATGCCAACGGCTCCAATCCGATCAGCGTCGTCGTGCCCTGTCATCGCCTGATCGGCGCCAACGGTGCGCTGGTCAAGTATGGCGGTGGGCTTGAGCGGAAGCGGTGGTTGCTGGAGCATGAGGGGGTAATGCTGAAAAAGTGAGAACGTAGGGTGGGCAAAGGCGCTCTTGCGCCGTTCCCACCATCTTGCGTTGTCGTCGTGAATGGTGGGCACGCTTCGCTTTGCCCACCCGATCAGCCCTCACATGTCACGTCCGTAAACCGCCAGACAGATTCATGCACGGCCCCTAGCGTCTCCCACATTCCAACCACGGAGACGACCAATGACGGACGCAGAAATTCAGGAATTTGTGACGCGATTTGCCGCCGCCTGGGCGGCGCGGGACGGAAAAGCCTTTCTCGATCTCTGGCACCCCGAAGGCTCACTGCATACGCCGCTGGTGGGCCGGCGCGTGGCGGGCAACGAACTCGACCGGCTGATGGAAGTGCAGACGGCGGCGGCGCCGGATTTCGTCTGGCAATTGCTGGACTGGACCTCGCGCGGCGACGTAGTGATCATCGAATGGCAGACCACGCGGAACGTCAACGGCGTAAGGTTCGAATGGCGCGGCGTCGACAAGTTCCGGATCAAGAATGGCAAGATCATCGAGGAGCGGGTCTATACCGACACCGCGCCGCTGCGCTCGTTCCGCAAGGGCGAGAAGCTGGAGCCGATCACGCAGTTCTGAGAGAAGAGCGACGGATTACGCCGCCGGCTGGGCGGCGTTGTCCTCGCTTGCGAGCAGGTGCAGCAGCGCGCTCTTGATCGCGGCCTGCCGCGTCGGCGCGGTGATCTGCGCACCGAGCAGATCGGTGACGTAGAACACGTCGCGGGCGCGCTCGCCGAAGGTCGCGACATGGGCGGAGGCGATGTTGAGGTTGAGCTTCGAGATCGCCGTCGTCAGCTGGTACAGCAGGCCCGGGCGGTCGAGGCCGGACACCTCGATCACGGTGTAGCGGTCCGACCACTGGTTGTTGATGGTCACCTCAGGCTCGACCACGAAGGGCCGCACCTTGCCGCGCGCGGCCGCCTTGCGCGCCACCACTTCGGGCAGGCGCAATTTACCCTCGAGCACCTGCTCGATCATCTCGCCGATTCGCGTGGCGCGGCGTCCCTCGTCTTCGTCGCGGTCGTATTCCCTCGATATCGCGATGGTGTCGAGCGCGCGGCCGTCGGTGGTGGTGTAGATCTGCGCGTCGACGATGTTGGCGCCCGCCGACGCGCAGGCGCCGGCGATGATCGACAGCAGCCAGGGATGGTCGGTTGCCAGGATCGTCAGCTCGGTGACGCCGCGCGCTTCGTCGAAGCCGACATTGATCGCAAGCTTGTGGCCGGCCTGTTCGCTGGCTCGCAGGAAACGCGCGTGGCGAATCTTGCGCGGCAGTTCGACCTTGAGCCAGTACGCCGGATAATGCCGCGCGATATAGGCGTTGAGCTCCTGCTCCGGCCATTCGGTGAAGGCGGCGCGGAATTCGGATTGCGCCACCGCGATACGCTGGGCGCGATTCACTTCCGAGAAGCCGCCGGTCAGCACCGGTTCGGTTTCGTAATACAGCGTGCGCAGCAATTGCGCCTTCCAGCCGTTCCAGACACCGGGACCGACGCCACGGATGTCGGCGGTGGTGAGAATCGTCAAGAGCTTCATCTGCTCGACCGATTGCACCACGGCGGCGAAATTCTCGATCGTCTTGCGGTCCGACAGGTCGCGCGACTGCGCCACCGTCGACATGGTCAGATGCTCTTCGATCAGCCACGCTACCGTCTCGGTATCGGCGGAGTTGAAGCCGAGCCGCGGGCACAGCCGCCGCGCCACCTTGGCGCCGGCGATCGAATGGTCCTCGGGCCGCCCCTTGGCGATGTCGTGCAGCAGCGTGGTGATGTAGATCACCGCGCGGTGCTCGGGGCGGATTTTGCGCATCAGGTCGCTGGCGACGGTGAACTCGTCGTTGCCGCCGCGCTCGATGTCCTGCAGGAAGCCGACGCAGCGGATCAGGTGCTCGTCCACCGTGTAATGGTGGTACATGTTGAACTGCATCATCGAGACGATCTTGCCGAAGGCGCGGATGAAGTGACCGAGCACGCCGGTCTCGTTCATGCGCCGCAGCACGGTCTCGGCGTTGTCGGACGTCAGGATCTCCATGAACAGAAGATTGGCTTCTGGATTTTCCCTTAAGCCGGTGTTGATCAGCTTCAGCGAGCGCGTCACCGTGCGCATGGCGTCGGGATGGAAGGCGAGGTTGTTCTTCTGTGCGAGGCGGAAGATCCGGATCAGATTGACCGGATCGTGCTTGAAGACGTCGGGCGCGGCGAGATTGATGCGGTTGTTGTCGATGATGAAGTCGTCGCTGTCGGGCACCCGGCGGCGCTTGATGCCGGGCCGGAACCGCGCCACCACGCGGCTCAAGACCGGCGCCGGCTTGGCCTGCTCGTCCTCCAGCTTGGCGCACAGGATCGCGGTGAGGTCGCCGACGTCCTTGGCGACCAGGAAGTAGTGCTTCATGAAGCGCTCGACATCCTGCATGCCGGGATGGGAGGTATAGCCGAGACGAACCGCGATCTCGCGCTGCATGTCGAACGACAGCCGCTCTTCGGCGCGGCCGGAGACGAAATGCAAATTGCAGCGCACCGACCACAGGAAGTCGGCGCAGCGGCGGAAGGTGCGGTATTCCTGCGCGTCGAACACGCCGCGCTCGACCAGTTCATCGGTCTCGCGCACGCGATAGACATATTTCGCGATCCAGAACAGCGTGTGCAGGTCGCGGAGGCCACCCTTGCCGTCCTTGACGTTGGGTTCGACCAGATAGCGCGACTGACCGCCGCGGCGATGGCGTTCCTCGCGCTCGGCGAGCTTGGCGGTGACGAACTCCGCGGCGGTGCCCTGCACGACGTTCTTGTCGAAGCGCGCGACCAGTTCGTCGTAGAGCGGCCGGTCGCCGGTCAGGAACCGGGTCTCGAGGATGGCGGTGCGGATCGTCATGTCGCCGCGCGCCTGCCGGACCGATTCATCGACCGAACGCGTGGCGTGGCCGACCTTCAGCCCCATGTCCCACAGGCAATAGAGAATGGCCTCGGCGACCTGCTCGCCCCAGGCGGTTTGCTTGTAGGGCAGGATGAACAGCAGATCGATGTCGGATTCCGGCGCCATCAGGCCGCGGCCGTAACCGCCGGTGGCGACGACAGACATGCGCTCTTCGCCCGATCGGACATGCGAGCGATAGAGGTGCCGCGTGGCGGCGGAATAGAGAATGCGGATGATTTCGTCCTGCACGAAGCACAGCCGCTCGGCGCAGCGGCGGCCGTGACGGTCCTTCAGCAACACCGCTTGCGCGGTTTTTCGCGCCGCGATCAACTCGGCCTTCAGCAGTTGCGCCATCGCCGAGCGGAACACGTCCTCGCGGCCGGCATTTTTTTCGGCGAGCGCATCGATCGCGGCGGTGATCCGCGCGGTATCAAAACGGTCATCCGCCACCGGGCGGTCCTCGGTCACAACGCTGTCCATGATCTATCCCGATATCGGACGGCGCAGACGCTGTCACGGATGATTGTGAGGCAACAGTAGTTCTATGCTGGATTCGCGTTGCTTTGGACAAACCTGTTCTCAGGGCGCAGCTTTCGCGGCAGCTATTTTCTGGTTGACCTTGCGGTTTAACTCATTGAAATAAAAGACAGTTTTTGGGGATATGAGGAGACCAGGGAATGTCCAGGATTTCACGACGCGCGTTTGCTGCTGTTATTGCAGCCTCGACCTTGCTTCCCGGTGCGGCCTTCGCCGCCGACCCGCTCAAGGAAATTCGCATCGACTGGGCGACCTACAACCCGGTGTCGATGATCCTCAAGCAGAAGGGCCTGCTGGAAAAGGAATTCGCCAAGGACGGCGTCAACGTCGTCTGGGTGCAGTCGGCCGGTTCCAACAAGGCGCTCGAATTTCTCAACGCCGGATCGATCGACTTCGGATCGAGCGCGGGCTCGGCCGCTTTGGTCGCCAAGATCAACGGTAATCCGATCAAGTCGATCTATGTCTATTCGCGCCCCGAATGGACCGCGCTGGTGACCGGCAAGGACTCCAAGATTGCCAGCATCGCCGATCTGAAGGGCAAGCGCGTCGCGGTGACGCGCGGCACCGATCCGCACATCTTCCTGGTGCGCGCGCTGCTCGGCGCCGGCCTCTCCGAAAAGGACATCACCCCGGTGCTGCTGCAGCACGCCGACGGCAAGACCGCGCTGATCCGCGGCGACGTCGACGCCTGGGCGGGCCTCGATCCGATGATGGCGCAGGCCGAAGTCGAGGAGGGCGCCAAGTTGTTCTTCCGCAAGCCCGACGCCAACACATGGGGTATTCTCAATGTACGCGAGCAGTTCCTGAAGGATCATCCGGACGCGGTTCGCCGCGTGCTCGCGGTATATGAAGAGGCGCGCAAGTATTCGCTGGCCAATTACGACGACCTGAAGAAGACCTTTATCGGCATCACCAAGCTGCCGGATGCGGTCGTCGACAAGCAGCTCAAGGAGCGCACCGAACTGACCCACAGCCGGATCGGCGCACCGCAGCGCGAATCCATCCTCGCCGCCGGCCTCGCTTTGCAGCAGGCCGGTGTCGTCGCCGCCACGGTCGACGTCAAGGCGACGCTGGATGCCCTGATCGATGATCGGATCCCGCTGCCGACGAATTGATAATTGTCGTCCCGGCGAAGGCCGGGACCCATACGCCGCGGCGATAATTGTTGCACCCGGTTGGTCGCCGCCTTTGTCCCTTTCTTGAGCCGGTGGTTATGGGTCCCGGCCTTCGTCGGGACGACGCAAGGATGGTGACACGTCGCCATCCGCCACCTTGCAATCCCTCGAAAGACGCGTTCTTGCTATGGCCATGACCGTTGAACTGCCAGCGCTGGAACGGACCGATGCGACGACGCCGGAGACGAAGGCGTCGTCGGCGCGGCTGCGGCGCTATGCGGGGCCGGCGCTGGGGCTGCTGCTGCCGGTGGGACTCGCGCTGGCCTGGGAAATCGCGGTCTGGGCGGGCCTCTCGAACGGCCGGCTGGTGCCGCCGCCGACCAAAATCTTCGCCACCATGGTGGAACTCGCCAAGAGCGGCGAGCTGTCGCGCCATATCATCGCGACGCTGAGCCGCGTCGCCTCGGGTTTTGTCATCGGTGTCGTCGCCGGCACGTTGTTCGGGGCGATCTCCGGCTATTGGGGGCTGGCGCGGCGGCTGCTCGATCCGACCGTGCAGGCGCTGCGTGCGATCCCATCGATCGCCTGGGTGCCGCTGTTCATCCTGTGGCTCGGCATTTTTGAAACCTCGAAGGTTGCGCTGATCGCGGTCGGCGTGTTTTTCCCGGTCTATCTCGGCGTGATGGGCGCGATCCTCTCGGTCGATCGCAAGATCGTCGAGGTCGGCCGCACCTTCCGCCTCAGTGGCCCGGCGATGATCCGCCGCATCCTGTTGCCCGCGGTGCTGCCGGCCTATGTGGTGGCGCTGCGCGTCGGCCTTGGCCTCGGCTGGATGTTCGTGGTCGCCGCCGAATTCATGGGCGCCTCCGAAGGACTCGGCTATCTCCTGATCGACGGCCAGCAGCTCGGCAAGCCGGCGCAGATCGTCGCGGCGATCGTGATCTTCGCCATAGTGGGCAAGACCACCGACTGGCTGATCGAGATCGCCACCGCGCCGCTGCTACGCTGGCAGGACGCATTCGGCGGCAAAAGCGGAGCGGCCTGATGCTCGCTCTCGATCGCGTTGGCAAGACCTATCCGAACGGCGTCCACGCGCTGGAGCGGTTTTCCGCCAACATCAAGCTCGGCGAGATCGTCGCCATCATCGGCGGCTCCGGTTGCGGCAAGTCGACCTTGCTGCGCGCCATCGCCGGCCTCGACCGCGCCACCACAGGCACGGTGACCCTGGACGACATTGCAATTACTGCTCCGCACGCAAAAATCGGCATCATCTTCCAGGAGCCGCGGCTGCTGCCGTGGCTGAGCGTCGCCGACAATATCGGCTTCGGCCTTTCTGAGTTGTCCGCCGCCGCGCGACGCGAAAAGGTCGCGCGTGCATTGGATCGGGTTGGCCTTGCGGACAAGGCCAACGCCTGGCCGCGCGAATTGTCCGGCGGGCAGGCGCAGCGGGTCGCGATCGCGCGCGCGCTGGTGCCGCAGCCGGAAGTGCTGCTGCTGGACGAGCCGTTTTCGGCGCTCGATGCCTTCACGCGGCGCGACCTGCAGGACCATCTGCTCGACCTCTGGAACGACACGCGGCCAACGCTCATGCTGGTGACGCATGACGTCGATGAGGCCGTGGTGCTGGCGGATCGCGTGCTTGTGATGCGGCCGCGGCCGGGGCGGCTGTTCGAGGAGATCAAGGTCAATCTGGCGCGGCCGCGGGACCGCAATTCGCCGCACTTCGACAATTTCAAGCGCCGCGTGCTGACCGCGCTGGATCGCTCGCTCGACCGCAACGTGCCTGACGCCGATGCCAAATCGACCACCGGCGAGGCGATGTGGTGGTGACATTGGGTGGTGACTTGGGCTCCATAAGGCTTTAAATCCGGATGTACAAAAATCCGGGAGAAAAAAATGGACGCCGCCGAACTCCGTGCGATGCAGGCCCCGATCAAGGAGCGTTACAAGTCCGATCCCTCAGCCGCTGTCATTACGCTCAAAGCCAAGGGCTCGATCGACAATGAAGGCTTGACCTGCAAGGTCGAAACCGGCCGCGCGCTGGCCGTTGCAGGCCTGCATCCCGCCACCGGCGGTTCCGGGCTTGAACTGTGTTCGGGCGACATGCTGCTGGAAGCGCTGGTCGCCTGCGCCGGCGTGACGCTGAAGTCGGTGGCGACCGCGGTCGAAATTCCGCTGAAGAGCGGCCATGTCATCGCCGAGGGCGATCTCGATTTCCGCGGCACGCTCGGCGTCGACAAGGAAGCCCCGGTCGGTTTCGCCGAGATCCGCCTGCGCTTCGACGTCGAAACCGACGCGCCGCAGGACAAGCTCGATCTGCTGCTAAAGCTCACCGAGCGCTATTGCGTGGTCTATCAGACCATCCGGAACGGCCCCAAGGTCGCGGTGTCGATGAAGCGGGTGTGAGTCTGCAGTATGGTGTCGTCCCGGCCTTGAGCCGGGACCCATACGCCGCGGCCCCTCGTTGCAACAACCGATGTTCGACGCCTTTCGCGCCACACGAATAATTGTGGCTATGGATCCCGGCCTTCGCCGGGACGACGGCTTTAAATGTCCCCCGAATCCATCTTCCTGCTGACGCTCGTCCTGCGCATGGTGATTACCGCGGCGTTCGTGGTGACGGCGTCCATCGTCACCGAGAAGTCGGGCCCGGTGATCGGCGCGCTGATTGCGACATTGCCAATTTCGGCGGGGCCGTCTTACGTGTTCCTCGCGCTCGATCATGACGCGGCCTTCATCGCCGAAGGCGCACTGGCGAGCCTGCCGATCAACGCCGCGACGATTTTTCTGGGGCTGACCTATGTCGTGCTGGCGCAGCGCCGCGGCGCGGTCGTCAGTTGCCTTGCCGCGGTCGCGGTGTGGATCGCACTCGCCTCGATCATTCGCGCGGTACACTGGACGCTGGCGGGCGGGCTGATCGTCAATGCGATCGCCTTTGCGATCTGCGTGCCGCTGCTCGCGCGTTACCGTCACGTCAAGATGCCGCCGGTCGTGCGGCGCTGGTACGACATTCCCCTGCGCGCCTCGCTGGTTGCGACACTGGTCGCGACCGTGGTCACGACGTCAGGCTGGGTCGGTCCGAAAATCAGCGGCATCATGGCGCTGTTTCCGATCGTGTTCACCTCCATGATGCTGATCCTGCATCCGCGCATCGGCGGCCCGCCGACCGCGGCCGTGCTCGCCAACAGCGCCTGGGGCCTGATCGGATTGGGCCTTGCGATTGCCGTCCTGCACGTCGCCGCGCTGCAGTTCGGCTCGGTGATCGGCCTAAGCCTCGGGCTCGCGACCTGCGTCTCGTGGAACCTGGCGCTGTGGTGGAAGGGGCGAAGGAAGGTGACGGCCCCTATTAGTTCGGAAGATCGCTAGTTACCGCCACCGGCAGACCCGCTAGGTTGCTGGGCAGAGCAGAATTGAGGCGGTGTCGTGGAGGGATTGTACAAGGTCGAGTACGACATCAACGAGGGCTCCGGCCGCAGCGTGCTGTACGCCAATGCCGGAACGATGCTTGGCGGCAATACGGCATTCGCCCATTTCGGCAGCTACCAGATCGTGAACGGCGAAATCGTCGCCAGGCTCAGGACCCGGCGCCATAGCCCGTCGCCCCGCCCTAGATCGCTGGTCAGTTCCGACCAGGTCACGCTCAGTATACGCGGCAGGGCAGAGGGCCAGGCCTATCGCTTCGCGGGTGAAGTGGTGGAGGACGCCGGCTCGGTGTTTCGCGCGCTCATGACGCCGCTCGGCAATGACGACGTTCCGCCGCCCGGTATGGTCGGCGACGGCGGCATCATCAGCGGACTCTACTCGATCGACATCCGGATGCTGGACGGCCTGGCCGGCGGGCATACCGGCGTGATGCTGCTGCATGACGGCCGCATTCTCGGCGGCGACGCGTTTTTCTATTACCTCGGGGCCTATAGTTCGGCGAACGGCAGCTGGAAGGGCGAGTTCGTCAATCAGGAACACACTCCGGCGAAGGCCGAGCATCCGCTGTTCGGCGGTTATGAAGTCGGCATCGGTTTCTCAGGCCGCTGCGACGCCAACGGTGCCGAAATGGAAGCAACCGCATTGGCCGGCAAGCGCAGCATCCGCCTCGCCGCCAAGCTGAAGTTGATCCAGCCGTTCGCCGACGTAGGACGCTAGCCCGCAGCGCCCCAAGGCAGGCTCCATTGAATGACGCCGAACAGGCGCAAATACAGCAGCGTTGTCGCCACCAGCGAGACCACGGCCACCGCCAGCGGCACGCCGGGCGACGGCGTCCGCCAGCCGCGCGCATCCTGCATCAGGATCAGCGGCAACAGCGGCAGCGCGATCAATCCGAGAAACACGAATATCCGCCAGCCGCCTTCAAACAGGGCCGAGATCAACAGCAGCATGGGCGGGGCGCCGTACACCAGCGCGATCCATGCGAACGCTTTCGCAGCGCGCCTCAAGCCTTGTGTTCTTTTGCCAGGGTCGTGAGCCGATACAGCGCATCCAGCGCCTCGCGCGGCGACATCTCATCCGGATGCAGCGCCTTCACCGCGGCGAGCAATTGCTCGGCCTCGCTCGGCGGTGCCGGCTCGGCGGCGGCGCGCGACGGCACCGCGAACAGCGGCAGATCATCGGCCAGAGCGCGCGCGGTCTGGCCGCGGTCTTGCGCCTCGAGCTTTGCCAGCACCGATTTGGCGCGCGCGATCACCGCCGGCGGCAGGCCGGCGAGCTTTGCGACCTGGATGCCGTAGGAGCGGTCGGCCGATCCGGGCAGCACCTCGTGCAGGAACACGACGTCGCCCTGCCATTCCTTGACGCGCACCGTGGCGTTGAACATCCGCGGCAGTTTTGCCGAGAGCGCGGTCAGCTCGTGGTAGTGCGTCGCGAACAGCGCACGGCAGCGGTTGCTCTCGTGCAGATGTTCGATCGCGGCCCAGGCGATTGACAATCCGTCGAAGGTCGCGGTGCCGCGGCCGATTTCATCCAATATGACAAGCGAGCGCTCGCTGGCCTGATTCAAAATCACGGCGGTCTCGACCATTTCCACCATGAAGGTCGAACGCCCGCGCGCCAGGTCGTCGGCAGCGCCGACGCGGCTGAACAACCGGTCGACGACGCCGATCCGCGCCCGCGAGGCCGGCACGTAGCTGCCGATCTGCGCCAGCAGCGCGATCAGCGCGTTCTGGCGTAGGAAGGTCGATTTACCCGCCATGTTCGGGCCGGTGATCAGCCAGATCTGGCCGGAAGTTTGCGCAGGCCCCGGCGAGAGATCGCAGGCATTGGCGATGAACGGCTGGCCATCGCGCTTCAGCGCCGCTTCGACCACGGGATGGCGGCCGCCCTCGACGGCAAAACCGAGCGAGCCGTCGACCTCGGGCCGCACGTAATTGTCGTCGACCGCAAGTTTGGCCAGCGCGGTTGCGACATCGAGCAGCGCAAAGGCATGCGCCGCGGCGCGCAGATCGTCGCTGGCCGCAAGTGCGATGACCGACAGCCGTTCGAAGATTTCCAGTTCGAGATTGAGCGCGCGGTCGCCGGCATTGGCGATCTTGGCTTCGATCTCGCCGAGCTCCGACGTCGTGAAGCGAACCTGACCGGCCAGCGTCTGGCGATGGATGAACGTCGCGTTCAAAGGCGCGGTCATCAGCTTGTCGCCGTGCTGCGCTGTCACCTCGACGAAATAGCCCAGCACATTGTTGTGCCGGATCTTGAGGCCCTTGATGCCGGTGTCGTCGGCATAGCGGGCCTGCATCGCGGCGACCACGAGGCGTGAGGCATCGCGCAGATTGCGGCTCTCGTCGAGTGCGGGCTCATAGCCTTCGCGAACAAAACCGCCGTCGCGCTTGATCAGCGGCAGTTGTTCGGCCAGCGCCCGTTCGAATTCGCGCGCAAGATCGCGCGACGGACGGCGCAGCGCCTCCATCACGGCCGCGATCTCAACTGGCGGTGCATCCAGTTGCGCCAGCCGCGCCAGCGCCTGATCGGCCGCAAGGATGCCATCACGGAGGCCTGCAAGATCGCGCGGGCCGCCGCGACCGACTGACAGCCGCGCCAGCGCGCGCGACATGTCGGGCGCGGCGCGCAGCGTGGTGCGGATATCTTCTCGCGCAAAACTATCGGCGACGAAAGTGGCGATGGCGTCCAGCCGCCGCGCAATCGCAGCGCTATCGGTGAGCGGGGCGGCGAGACGCTGCGCCAAAAGCCGCGATCCGGCTGCGGTGACGGTGCAGTCGATCGCATCGAGCAGCGAGCCGCGCCGCTCGCCCGCCAGCGTGCGGGTCAATTCGAGATTGGCGCGGGTCGCCGGGTCGATCGCCATCGTGGTGCCGGCGGCCTCGCGCGACGGCGGCGACAGCGGCGGCCGCTTTCCAACTTGCGTTCGATCGATATAGGTGACGGCGGCGGCCGCCGCGGTCGCTTCCAGCCGCGACATCGCGGACAGGCCGTCCATGGTGGCGACCGCGAAATAATCGCACAGTCGCCGTTCCGCGGTGGCGCCGTCGAAGACGTCGCGGGTCAGCGGCGTCACCGCCGGCAGTTCGCGCAGCAGCTGCCCCAGATCAGCATCGCCATACAGCGCATCGGTGACGATGACTTCGTTCGGATTGATCCGCGCCAACGTCGCTGCAAGCTCGGCGGTCGAGCATTCCGTGACCATGAACTCGGAGGTCGAGATATCGATCCAGGCAAGGCCAATGCGGTCGCCACCGGCAGATCCCCGTGCCCGCGCGATCGCCAGCAGATAATTATTGGTCTTTGCGTCGAGCAGGGTGTCTTCGGTCAGCGTGCCCGGCGTGACGAGCCGCACCACGCCGCGGCTCACCACGCTCTTGTTGCCGCGCGCGCGTGCGGCTGCGGGATTTTCGGTCTGCTCGCACACCGCGACGCGATGCCCGGCATTGATCAGCCGATGCAGGTAATCCTCGGAGCGCTCCACCGGCACGCCGCACATCGGGATATCCATGCCCTGATGCTTGCCGCGTTTTGTCAGCACGATGCCGAGCGTCCTGGAGGCGATTTCGGCGTCCTCGAAGAACAGCTCGTAGAAATCGCCCATCCGGTAGAACAGCAGCAGCCCGGGATGGCCGGCCTTTATTTCAAGGTACTGTTCCATCATCGGCGTGACGCGCGCTGTCGCGTCGGCGGCCGGAGTTGCCTCGGGGGGCGGGGGTGCGGGGATGTTTTGCTGGATCGTCATTGCGGGGCGCAAACTACAAAATTTTGTCCGTCGGTCCTATTGGTTTGCTCCCCGTCGTACCGGTTTTCCACGCCCGGTGGCCGCTTATTTCACTTCCTAACCCCTAGCTGAGCCCTGGGAACATGACGGCCATCCCGCGAAAGCACCGCCGGTGGCGACAGCCCTCAATTGACCTCCCGCTACGTCGCTCCTAAAACTCGCCATCAATTCAGTGGGGTCAACGGCCCAAACGCGGCGTTCAGGGAGAGATTCAATGCGTGATGTGTTCATTTGCGATGCCGTACGGACCCCGATCGGCCGTTTTGGCGGTTCGCTCGCCAAGGTGCGCGCCGACGATCTGGCCGCGGCCCCGATCAAGGCCTTGATGGCAAAGCATCCCAATCTCGACTGGAAAGCGGTCGATGAGGTGTTTTTCGGCTGCGCCAACCAGGCTGGTGAGGACAACCGCAACGTCGCGCGCATGGCGCTTCTTTTGGCGGGCATGCCCGACTCGGTTCCTGGCCAGACGCTCAACCGTCTCTGTGCCTCGGGCCTCGATGCGGTCGGTGCCGGTGGCCGCGCGATCCGCGCAGGCGAGATTGATTTCGCCATCGCCGGCGGCGTCGAATCGATGACACGCGCGCCGTTCGTGATGGGCAAGGCGCCGGAAGCCTTTGCGCGTTCCGCTGATATTTTCGACACCACGATCGGCTGGCGCTTCATCAATCCCTTGATGAAGGCGCAATACGGCGTCGACGCGATGCCGGAGACCGGCGAGAACGTCGCCGAGGAATTCCAGGTATCGCGCGCCGATCAGGACGCGATGGCAATTCGTTCGCAGCAGCGCGCGGGCGCTGCGATCGCTGCCGGCTATTTCGCCGAAGAGATCACCCCGGTTTCGGTGCCCGGCGGCAAGGCCGGACCGATCACGGTCGACAAGGACGAACATCCGCGTCCCGAAACCACGCTCGAAGGTTTGACGAAACTGAAGCCGATCGTGCGCAATCCCGGCACGGTGACGGCGGGCAATGCGTCCGGCGTCAATGACGGCGCGGCCGCGATGATCCTGGCTTCGGAAGCTGCCGTGAAAAAGCACGGCCTGACGCCGCGGGCGCGCATCCTTGGGTTGGCTTCGGCTGCGGTGCCGCCGCGCATCATGGGCATCGGCCCGGTGCCGGCGACCAAGAAGCTGATGGAGCGGCTCGGCATCAAGATCAGCGATTTCGATCTGATCGAGCTCAACGAAGCCTTCGCCTCGCAGGGCATCGCCGTGCTCAGGCAACTCGGCGTCAAAGACGATGCCGATTTCGTCAACCCGCATGGCGGCGCCATCGCGCTCGGTCACCCCCTCGGCATGAGCGGCGCGCGGCTGGCGATGACGGCGGTGCACGGCATGGAGAAGCGCGGCGGCAAGCTTGCCTTGGCAACTATGTGCGTCGGCGTCGGTCAGGGCGTCGCGATGGCGATCGAAAAGCTAAACTAAGACAATGGTTTGGGAGGCTCAAAAACGGCCCTTCCCCAAATTAGTTATGTCATATAATGATCCGGCGGCGCCTGCGATCGCGATGCCAGGGAGGAAGTCATGACATTATCCTATCCGCTGCAAAGCTTGACGGCGCATCCGCCGCGGCTGTCGCCCGGTTACAAGAGCACGGTGAAGCGTTCGCCCACCAAGCCGCTGATCCCGATGCGGCATACGCTGTCGGAATTAACCGGGCCGGTCTATGGCCACGAGACGGTGCGCGAAAACGACAACGACCTCACGCTCCAGGGCAAGGGCGAGCCGCTCGGCGAACGCATCATCGTGCACGGCCACGTGCTCGATGAAGACGGCCGCGGCGTGCCCAACACGCTGGTCGAGCTGTGGCAGGCCAATGCCTGCGGCCGCTATGTCCATGTCGTCGACCAGCACCCCGCGCCGCTCGATCCGAATTTCACCGGCGCCGGCCGCACGCAGTCGGACAGCGCGGGCTATTACCGCTTCGTCACCATCAAGCCCGGCGCCTATCCCTGGGGCAACCACCACAACGCCTGGCGCCCGGCCCATATCCACTTCTCGGTGTTCGGGCACTCCTTCGTCTCGCGGCTGGTGACGCAGATGTATTTCCCCGGCGATCCGCTGTTCCCGTTCGATCCGATCTTCAATTCGGTGACCGACGAGAAGGCGCGTAACCGCATGGTGTCCGACTTCGACCTCGAAAATACCAAGCCGGATTGGGCGCTGTGCTATCGCTTCAACATTGTGCTGCGCGGGCGCAACGCCACGCCGATGGAGACCAAGTAAGTGTCCAAGGCCCAGAGCAAGCCGGAAGGCGTTACCCCGTCACAGACAGTCGGCCCGTATTTCGCCTACGGCCTGACATCGAACGGCAAGTATGACTGGAACGACGCCTTCTCCAACAATCTCGTGACATCGGATACATCAGGCGAGCGCGTCCGCGTCGAGGGCCGGGTGTTCGACGGCGACGGCCAGCCGATGGTGGATTGCATGCTGGAGATCTGGCAGGCCGATGCGCAAGGCCGCTTCTCCGATCCGCAGGACAAGCGGGCGCTGCCCAACTCATCCTTCAAGGGTTTTGGCCGCTGCGAGACCGATGCCGATGGCCGCTATGCCTTCGACACCATCAAGCCGGGCATCGTGCATGATCCCGACGGCAAGCCGCAGGCGCCGCATCTCGTGCTCGCGGTGTTCGCGCGCGGCCTGCTGCTGCATCTCTATACGCGGATCTATTTCGGCGGCGAGGCGGCCAATGCCACCGATCCCGTGCTGGCGCTGGTGCCGGCCGACCGTCGCGCAACGTTGATCGCCCAGCAGGCGCACTGCAATGGTAACGCGGTCTATAGCCTCGACATCAACATGCAGGGCGACAACGAGACCGTGTTCTTCGACGTCTAGGCAAGCACGCAGACGTCATCCTGAGGTGCGAGCCTGCGGTGCACTTGCACCGTTGGCGAGCCTCGAAGGATGGGCCACGGGCCGTACTCATCCTTCGAGGCGCGCAAGAGCGCGCACCTCAGGATGACGGAAAGAGTGGGAGTTGAGGGAGCGACGAATGATCATCGGGCGCGAGCAGGATGTCACGGTTGCAGCGTCGGCCGTGATGGAGCGGACCTCCGATCCACGGCTGCGCGAAATCATGCTGTCGCTGGTCAAGCATCTGCATGGCTTTGTCCGTGACGTCAGGCTGACCGAAGCTGAATTCCGCGAAGCCGCCGCCATCCTCGTCGAATTGGGCAAGCAATCGACCGATACCCACAATGAAGTCGTGCTGATCGCTGGTTCGCTCGGCGTTTCCTCGCTGGTATGCCTTCTGAACAATGGCGATCAGGGCAATACCGAGACGGCGCAATCATTGCTCGGGCCGTTCTGGCGGCTGAATTCTCCGCGCGTTGAAAACGGCGGCTCGATCGTCCGGTCAGACACGCCGGGCGCGGCGCTGTTCGTCAACGCCCGCGTCGTCGACCCCGCCGGTCATCCGATTGCGGGCGCCGAGGTCGATATCTGGCACGCCTCGCCGGTCGGCCTGTACGAGAACCAGGATCCTGAACAGGCCGAGATGAATCTGCGCGGCAAGTTCACGACCGATGCCGACGGACGCTTCGCGTTTCGTTCAGTGATGATGGTCGGCTACCCCATTCCGACCAATGGTGTGGTCGGGCGGCTCTTGAAGGCGCAGGACCGGCATCCCTACCGGCCGGCGCATCTGCATGCGCTGATCTTCAAGCCGGGATTCAAGGTCTTGATTTCGCAGGTCTATGATCCCGCCGATCCGCATATCGACAGCGACGTGCAGTTCGGCGTCACCAAGGCGCTGATCGGCGAGTTCGTGCGGCATGACGAGGCGCATCCGACCGCAACCGAGGTCGGCTCGCCCTGGTATTCGCTCGACTATGTCTACCGGATGGAAGCCGGCGAGGCCGTGCTGCCGCGGCCGCCGATCAAGTAGCACCCAGCTCGTTCGACTTGCCCGCGATGTCCATCGCCGCGCGCCATGCAAACACCATGGCCGGGCCGATCATGGTGCCGGGGCCGGGATAGGTGCCGCGGAAGATCGAGGCGGCGTCGGCGCCGGCGGCGTAGAGGCCGGGGATCGGCTGCCCGGCGGATGTCAGCACGCGGCCGTTGGCGTCGGTACGCAGACCCGCACTGCTGGCGAGGTCGGAAGGCCAGACTGCCACGGCGAAATACGGACCGGGGCCGATCCTGCGCAGGCACGGGTTCGGCTTGTTCGCGGCATCGCCGTTGAAGCGGTTGAGTTCGCTCGTCCCTTTGCCGAAATCTTCGTCGACGCCGGTTTCGGCGAATCGATTGTGTCGCTCGATGGTGCCGGCCAACGCGGCGCCATCAACGCCGATTGCCTTCGCCAGTTTTGCCATGCTGTCGCCCTGGAACAGATAGCCCGACTTGATGAAGCGGGAGAGGTCGCGCGTTCCCGGATGGATCAGGCCGAGACCATAGTCGCGAATAAAACCACGGTCGCAGATCAGGAACGCCGGGATGCTGGGCACTGTGCGGTGCGACCGCAGCATCCCCTCGACGAAGTCATGGTACGAATTGGCCTCGTTGACGAAGCGGACGCCGGAGCTGTTGACCGCGATCAGCCCGGGCTTGGCGCGATCGAGCATGATGTGCGGGAATACCGAGAGGTGGCCGTCCTCCTGCGGCATCACCGAACTCGGCATCCACAGCGCCGGGCTCCTGATGTCCTGCGCAATCTCGCCATGCGCGCGTTCGCCGGCAAGGATGCCGTCGCCGGTGTTGCTGTCCGGCGACATCGAATAGCGCTGCGTGCCGTCCGGAAACAGCCGGTTGCGCAGTTCGCTGCTCCAGCCGATGCCGCCGGCCGCCAGCACGACGCCGCGACGCGCGTAGATGCAGATGTCGCCATCGTTTGTCGCGAACACCGCGCCGATGATTCTGCCGTCGTCCTCGATCAATTCGCTGAGCTGGGTCTGGTAACGAATCTCGACGACGTGGTGCTTCAGACTGTAGAGCAGCCGCGCCACCAGCGCGTTGCCCATGATCAGGCGCGTGCCGCGCGGGTGCTTGATCCGGTCCATCGCCTGCCGCGCCAGCAGGCGAGCCGCGTTCGAAAAATTTGCCAGGGAATGAAACGGATGCAGCAACGGCGGAATGTCGGTCTTGCCGACCATCATGGCGCCGAGCACCATGAATTCACGGCGCGGCGGCCGCACCCGCGCGAAATCCTCGCCAAGTTTTCGTCCGTCGAACGGTACGGCACCCAGCGCCCGGCCTCCAAGCGCGGCGCCGGGCTGCGCGTGATAGTCCGGATGCACCGGCGGCGGCATGAAGACCACGCTGGTTCTTTGCTGGAGATAGTCGAGCATCGCTGGGCCGGTTGCGAGAAAGGCGGCGAGCCGCGCATCGTTGGCGTCATCGCCCAATATGGCCGCAAGGTACGTTCTCGCGGCCTCGATGCTGTCGGGCACGCAGGCCGCCTCGCTCTGCCGACTGCCGGGAATCCACACCGTTCCGGCCGAGGTCGCGGTGGTGCCGCCGACCATGTCGGACTTTTCGCAGATGATAACCTTGAGCCCTTCGAGCGTGCCGACCAGCGCCGCCGTCATGCCCGCCGCGCCGGCGCCGATCACCAGCAAATCGGTCTCGGCATCCCACCTGCGATTATCGGTTTGGCGCCCGGTCACGACAACTCGACCGAACGTTTCATTTCAGCGTCCCGATCGCCAGCGCGTGCGCCACGCAGCTGTTGATATGCTCGGTCAGGATCGACTTTGCACCCTCGATGTCACGCTTCAGCGCGCAATCCAGCAAGGCCTGATGCTGCGCGATCGTGGCGCTGCCGCGGTATTGCAGGGCGTAGCGGAAATATTTGTCGAACACGACCGAGTGAGTCTGCATCAGTTCGCGCGAGCCGCAGCTCGATATCAAGGCCTGGTGGAATTCGCCGTCGTAGCGCTTGCGCAGCTCCGGATCGTCGCCGGCGGTAAGAATCGCGCGCTCGGTGGCCGCCAGCTTGTGATGCGCCGACACCACGCGGCCTTCCCATTCCATGTCGCCGGCCCGGAAGGATTCGGTCATCGCGTGATGCTCGAGCAGGATTCGCAGCTGCGCCAGCTCGCGCAAATTCTGGATCGAGACGGGAGCGACCTCGAACCCGCGCTGGCCTTCGGCAACGACAAAGCCTTCCGATGCCAGCCGGTTGAGGATCTCGCGCAGCGTCGAAACGCTGAGGCCGTAATCCTCCTTCATCGAGTCGAGCTTGAGCCGTCCCGACGGGTTGAGCACGCCGAAAATGATGTCGGAGCGAATGCGGTGATAGCCGCTGTCGCCGGCCGACATCGGGGTCTGTTGCTGCTCCATGATCGTCAATGTCTATCCCGCTTTTGGGCCTGCAAAGGCTGAGGCGACTCGCCGCCGAGCATAGCCGCGAATGGTGGCCCTTGCTGCAAACTACGATCACATGATGAATTATATTATACCATATATTTATATGATTATCATTTGACAACGATTTCGTTATATGGTTTCCACCAAAAAGACCGGCCCAGAAGCCAAAAATCGCGGCAACAAGCCGCGACTGGGCACCGGGTCATCAGGGGAGGATGAGATGAAGCTGTTTGCAGTTCTGTCCGCGGCCGTGTTGGGCGGGGCACTTTTGGCCGGCACCGCATCCGCGCAGGAGGTCCAGGAGCGGACCATCCGCTGGGGACACCTCAACAACACCGATCATCCCGTCAGCTTCGGCGTACAAAAATTCGCGGAAATCCTGCTCGCCAAGAGCGGCGGCAAGCTCAAGGTCCGCGAGTTCGCTTCATCCCAGCTCGGCAACGAGCTGCAACAGCAATCGGCGCTGCGCGGCGGCACGCAGGAGATGCTGTCGGCGTCCACCACCTCGCTCGCAACGGTCATTCCGGAATTCGGCCTGCTCGATTTCCCCTTCATCGTCACCACCACCGATCAGGCCGATGCACTGGTCCAAGGCGCATTCGGCAAGGCGATGATCGACGCGCTGCCGCAGCGCGGACTGGTCGGGCTCGGCTATTGGGGGCTCGGCTTTCGCAACGTCACCAACAGCAAGCATCCGATCGTCAAGCTGGAGGATTTCTCCGGGCTCAAGCTGCGCGTCATTCCAAATCCGGTCTATCTGGAGTCCTTCAGCGCCTTCAAGGCCAATCCGATTCCGATGGCGTTCGGTGAACTCTACACGGCGCTGGAAACGCGCACGGTCGACGGCCAGGAAAATCCCTACACGGTGATCCTGTCCAACAAGTTCTTTGAGGTTCAGAAATTCGTCTCGGCCACCAACCATACCTTCACCGAGAACATCATCATCGTCAGCAAGATCTTCTGGGACAAGCTGTCGCCGGCCGAGCAGAAGATGATGCAAGAGGCTTACAACGAAAGCCGCGCCTACCAGAAGGAGCAGACGCGGCTGCAGACTGAAAAGGCGCTCTCCGAGCTGCAAGCCAAGGGAATGACCTACAACGCCGTGGCGCCGGAAGAGCTGGAGCGCATGCGCAAGGCGGCTCAGCCCGTGGTCGACAAGATCTCGGCGGCGCTGAAGCCGGATACGGTCAAGCTGTTCAACGCGGAGCTCGACCGGGTCCGCAAAGAGGTCAAGTGACGCGCCGCTGACATCAGCGAGGCAGGGCCGGTATCCATCGGCCCTGCACGAACTCCAGCTCCACGCGGCGCCGATGGAACGCATCCTCGATCTCTATTGCGCGCTGCTCAAGGGCGTTATCGCGCTGTGCCTTGCGGTCATGGTGGTGCTGGTGTTCGGCAATGTGGTGCTGCGCTATGGCTTTAATTCCGGCATCACGGTTTCGGAAGAACTGTCGCGCTGGCTGTTGGTGTGGCTCACTTTCCTCGGCGCCATCGTCGCCGTCCGCGAGCATGCGCATCTCGGCGTCGATACGTTGGTGCGGAAGTTGTCGCCCGCGGGAAAGCGGATCTGCTTCATCATCAATTATTGCCTGATGCTGTATGCCGACTGGCTGTTGTTGGCGGGAAGCTGGCGCCAGACCATCATCAACATCGACGACCGCGCGCCGGCCACGGGCCTGTCGCTCGGCATCTTCTACTTCGTCGGCGTCGTCTTCGGCGTCTCGGCCGGAATCATGCTGCTCTACGACCTGTTCAAGGTCGTCTCCGGCCAGGCCCGCGAATCCGACCTGGTCGCCGTCAAGGAGGAGGACATCTGATGGCATCGCGGGGGCGCCGCACATGACCATCGCGGTCTTCACCTTCTCGCTGCTCGGCGCCATGGCGCTCGGCATGCCGATCGCCTTCGCCCTGATCATCTGCGGCATCGCGCTGATGAGCACGATCGACATGTTCGATTCGCAGATCGTGGCGCAGAACATCATCAACGGCGCGGACAGCTTTCCGCTGATGGCGATTCCCTTCTTCATGCTCGCCGGTGAGATCATGAATAAAGGAGGGCTCGCCAAGCGCATTGTCAATGTCGCCCTCGTTGCGGTCGGGCATTTCCGCGGCGGGCTCGGTTATGTGACGATCCTCGCGGCCTGCATTCTCTCATCGCTGTCGGGATCCGCCGCGGCCGATGCCGCGGCGCTCGCAGCCCTCTTGGTGCCGATGATGGTGGCGGCGGGACACAGGAAGATCTACGCCGCCGGGCTTGTGGCCGCGGGCGGCGTCATCGGCCCCGTCATTCCGCCGAGCATCGGTTTTGTTATTTTCGGCGTCGCCGCCGGCGTCTCGATTTCCAAACTGTTTTTGGCCGGTATCTTTCCGGGGATGATGCTGGGCGCCGGATTGTGCGTTGCCTGGTGGTGGGTGGGCCGCAAGGAAAATCTGGTGCCGCCGCCGCGGGCGTCATTCAAGGAAGTTGCCCAGGCCGTGATCGACGGCTTCTGGGCGCTGATGTTGCCGGCGATCATTATCGTCGGATTGCGCTTCGGCATCTTCACGCCGACGGAGGCCGGGGTGGTCGTCGCGGTCTATTCGCTGTTCGTTGCCACCTGCGTCTACCGCGAACTGAAATGGTCGCAGCTTTATGCGGTGTTCGTTACCTCGGCATTGACGACGAGCGTCGTGATGTTTCTCGTCGCTGCGGCGCTGGTGTCGTCCTGGCTCATTACGGTCTCCGAAATCTCCGCGCAGGTTGTCGATCTGCTAAGACCATTCATGGGCAACAAGACGCTTTTGATGTTCGCGATCATGGTCGTCGTTGTCATCGTCGGCACCGCGCTCGACATGACGCCGACGATCTTGATTCTGACGCCGATCCTGATGCCGATCGTCAAGGCGGCCGGTATCGACCCCGTCTACTTCGGCGTGATGTTCATCATCAACAATTCCATTGGCCTCATTACCCCGCCGGTCGGTATCGTGCTGAACGTGGTTTGCGGGGTCTCCAGGATCAGCATGGAAGATATCATCAAGGGCGTCTGGCCGTTTATGATCGCCCAGCTTATCGTGCTGTTTCTGCTGGTGCTGTTCCCGGCATTAGTGACGGTCCCGGCCAAGTGGCTTGCCGGCTAGAAGCGGCATATCAAGCGAAAAGGGGAGCCTCGATGGCCATCAAGATCATGATTTTGAACGGACCCAATCTGAATTTCCTCGGAATTCGGGAGCCTCACATCTACGGCCCGACCACGCTCAAGGAGATCGAGACAAGTTGTGAGGAAGTGGCGAAATATTTGGGCGTCACGGTCACGTTCCACCAGTCCAATCTCGAAGGCGAGCTGGTTAACTGGATCCAGTCGGCGCACGGTAATTATGATGCGATCATCATGAACCCGGCGGCCTATTCGTTCACCTCGATCGCGCTGATCGACGCGCTGAAAATATTCGAAGGCCCGAAGATCGAGGTCCACATTTCAAATATTCATGCGCGGGACGAGCTGCACCGGCATTCGATCACGTCGAGCGCGTCCACCGCCGTGATCTGCGGCCTCGGCCCATACGGCTATATCGCGGCGATGCTCGCCGCTGTGCAGAAGTTGGGGAAGCTGCCGGACGCGGTTCCGGCCTCGCTGCACGGCTTAAAGGGGAGATAATAATGCGCGGCGCAGGCTTTCTGGCGATCTGGAGCGATGTCGAACCCGATCATCTGACTGACTATCGGCACTGGTTGACGCGCGAGCACACCACCGAGCGGGTGACCACCAAGGGCTTTTTGGGCGTTCGCGTGTACCGCGCCGCGCGGGCCGACATCGCCAGGTTCTTCATCCTCTACGAACTGGAAACCCCCGAGGTGCTCGACGGGCCCGCTTATCTGGCGCGGCTCAACGCCCCGACGCCGTGGTCGCAGCGCACCATGCCCCGGCTCGGCAATTTCATTCGCGGCGGCGGCGTCATGACCGCGCGGGCAGGGCGCGGCGAGGGATCGACCATCGCCGCACTGCGCATCGAACGTCTGCCGGAGAAACCGCAAGCCTTCGCCGACGCCCTCGTCGCGCTCGACGGCATTGCCGCGGTGCAGGTCGGGGTGACCGATCTGGCGCGCACCTCGGTGCCGACGGTAGAGAAGGGTATGCGGAAAGACGAGGGGATCTTTGCCGGCCTCCTGATCATCGAGGCGCTTGACGCGACTGCGCTTGCTGGCGCATTGCGTCGAGCAAGTGAAATGGCGCCGGACTTGTTCAGCGGCGGCGAGCCGGAGGTCTATCAAGGCATGTTCGCACTCGACGCCCGCATCGCGGACTTCGACTAATGCCGTCGTTCTCGCTCGCCGCGCTGACCGTCCTCGATCTGGCGCCTCCCGCGTTGATCGATATTGCCGCGGCCTGCGGCTATGACGCCGTCGGGATTCGCCTGCTGCCCGCGATGCCCGGCGGCATCGCCTATCCGCTGGAGGACAAAGCGAGCCTGAAGGAAACACTCGCCCGGCTGGACGCGACCGGCATCAGGGTTGCCGACCTCGAAGTGGTCGCGCTCCGGCCCGAGACCGATCTTGCCGGCTTTTCCGCGTTCTTCGAGACCGGCGCACGGCTCGGCGCCAGGCACATCCTGGTCGCAGGTTACGATGCTGATCTCGGCCGCTTCAGCGACAGCTTTGCGGCATTCTGCGAGGCCGCCGCCCCATATGGGCTGACAGCCGATCTCGAATTCATGCCCTGGACCTGCGTCCCCGATCTCGCCACGGCCAACCGCATTGTCGCGCCGATGCGGCAGGCCAATGCCGGCATCCTGGTCGATGCCCTTCATTTCGACCGGTCGAGGAGTTCAACCGCCGAACTTGCGCGCGTGCCCGTCCACCGGCTGCACTATTGGCAGCTATGCGACGGCCCGGCCGAGCGGCCCGCCACGAACGAAGAGCTGATCCATGCTGCCCGCCATGAGCGGATGTTTCCCGGCGAGGGCGGCATCGACCTCGTGTCGCTGGCGCGCGCCATGCCGGCGGATATCACCGTCAGCCTCGAAGTCCCGACGGTCGAGCTTGCCAAAACCATGGGCCATAAGGATCGCGCCCAGCGCGCGCTTGATGCGGCCAGGGCCGTGATCGCGGCGGCCAGACTCTGAGAACGCCCTGAGAAGGCGTTGATAAGATCATTTGCGCCGATCGAACATGGGAGTATCTCTCAGGTTCACCTTCGAAAGTTGCTGCACATGATGACGCTGCGCCAGGTCGAGGTTATCAGGGCCGTGATGATCACCGGCACGATCGGCGGGGCGGCAAAACTGCTCAACGTGTCGGCGCCGGGCATCAGCCGGCTGGTGAAATATACCGAGCGCTCGCTCGGCATCCGATTCTTCCAGCGCCAGAACGGGCGCTACTTTCCGACCTCCGAAGCGCATAATATTTTCGAGCAGATCAACGGCGTCTACAAGAAGGTCGACGACCTCACCGAAATCATCTCAAAGATCGGGCGCGGCACGCTGTCGGAATTGCGCATCGGCTCGGTGCCGAGCATTTCCCAGATCATGGTGCCGCGCGCGATCGAGCGCATCCGGCGGCGCTATCCGGATCTGCACATCGACATCAACATCCTCAAGATCGAGGAGGCGATCGACTATCTGTTGCTCGGCAAGGGCGATTGCGTCGCCATGAGCTATCGGCTCGACCATCCGGGCCTCGATTTCATGCCGCTGGCGTCAGGTGAATTGTTCTGCATCGTGCCGCAGGGGCATGAACTCGCGGGACGAAAACAGGTCACCGCCGCGGAGATCATCCGCTACCCCCTGATCGGCATCGACCCCAACGATCCCTACGGGCGCATCATGTCCGAGATCTTCGCGCGCAATAAATTGTCCTACGACATCACGATCCGGGCGCGGTTCGGCACCACGGTCTGCGCGCTGGTCAAGGCGGGGCTCGGGATTGCCGTCATCGATCAGTTCACCGTCGCGCATGGCGGTTATCCCGGCGTCGAAATGCTTCGGATCGTGGAGCCCACGAGGTTCGACACGTATATCGCGGTGAAACGCGGCGCCTCGCTCTCGCTGCATGTCGAGCATTTCATCGAATGCCTGCGCTCGGAAATGCGCGCGCTGGAGCCGAGCCGAAAAAGCCCGGCGGCACCGGCGGCGCGGGGCCGAAAAAAATAACATCATGTTATGTTTGTAAAATAAATGGGTAATTGTGTTATGCCGCGAAGGCGGTATCGTTTGCCCGGATTTGATGCTCAAACCTGCACTATCCCGTGTTGATACTGCGAGACCCCAGCGACGTGATCAAACGCCCGCCTTCGAACGGTCAAAAGTTTCTCACCGGCCTGATCGGGGCTCCGATCGCGCATTCGGCGTCGCCGGCGATGCACGAAGAGGCGGCCGCTGTTTTGGGTATCCGCTGTCACTATCAACTGATCGAGGTCGCGGGGCAGGGCTCGGCTGAGCTGCGCACGCTGCTCGACAGCATCAAGCGCATCGGCTTTGCCGGGGTCAACGTCACGTTTCCCTACAAGGAAGCCGTGATTCCGCTGCTCGACGATCTGTCGCCGGCCGCGCGCGAGATCGGCGCGGTCAATACGGTTGTCGTGCGCGACAAACGGCTGGTCGGGTACAATACCGACGCCACGGGTTTTGAACGGGCGATCGGCAATCTGGTGAAATCATCCGGTCACGGCCCCGTTGCCCTGATCGGCGCCGGCGGCGTCGGCAAGGCGATTGCCAACGCGCTCGCCGCGCTCGGTGTCGCCGAACTCAGCATCTTCGATACCGACCGCGCCAAGGCCGAACAGATTGCGGCACAGCTCCGCGGTCGCCAACCGGTGCGGATTGCGCAAACCGTTGAAGACGCACTGCGCTGTGCCGTCGGCGTGGTCAACGGAACGCCGATCGGCATGCTGCCGGATCGCGGCACGCCGGTGCCGGAGGCGCTACTGCGTCGCGACATCTGGGTGGCCGACGCGGTCTATTCGCCGCTCTGGACGCCGCTGCTGACCGCGGCCAAAGCCAGGGGCGCTGAAATCATGACAGGGCGCGATCTTGCGATCCACCAGGCCGCGGACGCCTTCGAGTTATTTACGGGAATGAAGCCGTCGATCGTCGAAATGGGGAATGCATTCGACGCCGTGATGGCAAGACGCTACTCTGCGACATCGGACGCGTAGCCGATTACAAGGCTCGCGTCGGCAAAATCAAAAGATCACGACAACAGGGGATGGAAATGAAAACAGGAATTCTGGCAGGTATCCTGCTCGCGACCATGACGGCTGCAGCGGCGTTGGCGCAGTCCGGTGCCCCCATCAAGCTCGCCAATGTGGCCGAACTGTCCGGTGGCGGCGCCACGGTCGGCACCAACTGGAAAAATGGCATCGATCTTGCGATCGAGGAAGTCAACGCCAAGGGCGGCGTGCTCGGCCGCAAGCTGGAAGTCACCCACGCCGATTCGCAATCCAACCCCGGCGTGGCGCGCGCCCAGGTCCAGAAGGCGCTCGACGGCGAGCCCTACGTCCTGCTCGGCCCCGGCTATTCCGGATCGGTCAAGGTCACGGCGCCGCTCGCGGCCGAAGCCGGCATCGCCCAGATCATGGGCGGCGAGGCCGCCGAACTGACGCAGGGCGGCAACAAATTCCTGTTCCGCACTTCTTTCGGTCAGCAATCGTCGATGCCGAAGGTCGCCAAATACATCAACGACGAGGTGAAGGCGAAATCGGTTGCGATCGTCTGGGTCAACAACGATTTCGGCCGCGGCGGACGCGACGTCATCACCAAGGAATTCGCCAAGCTCGGCATCAAGGTTGCCGCTGATCTTTCCACCGAAGCAGGTCAGGCCGACTTCGCCGCCGACGTCAGCAAGATCAAGGCGGCTGCGCCCGACGCGGTCTTCATCTATCTGAATGAAGAGGAAAGCGCCCGCATCCTGAAAGAGCTGAAGCGTCAGGCCGTCACCGTGCCCCTGATCGGCGAAACCACGCTGGTCGGCCAGAAGGTGGTCGAACTGGCGGGGGATGCTGCGAACGGCGCGCGCGGCCATGTCGGCCTCACCACCGATGCCCCGGTCGACCTGATCAAGGCGTTCCGGGAAAAGTTCGTCAAGAAGTACAACTACGTTCCTGACCATAACGGCCTCAAGGGCTATCTGGCGATCTACATGATCAAGGCCACCACCGAGAAGATGGGCAAGGTCGATCCCAAGGCGTTCGCCGATAATCTCCATGGCCTCACCATCAAGGCGGCCAGCGAGCCCGGCATCCTGATGGACGCGACCTTCGACAAGAACGGCGACATCGATCGCCAGGGTTTCCTGGTCGAGATCGTCGATGGCAAGCAGGTCATCAAGCAGGTGCTGCCGAAGCTGAACTGAGGTAGCGGCTTCTTTCTCCCGTCATTGCGAGCGAAGCGACGCAATCCAGAATCGCAAGGCAAGGTTGGATTGCTTCGTCGCAAAAGCTCCTCGCAATGACGTGGAGGCTTGTTCCGGTTAATCATGGGCTTTGAAGGTCAGAGGCCAGCATGTCCAATCTGCTTGATCTTCTGATAGCGGGACTGGCGACGGGGGCGATCTATGCCATCGTCGCGGTCGGCTTCACGCTGCTGTGGCAGACGTCGCAGACCATCAACTTCGCGCAGGGCGAATTCGTCATGCTGCCGGCGTTCCTGATGCTGGCGGCGATGCATGTCGGCGCGCCGTTCTGGCTCGCGATCGTCATCGGCATGCTGCTGTCGCTGCTGCTGCTCGGCCTCGGCTTCAAGATGCTGCTGGTCGACCCGATGCTCCGCCACGGCGTGCTGCCGCTGGCGATCGCGACCATGGCGCTCGCGATCGGCATCAAGGAAGCCGTGAAGCAATTTTTCAGCGCCGAAGCCTCGCCGTTCCCCTCCATCGTGCCTTCAGGCGATATCTCGATCCTCGGCCGCCAGGTCGCATTGCAGAGCGTCGGCGTGCTCGCGCTCGCCATCGCCGCGGTGGTCGGATTGACCATGCTGTTGAACCGCACGTCCATCGGCCATCAGATGCAGGCCACCGCACAGAACCCGACGGTCGCCCGCATCATCGGCATTCCTGTCGAGCGGATGATCCTGCTGACGTTCCTGATCAATGCCTTTCTGGTGGCGCTGGCCTCGCTGCTGATCACACCGATCTATCTCGCCAAATTCTCCAGCGGCGAAGTGCTGGGGCAGGCGGCGTTCATCGCGGCGATCGTCGGCGGGTTCAACCAGGTGCGCGGCGCAATCGCCGGCGGCTTACTGATCGGCGTCGTCGATAATCTCGCCGCGGCCTATGTCTCGACGCAATACCGCGCGGCCGTGCCGATGATCTTGCTGATCCTCATCATCCTGCTGCGTCCGCAGGGCCTGCTGGGCCGCGCCGAGGAGCGTACGGTATGAGCCTGCTCAATCGATATTGGCGCGTCGCGCTCGGTGTGGTCGTGATCGCGGCCCTGATCATCGCGCCGATGTACCTCAACCGCTACGGCCTGTTCATCCTGAGCCAATGGGCCGTGATGACCATCGCCGCGATGGGGCTCAACCTCACGCTCGGCTATGCCGGCCAGGTCTCGCTGGCGCAGGGCGCCTTTGTCGGAATCGGCGCCTATACCGCCGCGCTCATGACCACGAACGGCCTACCGCTGATCGCGGGGCTTGGGGTCGCCATCCTGCTGTGTTTTGCGATCGGCTGGATCCTCGGCTATCCGGCGCTGCGGGTGCAGCACCATTACCTCGCCTTCGTGACGCTGGCGTTTTCCACGCTCGCCTTCCTGGTGTTCCGCAACGAGAGCTGGCTCACCAACGGCATCTACGGCATCAGCAACATTCCGCGCCCGGTGATCCTGGGCTATCCGACCAACCGGCCGCTGCCGTTCTATTATGTCTGCCTCGGCTCGCTGGCCCTGGTGTCGCTGGCGACCTGGTGGCTGATCCGTTCGCCTTGGGGCCGCGCCTTCGTAGCCCTGCGCGAAAACCCGGTGCGGGCGCTGTCGCTCGGCATCGATACGCGGCGCTATACGCTGATGGCGTTTGCGATCGGCTCGGCGCTCGGCGGCGTCGCCGGCACATTGTATGCGCCGCTGACGCAGTATATCGACCCGGTTCCGTTCAACCTCTCGCTTTCGCTCGATCTGTTGTTGATGGTGATTGTCGGCGGCTCCGGATTCTTCTTCGGACCGTTCCTTGGCGCGATGATCGCGGTGCTGCTGCCGGAATGGATTCGCGAGGTAACGCAGGGCTATTATCTGATGCTCTATGCGGTCGCGGTGATCCTGCTGCTGATCTATTCGCCGACCGGCATTCTCGGAATCATCGATCGCTATCTGACCGAGCGGCGCACCAAGGCCGCCTCCGCGCTACGCGCGGTTGCGAAATCAGGGCTGGAGCCGGCGCCATGACCACGGTTCTCGAAATCAGCGACATCAAAAAGAATTTCGGCGGCATCAAAGCAGTCGATGGCGTCAGCTTCGACGTGCAGGAAGGCGAAATCCTCGGCCTGATCGGGCCGAACGGTTGCGGCAAGTCGACCTTGTTCAATTGCATTCTCGGCCAGTTGCAGCCGAGCGCCGGCGAGGTGAAGGTCGATGGCAAGGTCGTCACCGGGTTTCGGCCGTCGGATTTGAACCGGCTTGGCGTCAGCCGCACGTTCCAGCTGCTTCAGGTGTTTCCAAAACTGTCGGTGCGGGAAAATCTCATCCTCGCCGGCCAGGAGCACCAGGGCAACATGCTGTCGCGGTTGCTGGGTCCATCGGATGCGGGCCTCAGCAAGGCGGCCGATCAGATGATCGAGTTTTTCAAGCTCGGCCATCTCGCCGGTGAACTGGCCGGCGGATTGTCCTACGGGCAGCAGAAATTGCTCGATGCCGCCATGGCCTTCATGGGAGGGCCGCGGCTGGTGTTGCTCGACGAGCCGGCCGGCGGCGTCAATCTGACGATGCTTGGCGATCTCAAGGCGCGGCTGGCCGAGATCAACCGCGAGAAGCGCGCCACCTTCGTCGTGATCGAACACAACATGGAATTCGTGATGTCGCTGTGCTCACGCGTGGTGGTGATGGCGGAAGGCAAGGTGCTGGCGATCGGTACGCCCGCTGAGATCCGTGCCAACAGCGCGGTCATCGACGCGTATCTCGGCCACTGAACCGGTGGATGAGGGAACACAGATGAGCGAACCCATCCTCGACGTCAAAGGCCTGGTCGGCGGTTATGGCAAGATGACCATCCTCAACGGCACCAGTTTCTCGGTGCCGGCAGGCACCATCACCACGGTGATCGGCCCGAACGGCGCCGGAAAATCCACCGTGTTCAAGGCGATCTTCGGCCTACTGAAACTGCGCGAAGGCAAGATCATCTTCAAAGGCCGCGACGTCACCGGCTTCAGCCAGCGCGAGCTGCTCACGTCAGGCATCTGCTACGTGCCGCAGGGCCGCAACATCTTCCCGGAATTATCCGTGCGCCACAATATCGAACTCGGCGCCGTCGTCGCGGGGGGCGATATCCCGGACCTGCCGGCGCGCATCGAAGCCGCGCTCGATCGATTCCCTATTCTGCGCAAGAGGGCCACGCAGCAAGCATCCACGCTGTCGGGCGGCGAACAGAAGCAGCTCGAGATCGCCCGCGGCCTGTTGCTCAATCCGCAATTGATGCTGGTCGACGAGCCGTCGATCGGGCTGTCACCGCTGATGATTCGGCAGACCTTCGGCATCCTGCAGGATCTGCGCGACCGCGGCGTTTCGATCCTGTTGATCGAGCAGAACGCGCGCTCGGCGCTGGAAATTTCGGACTACGGCATCGTGCTCGAACTCGGCCAGACCCGTCTGGTTGACAGGGCCGACAAGGTGCTCAGCAATCCCCGCGTCGGCCAGCTCTTCCTCGGCGGCGCGATCGATCAGCCATCCGCATAATCACCAGCTACATAAAATTACGGGGGGACGGAACGATGTCGATCACACCGGGCAAACTCATTTGTGCGGCTCTGTTGCTCGCCGCGAGCGGCCAGATAACGCCGGCGCTGGCGCAGCAGCTTGCCTGCGACGATGGCATCAAGACGGCCTTCAAGCCCGACGCCGACACCACGGTTGTTGCGGTTCGCCAGGTCAAGAAGGGCGAGGAATTAAAGGCGCCCGATGCGCCGCAGCCGGTGACGGCGGCCGCCGACATCTGTCTGGTGAAGCTGCTGGTCGGCCCCGGGGCCACGGCCGAAAAGGACAAGACCGCGCGCTCGTACTCCGAGGGCATCGGCATCGAGGTCTGGCTGCCGGCGCCTTCCAACTGGAACGAGCGCATCCGCAATTATGGCGGCGGCGGATGGGTCGGTGGCGGACATCGCGTCGCCGGTCAGATCGGCAGCAAGGTCCCGGCCATCGTCAACGCCAATATCGGCTATGCGTCGGGCACGACAGATGCCGGCCAGCCCTGGTACCAGGACGGCTCGTTCAGCTTCCTCTCCGACGGCAAGCTCAATACCGAGTCGCTGCGGGATTTCTCGGTGCGCGCGATGGTGGAGCAGGCGGTCAAGACCAAGGCGCTGGTCAACGTCTATTACGGCAAGGCGCCCAAATACACTTACTACGACGGCCATTCCCAGGGCGGCCGGCAGGGCATGAAGGTCTTCCAGGAATACCCTGAGCTCTACGATGGCTATCTGATTGCCCAGCCCGCGCCGAATATCGCGAAGTTCGGAACGTCCGGATTGTATCCGCAGATCGTGATGAAGACCGAACTCGGCTTCACGTCAGTGAACAAGGACGCCGCCAAGGCCTTTGCCGCCAAGGTCGCCGCCGCCAATCAGCGCGCCGTCGCCGCCTGCGACACCGCCGGGCTTGGCTTCCTGCTTGATCCCTTTGCCTGCAACTACAATCCCGCGCGCGATGCGGCGGCGCTGTGTGCCGGCGCTGCCGGCGACGGCGTCACCGGCAGCAATCCGGATGCCGCGACCTGCATGAGCGCAAAGGAGGCGATGGCGCTGAACCGGATCTGGTACGGCGCCACACCGGACGGCAGTTTTGACGCCGCTCAGACGCCTGAAAGTCGCAGCGGCAAGTCGCTCGGCCCCAAACAAATCTGGTGGGCGTTCACCCGCGGGACCGGCATCGGCAATCAGATCACCAGCGCCGGCGTGGATAGCGTGGCCCAGGCGCTGCAGGATGTCAGCTATGCCGCCGATTCCAGCGCGACCGCGGCCATACCGATTACCAACGGATCGACAGCCGTGCGCAACAAATGGCTCGAACTCGACTATGCCGGTCTGGCCGACGCCGTCGCCAAAAACGTCGCGCTGCAGCCGACGCATTTCAGCAACCTCATCACCGACAAGGCGGATCTCGCAAAACTGCGCGACCTCGGCCGCAAGGTGGTGATCTGGACCGGCCTCGTCGACGATGCGATCCCGCCCGCCGGCAACATCAACTATCATGAGCGCGTGCTGGCTCAGATGGGCGGGCACGCCGAGGTGGCGAAGTTCATGCGGATGTATCTGGTGCCGGGTGCCGCGCACTCTTCGCAGGGCCGGGCCTACACGGTCGGCGGCAAGAACGACACCGTGCCGATGCCGAAACTGCCCGGCAATGCCAACCAGACGCCGACGCGCGAGCAGGACCAGTTCTTCACCGCGCTGGTCGATTGGGTCGAGAAGGGCGAAGCGCCCGGCGACATCCTGCTGACCTCGCGCGACAAGAGCATCAGCTATCCCGTCTGCGTCTATCCGCTGAAAACGACCTGGAACGGCAGCGGACCGGTCACGCAGGCCTCGAGCTTCGGCTGCCGGTAGTGTAGAGCGTGATGAGTTCAGGTTGAGGGGGCCCACTCGCCTCTGTCGCGTCATCCTGAGGTGCGCGCTCTTGCGCGCCTCGAAGGATGAGAAGCGCCCGTGACCCATCCTTCGAGGCTCGCCCAGCGGTGCAAGTGCACCGCAAGGCTCGCACCTCAGGATGACGATTCGATTTAAAATCACTGTCCTCGTTGAGGGTCGCCGCTGCTGTGCCGGCATGGTAGTTGGTACGGCATCGGAATGCCAGCCGGACCAGATCGACCATGAGCGAGCCAAAAACGGCAACAGGCGCGCGGACCCACGAAGTGCTGGGCCTGCTCGGTTTCCTGCTGGTCGCCACTGCCCAGGTCTCCAACATGATCCTGGCGCGCGGCGTGGCCGGCAGCGTTCCGCCATTCTCGATCGCGTTCTTCCGCTGGAGCATCGTGGCGCTCGGCCTGCTGCCGGTCGTCGTGATGGCGCTGCGCGAGAAGCCCGCAGCGTTGCGCGGGCAGTGGCCGGGCATCGCGCTGGCCGGCTTTCTCGGCATGTTCATCTGCGGCGGTCCGGTCTATGTCGCCGGGATCACCACGTCGGCGATCAACCTCGCGCTGATCATGGCGCTGTCGCCGATCGTCGTGCTGCTGTTCTCCTTTGCCTCGGGGCGGGAATCCATTGCCCGCAGGCAAATCATCGGCATGGCGGTCGCGCTGGCCGGCGCGCTCCTGATCATCACCAAAGGACAGGCCTCGGTCGGGACCGGCCTCTCCACCGGCGATCTCCTGGCGCTGCTCGCGATGCTGGGCTGGGCCGGATACACCTTGATGCAAAATCGCGTCGGCCAGGGCGTCAGCTTCCTGGCGCGGATCGGCCTGTTCGCGGCGGCCGGCGCGCTGTTCTCGCTGCCGTTTGCGGTCTATGAAATCTGGCAGACGCCGTCAGCCGCCTTCACCGGCCGCGCCGCGCTCGTCTATCTCTTCGCAGGCCTCGTTCCCGGGCTGTTTGCCTATGCGGCCTATGCCTTTCTCGGCGCGCGCTTCGGCGCGGTATCGACCTCGCTCAGCCTCTACCTCGGCCCGATCGTCAGTGCTGCCCTGTCGATCCTCTTTCTCGGCGAGGCGCCGACGATCGTCCATCTGATCGGCGGTGCGCTGTCGCTTGGCGGCATGTATCTGTGCCTGCAGGCCAAACCAGGCGAGGCGAGATAGCCTCTACTCGATCACCGCATGATCGGGCGCCACCGACTGGGCGCGCAGCGTCGCCTTGGTCGAACCGATCATGATGGCCAACGGGATCGATACCAGAACGAACAGCATCACCAGCTGGTAGTCCTGGGAGAAGGCGATGATCTGCGACTGCGCCTTGACCATGGCGTCGGCCATGGCGCGGCCGGTGTCGGTGCCAAGATCGATCATGCCGCGCACATTGGGCATCTGCAGGGCGTGGTTGAACGGGTTGATATTTTCCGACAGCCCCGCATAGACCCGCCGCGATCCCTCGGTCAGCTGCGAGATCACGATGGAAATGCCGACCGAGCTCGCGACATTGCGCATCAATGTCAGCATCGAGGTGCCGTCGGTGCGCAAATGATTGGGCAGCGTGAGGAACGCCACGGTGGACAGCGGCACGAATACCAGGCCGAACCCAAATCCCTGCAGCACGCTGATCACGACGATCTCGGTGACGCCGGTCTGGTCGGTCCAGCCAGTCATGTAGAACAGCGAGATCGCCGTGATGCTGAGGCCCGCGATGATAAGGTTGCGCGCCTCGACAAAGCGCATCATCCGCCCGACCAGCATCATCGCGACGAAGGTGCCGCAGCCGCGGGTCGCCAGCAGCACGCCGGCGGTGATGATGGGATAGCCGATCACGTTCTGCAGGAACGGCGACGACAGCGCCATGGTCGAGAACAGCACCAGGCCCATGACCGCCATGAACACGCAGCCGCCGACGAAATTCTTGTCCTTGAACAGCGCGAACTGGATGAACGGCTTGGAGGTCGTGAACGAATGCGCCAGGAAATAATAGAAACCGATGCCGGCGATGATGAACTCGGCGATGATTTCGTTGGATTCCAGCCAGCCGAGCTGCTCGCCGCGGTCGAGCGCCAGCTGCAGCGATCCGATCGCGACCGCGAGCGCCGTGAAGCCGAACCAGTCGAAGCGCAGCTCCTGGTCCTTTTTGGTCTCGTCCATGAAGATCATGAGGCCGAGCACGGTGAAGATGCCGAACGGCAGGTTGACGAAGAACACCCAGTGCCAGGAATAGGTTTCGGTCAGCCACGCGCCCAGGGAAGGTCCCATGATCGGACCCATCATCACGCCCATGCCCCAGATCGCCATCGCCTTGGCGCGCTCATGCAGCGCGTAGGAATCCAGCATCACCGCCTGCGACAGCGGCACCAGGGCTGCGCCGAACACGCCCTGCAGCAGGCGAAACAGCACCATCTGGTTGATGTCCTGCGCGAGGCCGCACAGCACGGATGCGATCGTGAAGCCGGCCGAGCAGACGATGAAGATGCGCTTGCGGCCGAAGCGGTTGGCGATCCACCCCACAGGCGCGGTCATGATCGCGGCCGCGACGATATAGGAAGTCAGCACCCAGTTGATCTGGTCCTGGGAGGCCGACAGCGAGCCCTGCATGTAAGGCAGCGCGACATTGGCGATCGTGGTGTCGAGCGCCTGCATGATCGTCGCCGTCATGGCGCAGATCGTCACCATGTTCCGGCGCAGGCCGGGAACCGCAGCAGGTGACGAGTCCGGCGCCGGCATGGTCAGTCGGTTTCGTGGTTAGCCGCGGCCGGTGTCAGGCCGAGCAGGTGCGCGAGCGAGCGGCGGTGGTTGGTGTCGATGCTGGCATAGACGCTCATGCCGGCTTTCAGCTTCCGGACAAACTTGTCGTTCTTGTCGAAATAGATCCGCACCGGAACGCGCTGCACCACCTTGACGAAATTGCCGGTGGCGTTCTGTGGCGGCAGGATCGCGAACTGCGCGCCGGTGCCGGGCGAGAGCGAGCCGACCGTGCCCTTGAACACGTGGTTGGGGAAGGCGTCGACGTCGAGCGTGACGCTCTGGCCGACCGCCACATAGGTGAAGTCGGATTCCTTCGGATTGGCGTCGACCCAGGGGTTGGCGACGTCGATGATGGAAAACACCGGGCTGCCCGCCATCACGAAGCGGCCGAGCTGGATCTGCTCGACCTGCGTCGCGACGCCGTTCATCGGCGCGCGCACGGTGGTCAGATCGAGGTTGCGCTGGGCGTCGTCGAGCGCCGCCTTGGCCTGCATGTAAGCCGGGAATTCTTCCAGTGGCAGCTCGGGGTTGCCGAGCAGCTGGTTGAGGGCGTTGGATCGCTGTTGCGTGACCAGCTGGCGCTGCGCCTGCGCGGTGACCAGGGTCGTGGCGCTGTTGTCGAGATCGAGCTGCGAACCGGCCTGGCTCTTGACCAGCGAATTCTTGCGCTCGACGTCCTTTTGCTTGAGCGCGATGCCGGCGTTGACCAGTTCGATGGTCTGTCCGTACAGCTTCACATTGGCGACAAGGGTGTTGTGGCTGACCTTGGCGTCGTCAAGTTTGGAGCGCGCCTGCGCCACCGCCAGCCGGAACGGTACCGGGTCGATCTGGAACAGGGTGTCGCCGGTCGAGACCTGCTGGCCTTCCTTCACGGTCACGCTGATGATCTTGCCTGACACGTCCGACGTGATCAGCACCTTCTGCGCGCCGACATAGGCATCGTCAGTGGTCACGTAACGGCCGCCGTTGAGATAGAAGGTGATGCCGGCTATCGCCGCGACCAGCGGCAGCACCACCAGCAGCAGGAAACGGCGATAGCGGCGCATCCCGGCCATCAGCCGGCGGCGCGGTTCGGCGGCCAGTTTCGGGCGCGGCGTCGGCGAATCCGGACTGGTCTTCTGCTCGGGCGGGAATTTGAGCACGGGATCAGCCATAGCGCTGCTCCTTCCGGGGTGGTTCGCCGGGCGGATTCTGGACCGCGTTGCGAACGTTTTCCTTGATCAGATCGAGTTGCGACAACAGGCGGTGGGCGTCGGCGGGATTGATGCCGTCCAGCGCGGTCGCGGTGAGTTCGGAGCGCAACCCAGAGAGTTTGCCGAGCAGCGGGCGCGCTGCCTTCTTCAGGTAAAGCCGGTTGACGCGGCGGTCGGTCTCGTCGCCGCGGCGCTCGATCCAGCCATTGTCGCAGAGCTTGTCGATCAATCGCGTCAGCGTGATCGGCTGCATTTCCATCAGTTCGGCGAGTTCCGTCTGCTTCAGGCCTTCGGATCGTTCGACCTTGGCCAAAACCGCCCATTGCGCGCGGGTGATGCCATAGCGCGCCGCCTGCTTGTCGGCATAGGCGCGCATCATCCGCTGCACCTCGCCGAGCGTAAACAGGAAGTTCATATCCACCGAACCGCGCATCGCCAGCCTCCATAAGCTTTGGATATTATAAGCTTGCTTATGAATTCCACATGCCGGGTTAAGTAGGTACCAGCTCCGCCCTCAGAACATGGCTGGTGTCTGCGGAACCACCGGGCTTTGGGATTGGGCGCCAAAATGCTACAAACTCGACGCAATGACCCTGGCAAAACCCACTTTTCCCGCACCCGACCACGATCACGGCCGCTGCGCCGCGGACGCGATCGCGCATGCCGAGCAGGTTTGCGCCAAGCGGGCGCAGAAATTCACCCCGATCCGGCGTCAGGTGCTGCAGGCGCTATTGTCCAGCCACCGTCCGCTCGGGGCCTATGAGGTGATCGACGAACTCGCCAAGACGATGCCGCGGCCGGCGCCGATCACGGTCTACCGCGCGCTGGATTTTTTGATGGAGAACGGCCTCGTTCACCGCATCGAAAGCCGCAACGCCTTTCTCGCCTGCGCGCACGACCATGACGCGACCGCGATGGTGGCGTTCCTGATCTGCGACCATTGCGGCTCGGTCGGCGAAATTCCCGCGGCCCCGGTTGCCCAAAGCCTCAATGCCGCGGCGCGCGCGTCCGGCTTTGCGCCCAAGCTTTCCGTCGTCGAGATTGCCGGCACCTGCGCGCATTGTCAGAAAGCTCCTTAGATTTTTGGCATGATCCTTATCCAAAAACCGGAAAGCCACTTTTCGGGATCATGCTTGTAACCAACACGGCGCCAAGCCGGCCACGAGGATAAATGTCGTCCAATCCAGTGATCTCTGCCGCCGGGCGTGCGCTCACCCCGGGCGCTATCGCCTTGATGCTGATGCTGTGCCTGAGCTGGGGTTTCAATCAGATCGCGGTGAAGCTGGTGCTGCCGGATGTGCCGCCGATGCTGCAGGCCCTGGTCCGCTCGCTTGGCGCGCTGCCGGTGTTGCTCGTCATCGGCTGGTTTCGCGGCGTCAAATTCTTCGAGCGCGACGGCACGCTGTGGCCGGGCGTCATTGCGGGCATGATCTTCGGGATCGAATTCGTGCTGATCTATCGCGGCCTGCTGCTGACGTCGGCATCGCGCGCCGCGGTGTTTCTCTACACCGCGCCGTTCTTCGTCGCCCTCGGCTCCTACGTCTTTCTCGGCGAGCGGCTGCGCGCCTCGCAATGGGGCGGGCTGGCCCTGAGTTTTGCCGGTGTGGCGCTGGCGATCGGCGTTCCCCAGGCCAATGTCGATGCCAATGTGTTGATGGGCGATCTTTTGATCGTCGTGGGCGGCGCGCTGTGGGCGACCACGACGCTGATCGTCAAGACGACCGCGCTGATCAAGGCGCCGGCGGAAAAGGGGCTCGGCTATCAGGTGGCGATCTCGATCCCGATTCTCGCTGCCGCGGCGTGGATTTCAGGCGAAACCATCACCCACGTTCCCGGACCGCTATCGCTGGCGCTGCTGGCCTATCAGGCGTTCTGGGTGGTCGGCCTGACGTTCCTGCTGTGGTTTGCGCTGGTGAAAACCTATTCGGCAAGCAAATTGTCGGCCTTCACCTTCATCACGCCGCTGTTCGGCGTGGTGGCCGCGTACTTCATCCTGCATGACACGCTGACGATCGCGTTTGGCGTCGCCGCGCTGCTGGTCATCGCCGGGCTCTACCTTGTCAACCGGCCGGAAACGGCGAGGGCGGAGGTCGCACCTGATCCGAATGTGTGATGGGGTGAATGTGCTGCGCCACCATCACAAGTGTCGTCGCCCGGCTTGACCGGGCGATCCAGTACGCCGCGGCTTATCGCTTCTATCGCAAACTTCTCTGGAATACTGGGTCGCCCGGTCAAGCGGGGCGATGACAGCGGTGTATGCGCGAGCACTTCGCTCTTAAGAAAGTTCCGCTAATCCGTCTCGATCGGCAGCGTCTCATCCTTGGCCCACTCGCCCATCGAGGCGTCATAGAGGGTGAGGTTGTCGTAGCCGAGCCGGTGCAGCAGGAACAGGTCGATCGTCGCCGAGATGCCGCCGCCGCAATAGGCGATCACCTGCTTGTCCTTGCGCAGGCCTTGCGTCGCGAATTTCGCTTCGGCGTCGGCGAGCAGCACGAAGACGCGCGTCGAGGGATCGAGCAAGGTTGCGGCCGATACGTTGCAACTGCCGGGAATCCGGCCGGGCCGGCCGTAGCGGCTCGGCTCCAGACCTTTGTGGAATTGGGGGCCGAGTGCGTTGACGACGACGGCGCTGTGATCCCTGACAGCGGCGAGCACCTCGTCCTTGCCGACGAAGAAGCCGGGTCGCGGTTTTGCCGTGAAGGTGGCCTTCTTATATCCCCTTGCTGGCCCGGTCTCGATCTCCCGCTCCTCGGCCTTCCATTTGTCGAAGCAGCCATCGAGCACGGCGACATTGTCAAAGCCGAGCGATCTCAGCATCCACCAGAACCGCGTCGCCCACATCGGCGTGCCGATGGAATACAGCACGACGCGGCTGTCCGCACTGACGCCGTGACGCCCGAACGCCGCCTCGAGCTGCGCGATATCAGGCATCATGAAGCGGAGCTCGATGCCCTGTTTGGAGAATTCGCCCTGCAGGTCGAGAAAATCGGCGCCGGGAATATGGCCGGCCGCGAAGGTCTGGTCGCCGGGCACCGCGATATAGGGCGCGTTGCTGCCCGCGGGCGCCGGTTCGAGATAGGTCGTGCAATCGAACAGCCGCAGGTTGGGCCGGTCGAGGATGCCGGCAAGTTCCACCGTGCTGATGAGCTCCGACATGCTGACCTCCCGTTAATTGAACAATGCTAGGGTGTGCGGCGACGGATGAAAAGCCGCCCTGCCCAGCGCAAGCAGCTCTTTCAATCCGGCGCTTCCTGTCCAATATAGCTGACAGGGGAGGCCGAGTGTTGATCGCCCACCTCGAACCGCAATGGCCGGATTAAGCCATTGAAAATACAGAGATAAAATTCAAATTCGGATGCGGCCGGCTGGCCCATTCCTGTCCCCTTGGTGAATGTCACCAAAACCTGATATTCGAGACGCCATGAACAAGCCCGAAAAACCGCCGCAAGACGACGTCGCCGGCCCCAGCGCCCGGCATCAAACCACCCAGGTCATGGTCGGCAATGTCGCCGTCGGCGGGGGTGCGCCGATCGTCGTGCAGTCGATGACCAACACAGACACCGCCGATATCGACGGCACCATCGCCCAGGTCGCCGCCCTCTCGCGCGCCGGGTCGGAAATGGTCCGCATTACGGTGGATCGCGAGGAGGCGGCCGCCGCCGTCCCGCACATCCGCGACGGCCTGCGCAAGCGCGGCATCACCACGCCCCTGATCGGCGACTTCCATTACATCGGCCACAAGCTCCTGGCGGATTATCCGGCCTGCGCCGAAGCGCTCGACAAATACCGCATCAATCCCGGCAATGTCGGCTTCAAGAACAAGCGCGACACCCAGTTTGCCGACATCATCGAGATCGCCAACAAGAACGACAAGCCGGTCCGCATCGGCGCCAATTGGGGCTCGCTCGACCAGGAACTGCTCACCAAGCTGATGGACGAGAACATGCTCTTGCCGAACCCGCGCGATGCGCGGGCGGTGATGCGCGAGGCGATGGTGCAGTCGGCGCTATTGTCGGCGGCGCGCGCCGAAGAGCTCGGCATGCCCAAGAACAAGATGATCCTGTCGGCGAAGGTTTCCGCCGTGCAGGATCTGATCTCGGTCTACGAGGTGCTCGCGGAGCGCTCGGACTACGCGATCCATCTCGGCCTCACCGAAGCCGGCATGGGATCGAAGGGCATCGTGGCGTCGTCAGCGGCGCTCGGCATCCTCCTGCAGCAAGGCATCGGCGACACCATCCGCATTTCGCTCACCCCCGAACCCGGCGGCGATCGCACACTGGAAGTTCAGGTCGCGCAGGAACTGCTGCAGACCATGGGTTTTCGAACCTTCGTGCCGCTGGTCGCGGCATGCCCCGGCTGCGGCCGCACCACGTCCACCACGTTCCAGGAACTGGCGCGCTCGATCCAGGATTTCATCCGCGAAGAGATGCCGGCCTGGAAGACGCAGTATCCGGGCGTCGAGGCCCTGAACGTCGCGGTCATGGGCTGCATCGTCAACGGCCCCGGCGAATCCAAGCACGCCAATATCGGCATCTCCTTGCCCGGCACCGGCGAAGCCCCGGCCGCGCCGGTGTTCGTCGACGGCAAGAAGTTCCGCACGTTGCGCGGCCCGACCATTGCGGCCGACTTCAAGGCGCTGGTGATCGACTACATCGATCAGCGCTATGGCGCGGGCGCGAAGGCACCGGTGACGGCGGCGGAGTAACGCTTGTAGGGTGGGTTAGCGAAGCGTAACCCACCATCTTTGTTCTCCCTTCAGCGGTGGGTTACGCCTTCGGCTAACCCACCCTACGCACCGATCCCGATTGCTCTTCTCATCATTCGGGCTACGATGCTTCCCAAATCAATAATGATTGGGAGAACACCCATGAGTTCACTCTCCAGCAAGCAGGGCCCCCGCTATCGGCACATCGCCGGCGAGAGCGAACCCTATGAGACCATCGGCGTCGAAAAACTGACACCGATCATCGGCGCGGAGATTTCCGGCGTCGATCTATCAAGCGCGTTGTCGAACCGCACGATGGACGAAATCCATCGCGCGCTCGCCGAAAACCTCGTGATCTTCTTTCGCGACCAGCACATCACGCCGCAGCAGCATCTGGCGTTCGGCCGGCAGTTCGGCGAACTGCACATTCACCCCGCAGCGCCGCATGAGGGCGACGATCCCGCGCTGATGAAGATCTACGCCGACAAGGATTCGCCGCGCGCCAATGGCGAGGGCTGGCACACCGATGTGTCCTGCGACGTCGAGCCGCCGATGGGCTCGATCCTCTACATCAAGCAGTGCCCGCCGCGCGGCGGCGACACGCTGTTCGCCAACATGTATGCGGCCTATGAAGCGCTGTCGGACCGCATGAAGGCCTATCTCGACGGGCTCACCGCGCTGCATGACGGCGAGCAGACCTATCGCGGGCTCTACGCCAATTACGGCGTGGCCGACCGCCCGGAATATCCTCGCGCCGAGCATCCTGTGGTGCGCACCCATCCGGTTACGGCTAAGAAGGCGCTCTACGTCAACCGCGGTTTTACGCGATTCCTGATCGGCGTTCCCCGCGACGAGAGTGACGCGATGCTGGCCTATCTCTACCAGCACGCGGAAAATCCGCTGTTCCAGTGCCGCTTCCGCTGGACCGAAAACGCCATCGCTTTCTGGGACAACCGCTGCGCCCAGCACCGCGCGATGTGGGATTACTGGCCGCATACAAGGTCGGGTACGCGCGTCACCGTGAAAGGCGAGCGGCCGGTGTAGGTACCCCTCCGTCATCCCCCGATGCGCAATTGCGCATCTGAGAATCCATCAGGCAGCATGCGCTGTCGCTTGATGGATTCCGGGCTCGATGCTGCGCATCGCCCCGGAATGGCAGCTTGATTTGGATGTCGGTCCTCTCCGCATCATTGCGACCCGTTGGCTCACAATGACGGTTAAGTGCGTCAAAACGACCCGACGGGCAAATCAATTCTTAGTTTCAGAAATCGCGTCAAGTCAAAAATTTCTGTAAATCAAAAACATTTCTGTTGTCGGCCAACCCAAATCAGTGCGCATCTATCGCCATCCCGTCCTACTCAGAAGGGCGTCGGCCGTCGTCACGGACGTTGGACGGGTTGCGGTGGACGCTGGTTTACGCCTCGACGACGGCGTGGATGAGCGTACGGCAAAACCGTGTGGTCCTGGCGCCCGTTGCTGGCGTCAAGCTGTCGGGTCGGCGCAAGCTGAACCGGTGGTGACGGAGTCAACCAAGAACTCGTCTCCGGGGAGATCACGGCATAAGCCGTAAAGCCATTGCGCAGGGAAGGCCGGGT
>NZ_JAFCMD010000050.1:0-9643 GCF_018130105.1 Bradyrhizobium sp. AUGA SZCCT0160
AAGGCGACAGTAGCAAGGAGGAACTTTTTCATTTTGATCTTTCGTTTTATACTGTGTCTCTGCAGCTAGCGCGCAATACGCAAAAGTTGCTGTAGCGCGGATGACACACAGCGCGCCATACTGATTGAATCAGTGCCAGGCCCGGTCGGAACTTTAACGGCGCGCGGGCGGCAATCTAGGCGGTGATTAGCCTGCAGTTCGGCAACTAGCTCGGCAATTCCTCAGGCGGCCTCAGTCTGTCGGTGCCAGCGGTGCTGCATTCAGCAGATTGGATATTGCGGTTACGAGCTGCGCTGGCGCAAATGGTTTGGTGAGAAGGATGCTGTTCGGAACGCCGTGGACCGGCCATTGGTCGGCGGCAGCACCGGTCATGTAGACGACGGGGAAATTCGGGTCCAGCTCTCTCGCCTGTTTGGCGACCTCCCATCCGTCGATCCTACCGAGCAGATTGATGTCCGTTACCAAGACGCGATACGGGAGTTTCCTGCCCTTCAACAAGGTCACGGCTTCTTCGCCGGATGCTGCCAAAGCAGGTTCGTAGCCCCCTTCACAAAGTGCTTCGTCAAGGATCACTTGAACGGCGGGATCATCTTCGATGACGAGGACCAGAACAGTTTCCATCAGTTTTCCCCGCCGCCGAAAGTAACACGCGGTGGTCTCGGATTGGTTCCACCGCTTATGTACAAAAGTATACTTAGCTCATGCGCAGAAAGCTATTAAGCGCTTAGACGACCTTAATTCCTTTCCGTCACCATCCGGGAAAAAATGGCAGCTGGCTGACCGGAGAGTGGGATGGTAACTTCAAAGGAAAGCGAACGTCGGGTGAAGTTCGAACACGGCCTGAGCGCGCACATGATGGCCATTGACGGCACCTGGCGCCGGGACTGCGTCATCAATGATATATCTGACGGGGACGCCAAGTTGACGGTGAATGTCTCGATTGAAGGGCTACAGCTTAACGAGTTTTTTCTCCTGCTTTCCTCCACCGGTCTCGCTTATCGGCGCTGCTCTCTTAAATGGGTAAATGGAGACCAGCTGGGCGTCTCGTTCCATCGACAGAAGGGCAAGAAGGTTAACCGACCTTCGAAAGATCCTGAGTTTGCTGAATAACACATTGGGTCAGTTTGAATGTGGCAGCCCAGATGTCCAGGAATCCGCAGGCCAATGAAAAAGGCCACAGGCGTCGCGCGCTGCGGCCTTGCCGGGAAAATTGAATGTCAGTGCAATGCAGACTCCCAGTCCCGATAGCGCCGAGGCTGCCGCAAGACTTTTGATCCCGGAAGTTATATTTAGTGTTTCAAGAAGCGGAACATCCAGCATGTTGCAAGGGGGAGACAGTTCCTACCTCCCATTGCACGCATGCGGGACAAGTATGCAAGAAAAGCGATCGACTGTGCCGGCTATGTTGTTACGGTGCCAGCAGCCTCACTCGGGCTAAAGAAGCAATGATACCCCGACTTAGCCCCGCCCTAACCGGCGGGGTTTTTCGTCTGCGCGACATCGCTATAACCTGTCAGGTCTCCCAATCCATTGGCAAAAGGGTGCGTCAGTTCGCCATCTATATAGCCGCTAGAGCCTTAATGAGGTGGTGGGGCGGCATCATCGGAAATGGCCTTCGGCGTTCACGCCCGTCTGGGGTCGTCTCTCTTTGCGCGGCATCTGTAAGGCGCAACATGCGGGGAGACTGCATTCAAATGCTGCCTATTGCCCAGCAACCAACATGATCATTGCTATTACGCTTGCGGCAAACAACGCGACCGAGCCGAATACGAAAAGGGTGTGGTAGGTTTTGTCCTCGTCCACCTGATGCAGGTCCTCAAGCTTCGAGACTCGATCCTGTTTCAGGCATAGCCTAACTTTTGGCACGGACATTGCGGTCACTATTCCGGAGTACGTAATTCTACGAGCGTGTTGAGATCGGCACTGCGCGGTATCTTTGATCAACTCGAGGGACCGGGAATGTTCATTGTGCGGGGCAAGAGCGATCTGGCTGGGGACACGGAAGTGGTCCGGGACATGCCCGCTGACGCCATCGAGACATCAAACGATTTGCTTGCTCAAGGATGCACTCAAGTAACGATTGAAGCCGATGGCCGGGTCTATCCTGTGGCAGAGTTCGCGCGTTCCCTTATCGACCCCAGGGATTAGATAGGTGCTCAATTTTGGCGTCGCGGCGTTGGCATTGCAACGATCAAAACTAAATCCGTTCAAGACTGAGGGGACGACAGGGAAACCCCAATAACAATCAGCGCCCCCATCGCGAGAAGCAGCGAGGCATATCCCGCGATTTGCACCCAGTCCCAATGCTGACGCTGGTTCATCCTCAGATTTTCGACCGGCCAATTCGGGGCATTATGATTCAGGTCAACAAAAGCCCAAAAATGAGTAAGTGCCTCTGTCCCGGCTCAACATTCGCTTGATCGGCTAAACGTCGAGGCCACTGATTTGGAACGAACCTTCCGGGGGCGAATTCATTGGAGACTACCGGATGGCAGCTCAATGACATCCGTTGGAATGGCGGCCTCAGCTCTCCCCAGTGCTGGGGCCGTTTTTGTCTCGATAGCAAGTCCAAGCGCGATCCACGACACGGGCACAAACCAGGAATGGCACAAACTGACCTGAACCAAAGAGGAGGGGAGTTTCGGGAACAAGTGGCAATGGAGGTAGTCGAACAAATACGGCCGAAGCACGTCTCACCCCCGACGGGCCGTTTTCTTTTGGAGATGCAAGGATCAGGCGAACAGCTTCGCGCCGGCCGGCGTGAACTTCACATAGATGCCGCCCTCGTGCAGCAACAGCCACCCCCGTGCGACCGCTTGATCGAGGCCTGCCTTGTATTCGGCCGGACCCGTCAGGCAGATAGGTGAGAGAAGAGGCAGTCAGATACTGCCTATCCCCCACTCAACGGCATGAAGGCTGCAGTGACAAACGATCCGATCGGCCCGGCTACGCCGACCAGCGCGAAGTAAATCCTTGTACTCCATCCAAAGTCGCGATCCTGCGGCACTTCCGGGCATCATAACCCGGCTCGTCAGCGAGCTGTAGTCACTCTTCCGGAGTGCTCCGATACGCGATGGCTGTCGCAGGTGACCAAAGCGCTGATGAGCGGTCGGAAAACGCGAAAGAACGCGACGCTTCCGAATACGCACTCGGCAAATTCACTCTGCGCGCTGATTGGTCTGCTCCTTTGCGCGACAAACTGACCCGACGGGCAAATCACTTCCGATTTTAGGAAATCATGTCAAGCCTTAAATTTCCGAAAATCAAAAACATTTCTCTTCCCTTCCACCCCAAATCACCTGCACATCAATAGCCATCCCGTCCCAATCAGAGGGGCGTTGGCCATCGTCACGACGAGGGACGGGTTGCGGTGGACGCTGAGGTTGCGATTGACGGTCGCGGCTGAAGCGTACGGCGAAAGCGTGTGGTCCTGGCGCCCGTAACGGCGTCAAGTCTTTCAGGAGCTAACGCTTCCGAGGGACGACGGTGGCAATAGAGACCGTCTCACCGGGGAGAGCACGCCATAAGTCGTAAAGCCACTGCGCAGGGAATGTCGGATGCTCTCCGCTGCCCTGTATGCTCGTGTGCAGCTTTGTTTGCACTATTCGCACACGAGACCGCGGGTGCAGCGCGCATCCGGCATTCCCTGCGCCCTCTGAATTCATGAGGGCGAAACGATCCTTACAACTCGGGCCCTTCGCGCCGCGGGATCGCGGGGGTGTGTGTTTGACCTCAACTCGTCATGCGCGGGCTTGACCCGCGCATCCATCAATCTTCGCGAGGGCGTTTTTCGAAGACGATGGATTGCCGGGTCCCGTCTACGCCAAGGCTTCGACGAGGCACACAGCCCATAGGCTCGCCGAAGCTTTAGCGAAGGCGGCAAGCCCGGCAATGACAGATTGAATGAGGTGGCACTGCTTGAAATTCAAACCTGAGCTCGTCCGGTCAGGACGATGGTGGACGCACAAGGGATCGAACCTTGGACCTCTCCCGTGTGAAGGGAACGCTCTCCCGCTGAGCTATGCGTCCGGGATCTGGCGAAATCAGCGCCGTCAGAGCCCGCGATTTACGAAGTGAGGGCCCATAGTGTCAAGCAAACAAAGCGGCCGAATCGGGACATAGCGTTTTCGAGCGAAGTGGAGGCCGGTTCGCGTGAAGAAAACGCGTCAAAAAAAGTTACGCCCCTTGCTGGCGGGCGCGGGAGGCGTGCGACTGCAGGGCCCGGATTCGCTCGGCCAGGGTGCCGCCGCCTTCGGAAGGCGTGGTGGCGGCGGTGTCGTTGGCCGGCTTGGCCGGGGGCTTGGGAGCCGCCGGTTCCGCGGCCAGCATGGCCTCGATCGCCGAATTCGGCCCCTCCAGCTGGATCGCCAATTTCGCGACCTCGGCGGCGATGTCGTTGATGCGTTCGCGCAGCAGCGCGTTCTCCATCCGCTCGGTGGCCCAGGAGCTTTCGGCCTGCTGCTGGATCGCGTTGATGTCGCGCTGCAGCTTGGCGCGTTCGTCGCGCGCGACACGAAGCTGTTCCTCGACCGCGGCCTTCTCGCTGCGCAGTTTTTCGATCGCCGGCGAATTTCCGCCCTGGCTCAGGGCCGCGATCTCGACACGCAATTCCTTGGTCGTGCGCTCGGCGACGTCGTTGGCCTGCTTGAGCTGGTTGTTCTCGAATTCGCGTTCGGCCAGGAGCTTGCCCTGGGTGGCGAGCCGCGCCTCGAGATCGTTGACGCGGTTGCCGAGCATTTCGGCTTCCTTGACCTGGATGATCAGCTGCCGGTCCAGATCGGTGACGCGCTGGCTCAGATTTTCGACGCGGCTGCGCGCCTCGTTGAGTTCACGCGTCGCGTTCTCGGATTCGCTGCGCTCCTGCGCGAGCCGGGCTTGCGTCGCCGCGAATTCCTTTTCGGCGTCGCCGACGCGGCCCTTCAACTCCTCGATCTGCGTGCGCACCGCGACCAGCTCGACCTGGCGGCTGTCCGCCACCATCGAACGGTCGGACAGTTCATGATTGATCTTGGCAAGTTCGCCCTGCTTGTCGGTCAGCGCCCTTTCGGCGCCGCGCAGCATCTCGGTCTTGGCCGAAAATTCCTCTTCGGTGGCGCGCAGCTGTTCCTTCACCGCCTTCTCGCGCGCCTCGAGCCCGAAGATCGTGGCGTTCTTCTCGCCAAGCTCGATCTTCATGCGGTTGATCGCGTCGGATTTCTTGCCGAGTTCGGCAAGCTGGCTGGTGGTCTTGTTCTTCAGCTGGTCGACGCTCATCTCGAGCCGCCGCGCCGACATCGCAAATTCCGCGCGCAGCTGGTCCTTGTCGGCCTGGATTTCAGCCATCGACAGCGGGGTGGCCGCTTCCAGTCGCCGGGTCGTCAGCCGGACCGCGCGGTTATGCACCAGCGGCACGATCATCAGGCCAAACAGCATCGAGACCAGAAAACCGATCGCCAGATACATGATCGGTTCGATCATGGATGGTCACTCCCCGGGGGCGTAAAGAATTCGTTAATCACAATGCCATGGGGGACCGGCAAAAGGCCAGCCCAATGCCGCGTTAACCTGAATCGTGAAGATCAATGTGGGGGCATAGCGTTTTCGAGCGAAGTGGACCCCGGTTCGCGTAAAGAAAACGCGTCAAAACAAAAACTGGAGCCCGGTTCTGATGCAATCAGAACCGATCAGGCTCCGCTGTTCAGGAAACCGTTGCTCAGGAAAAGGTCAGAACGGGTTCCAGGTCGCGCGCGGGGTAAATTTGAGATAGCCGATATTGGCGCCGAGCCGCAGACCGATGCCGGAGCGGATCGGCACCAGCACGATGTTGTTGGCGGTGAGCGCGGTCATGCCGAAGCCGCCGACGATATAGGCCGAGCCGTCGATGCCGACGAAGCGCTGATAGATCGCGTTGGTGGCGGGCAGATTATAGACCAGCGTCATGGTGCGGGCGCCGTCGCCGCCCCAGTCGAAACCGACCGACGGGCCCTGCCAGTAGACCCGCAAGTCGCCGGCGTTCTTGGTGTAGAGGGTGCCTTCGCCGTAGCGCAGGCCGGCGACAAAGGCGCCGGAGCCTTCCTCGCCGAGCACGTAACCGTTCGGCAGGCCCCATTGGCTCACCGCGCGCTCGATGATCGATGCCAGCCCGCGCGAGACGTTGCCGAAGAATTTGTGGCCGGCGTTGACCAGCTCGTCCGGCCCATAGGTCGCCGGGCCCTGCGCGCGCTGCGGCGGCGGCGCCTGCTGGACCTGCTGGTACGGCGCTTGCTGCACCGGAGCCTGCTGGTACGGCGCCTGTTGGCCCGGTGCCTGCAGTGGCGCCTGTTGCATCGGCCCCGACTGCTGCGCAGGTGCGGGCACAGTCCAGCACATCAGCGCGGCGAGCGTTACCGCGGCAAGGCGTGAGACGAAAATCATCAAAGAACCCCTGGTATCGAAATTCTGGCCGCCGCCTTAACCTGACGCCAACAAGCACGGCTCTAGGTTGCGTCCAGTGTCCCCTCGACTCGTATGTTATCGGTATCAACTATGACGGCACAACGGCAGGAAAGATATGGTTGGCGCCCCGGAATGGCCATTTTCGCCCTGTGGGCAGGCTTTTTCGGCGTTCTCTGCCATGATTTCACCGCCCTTGCCGCGACCACCGAACGCGTGGTGGTCAATCGCTATTCCGGCCTTGCGATCGAGGGGTTTGATCCCGTCGCCTATTTCACCGATTCCGTGGCCGTCCAGGGCGTGGCGGATTTCGAGGCCGCCGAGGCCGGCGCCGTCTGGCGCTTTCGCAACGAGGGCAATCGCGCTTCCTTTGTCGCCCACCCCGAGGTCTATGGCCCGCAGTTCGGCGGCTACGATCCGGTCGATCTCGGGCGAGGCGTTACCTATGCCGGTAACCCGCGGTTCTGGGCGGTCGCAGGCCAGCGGCTCTTTCTGTTCGGCCGCGAGGAAAACCGCGATGCTTTCAAGGCCGATCCTTCGCGTTTCCTGAAAGACGCCGCCGCCCACTGGCCTCGGCTCGAACAGGGTCTGGCGCAGTAAATCAGAAGGAGGCCTCCGGATCGCCCCAGGCGATGAATTCCGGCACGATGAAATCTTCGCGGCCGGCACCAAAATGCAGCGCGGCGCCGGTTGAATTCGTGATCTTGCCGCCGGCGGCTGTAACCACCGCATGGCCCGCGGCCACATCCCATTCGCAGGTCGGCGACAGGCGGGGATAGATATCGACCGCGCCTTCCGCCACCCGGCCGAACTTGACCGCCGAACCGAGCTCGGCGCGCACCGCTCCGGGCCGTGCGGCAATAAAGGCTTCGGTGCGGTCATCGCCATGTGAGCGGCTGACGGCCACGGTCCAGGCTTTTCCCCTGATCGGGCAGGGCCGCGTCCGGATCGGCTCGATCCGCGGCGCGCCGCCGTCAATAAGGGTCAGCCGCTCGGCGCCCCGGCCGACGATGCCGCGCCAGATCAATCCGAGCGCGGGCGCGCTGACGATGCCGAGCAGCGGCACTCCGGCGGTCACCAGCGCCAGGTTGACGGTGAATTCGGCGCGGCCGGCGACGAATTCCTTGGTGCCGTCGAGCGGGTCGATCAGGAAGAAGCTGTCCTTGTAAGGCAGCTTCGCCAGATGCGTCCGCTCCTCGGACAATGACGGTATATTTGGCGCCAGCCGCGCCAGGCCTTCGCCGATGATGCGGTCGGCGGCAAGATCGGCTTCCGTGACCGGCGATCCGTCGGTCTTGCCATCGACCGTCATGGCGGCGCGGTTGACGGCAAGGATCGCGGCGCCGGCCCGGATCACCAGATCGGTCAGCGGCTCGATCAGGGCGCTGGCGGCCACATGATCGATAACGGGCGGAGTTGCCTCATTCATAAGCGGGCTCATTTGCTGTTGGTGTTCCCTTGACCGGTGCCGCCTGACGACGGGTACCGGCGCTCCTGTGCTGGCCGCACGCGCCTGCGCAGTGTATCAAACCACCGAGCATGCGTGATTCGTAATTGTCCGCCGGCAGTCTTGCAGCGATTGGGGACTGCGCGGCCTTCCAGGAAAATCTGATGTCTGACACTCCGTCTCCCGGCGTCGCTCCTGACGCCCTCGAACTTGCGGCACTGCTGTGTTCGCGGGTCTGTCATGATCTCATCAGTCCGGTTGGCGCTATCGTCAATGGGCTGGAGGTCCTCGACGACAATCCCAAGGCCGAAGATCGTGAATTCGCGCTCGATCTGATTCGCAAGAGCGCCAAGACCGCCTCGGCCCGGCTGCAGTTCTGCCGGCTGGCGTTCGGCGCGGCCGGCTCGGCCGGCGCGCAGATCGACCTCGGCGACGCCCAGACCATGGCGCGCGGCCATATCGAGGACGGCAAGATCACCATCAGCTGGAATTTGCCGCGGCTGCTCTTGCCCAAGAACCGCGTCAAGCTGCTCCTGAACATGCTGGTCATTGCGCAGCAGACCATTCCGCGCGGCGGTACGCTGACCATCGACCCGATCGGCGAGGGCGAGACGATGAGCTTTCGCGTCACCTCGGCCGGCCTCAACGCCCGCGTGCCGCAAAACATCGCCGACTTGCTGAGCGCAAGTTCGACCGCCGCGATCGATGCGCATGCGGTGCAGCCATATTATACCCGGCTTTTGGCGCAGGCCTGCGGGCTCGCCGTGACGCTCGCGCTCGACGGCGACAACGTGCTCGTGACCGCCGCCTGAGCGCCGCCACGCGGCGATTATGGTTAACCAAAGGTTGATATTGGACGGCTGGATTCATTGCAGCCGTCTTATCTCTTTGTTGAGGCCGTTCTTTTCCATTTGCTCAACCAATATTAAACGCTTTGCATAGAAGCTGGCCAAGTTCCGTCGGGGCACGTCGATGTCGCGTGCCGGTGCGTGCGAAGGCCGGTTTCATGGATGATTTGTTGCGGGAATTTTTGACCGAGACCAGCGAGAGCCTGGATACGGTCGACAATCAGTTGGTGCGGTTCGAGCAGGACCCGAACAACGCGAAGATTCTGGATAACATCTTTCGCCTGGTGCACACGATCAAGGGCACCTGCGGCTTCCTCGGCCTGCCGAGGCTGGAAGCGCTGGCCCATGCCGGCGAGACCCTGATGGGCAAATTCCGCGACGGCATGCCGGTCACCGCCGGCGCCGTCACGCTGATCCTGTCCTCGATCGATCGCATCAAGGAAATCCTCGCAGGTCTCGAAGCCACCGAGAACGAGCCGGAAGGCAGCGACGAGGACCTGATCGAGAAGCTGCATCTGTTGGCGGAAGGCGGGACGCACGATGCGCCGGCGGAAGCCGTTGCCGAACCCGCCCCCATGATCGCTTCGCCCCCGGTTCAGCCCCAGGCTCCCAAGGAGGCGCAACTGGCTCACGGCACGCTGGTGGATCAGGTGCTGGAACGGCCGCTGCGTCCCGGCGAAGTCTCGCTCGATGAACTCGAGCGCGCCTTCCGCGAGACCGAAATCGAACTAGCTCCCGCGCCCGTCGCCAAGGCCGCAGTGTCGGCTCCGGCGCCGGAAGCCGCCCCGGCGAAGGTGGAAGCCAAAGCCAAGCCGGCCCGCAAGGCGGCCGCCGCCGCCGATGTCGGTGACGTCCAGGAGGCCGACAAGATCGCCAACCAGTCGATCCGCGTCAACGTGGACACGCTGGAACATCTGATGACCATGGTCTCCGAGCT
>NZ_JAFCMD010000051.1:0-7929 GCF_018130105.1 Bradyrhizobium sp. AUGA SZCCT0160
GCCGGTGTAAATGTTGTTGCCCGCCAAATTCAGCGTGCCCGTTCCGGTCTTTATCAGTTGCCCGCCCGTTGCGCCGGGGTCGCCGCAGGCCACGCCGCTGGCGCCGCAGTCGCTGATGACGCCGGTCACCGTCGTGCTGAGATTGTTGCCCCCGACCGTGACCCGGCGGGCGCCGAGATAGAAATTGCCGCCGCCGGCCAGCGAGCCGATCGTGAGCGCACCATCATTCGCCGGACCAAGACTGTGGGCGAAATCGACCACCGCCAGGGCACTGTTGGACGGCGGCATTTCCGCCGGTGGCCCTGACTACGAACTCGAGCAGGCCATTATTGGTGATGACGGCGTTGCCGGCGCTGCTCTGGGTTTGGAAATTGAGAAGATTATTGTTGATGAAACTGGCGTTGCCGCCGCTACTGCTGTCGAAGAAACGCATTTCGCCGTTGTTGACGAACGTGGCGGTTCCGGCCGTACTGGAATTGCCAAACCGAACAAACGCCCCGGCGTTGTTGGTAATCGTGGCCGCGCTGCCGTTGACGATGCCGGCGGCATTGAAGGTCAAAGTCTGCGTATTCGTGAACGTGTAGGCGGGCGCACCCGCATTGAATGTCCACCCGCCGATGGTGGTATTGGCCGAGAGGGTCAGGCCTGTAATGTTGGATGCACCAAAGAACGCGACACCCGTCGGGACTGTGCCGGGATTCCAGTTCGTATTGGTGTTGAAGTCGTTCGACCCGGGCGCGGCGAGCCAGGTAGCGTCCTGGGCTTTCGCCGGCGCCGCGAGGCAGGTCAGAATTGCAATCGCGGCAGAGATTTGAAGGCGGCGGCGTTGTGAACCCGGGGTGACGTTGTTGCCGTTGGCTGACTTGGTTGCCGAGCCCGTGCCCGATCGAAATTCTCTTGCCATTCCCATTGCTCGCAACTCGTACGGCCGGGCGCTCCAGAACGCGCCCTGACAACCGTCACTTTGATCTTTCTACTTAAGCGAGGGGCGAGTGGCTAGGTTGGGCAATGTATTCAGCAGGCAATAACGCGTAAAATGGTGGGCGCCTGTGGCGTTTCCGCAACGGAAAAACCTTCGAATATCCCACAATGGCTGGATTCCGGCGCCGGCGCGTTGCATTTTGCATGGATTCAACCCCCGCTGGCCCGCGCTCGCAGACTCACGGCCGAGCCGCCCGGTGCCCTAATCCTTTTCGGTCGGACATCGAATGCTGGACTTCAGAAACTCACCTTACTGTTGCGGCGGCTGGCCGTTGGAGGCGGACACGCCGCCGTCCCCCGTTACGTTCGCGCCGGTCATAAAGCTTGCATCGTCGCTTGCCAGAAACGCGATGACAGCTGCTATCTCATCAGGCTCGCAGACCCGTCCTAGCGGAATTCGCTCCGCAAACTTTGTCAGCAGCTCCTCGTCATCCATCATGTCCGAGGTCATGCCCGTGCGGGTCAGACTGGGGCAAACCGCATTGATGCGGACACCCTTGCGACCGAGATCCAGCGCCAGTGCGCGTGTCAGGTTGACGACAGCGCCCTTGGCGGCATTGTATGGACTCATCCCCCAGTCGCCTCCCAGCCCGGACACCGAGGCGGTGTTGACGATTGATCCTTTGGTCTTCTCAAGATGCGGTAGCGCCGCACGACACCCGTAAAAGACGCCGTCGAGGTTGGTAGCCATGACCTTGCGCCACTGCGCATCGGTGATTTCGGCGGGATCGCCGCCCTCGAAGATCCCGGCGTTATTGACCATGACATCAAATCGTCCAAAGCGCCTCACGACGGTTTCGACCATGGCCTGCGTCGCCGCGCTTTCCGAAACGTCGGCGACATGGGCAATGGTCAATTCCTTGGCCAAATCGGCTGCGACATTCGCCAGTGGAATCTCGTTGCGATCGACCAGCGCAACACAGGCGCCCTCGTCGGAGAAGCGGCGTGCCGTTGCCTCCCCGATGCCGGACGCTGCGCCGGTCACGATCACTACTTTTCCTTGGAAGCGCTGCATGTTGACCTCTCGTCTTAGAGTACCGTCAACGCTGGTAGGTGCAATCGAGGTAACTCGGGAAGGGCCATGCTGCGGTTTTTCGAGCAGGACCCTTCCATGGGCCTAGGCGCAGTCTGTAAACGAGGTGACCGGATCAACCCGCCGCCGTCCGGTTGACGCCTTTGCGAAGCGCGACGGTGTTCAGTTTGGTGTTGGCCGCCTTTTCTTCGTTAAGGTTGGTGGTGAGGAAGCGCACGATGTCGTCGTGCCCAAGTTCTTCCGCCCAGGCGATCAGGGTGCCATAGCGTGAAATCTCGTAGTGCTCGACCGCCTGTGCGTTTGCGATGATGGCCGCATCAAGCACGGATTTGTCTTCGATCTCGCCGGCGGTTGCCTCGGCTTCCTTGATCAGGCCGTCGATCGCCGGGCAGTCGGCGCCGGAAGGTGTCTTGCCGAGCTTCTTGAAGACCTGATCCAGCCGTTCGATCTGCTTGTTGGTTTCCTCGAGATGATTCTTCAGTCCCTGCTTCAGGTCGCGGTTGGTGCTTCGCTCGACCATCTTCGGCAACGCCTTGGTAATCTGCTGCTCGGCGTAGTAGATATCCTGCAACCCATGCAGCAGCATATCGTCCATTGTTTTGATCTCTTTTGAAAACAGTCCCACGGTATCCTCCGTCAAAAAAATACACCCAGAACGGGCTCTTCAATCAACGGGCAGAGTGCATGCTGGTTCCTACGATCCTCTGGTTTGGACGAATTGACGCGTTGGCCTAGTCGACTTGCGCGAGGCCTGAGACCGCCGGCGCATTCAGCGGCGTGCCGTCGGCGGCGAAGTGAGAGCCGTGGCAGGGACAGTCCCAGCATCGCTCGAATGAATTCCAGTGCAAATGACAACCGACATGCGTGCAGGCGGCCGAACGCTTGTATAGTTCACCATGATTGTCGCGATAGGCCGCTATCTTCGAAAGGCCTTGCCGCACGATGGCACCGTGGCCGGGCTTCAGATCGTCGAGCGACGACAGTTCGCCGGGCGCCAGATACTCGGCGAAATTCTTCACGACCGTTGTGTTCTCGCGCAGGAAGTTTCCGATTGCTGATGGCGTCTTGCGCGAGGGCTCATAGACATCGACCCACTTCGCCTCCTTGCCCAGGATCAGGGAGGAATTGATCAGGCTGCCGACGACGCCGTGGGTCATGCCCTGTCCGGAATCGCCGGTGTGAACGTAGATGCGCTGCTGGCCGGGATTGCGGCCGATGAAGGCGGCATAATCGATGGTGTCGAGCACCTGGCCGGACCACCGGTGGCTGACTTCGCCAAGAGCGGGCATCAAATTCCGCGCCCAGGCCTCCAGCGCCTGGAAGCGGGCATCGGCGTCGTCGGCTTCGCCACTCTTGTGATCGGCGCCGCCCACGATGACGTAGTCGGTCTGGTTATCGCCCGGCTGCAGTCTCACATAGTGATAGGGATCGAGCGTATCCCAGTACAACGCGTCGGGCAGGGCGCCCCGCTTGATCCGCATGGCCATCGCGTAGGTGCGATACGGCGCCATCTTGGTGTGCAGCGCGACGGTATTGTTGATCGGCGAATTGGTGGCGACAACCGCCGCCGCTGCCGTGATATTGCCCCGGTCAGCCGTGACGACGACGGTGTCACCGCCACTTTCCTCCACCGCGTGAACGATAGTGCCGGCATACAGCAAGCCGCCTCTCGCCTCGATGGCGCTGACCAACCCCTGAAGATACTTCAAGGGATGGAAGGTGGCCTGTCGTGGATAGCGCAACACGTGCTGTTGCTCGCAATGCGCCAGCGCCTCGACACCTACAAGGCGGTGCACCGGCGCACCGACCTTGCGAACGGCATCCATCTCATCATCGATGATGGCTGAGTCCGTGTTCGGGGCCTGAAACAGGAAGCCGTCCAGCCGGCGGAAATCGCACGCGATATTTTCTGTCTTCTGGATCTCTTCGATCCGGTCGACGGCAGCGGCCTGGCTTTCGTAGAAAGCGCGCGAAATTTCTTCGCCGCGCAGCCTGATCATTTCTGACGTCAGGTCGTCGCACAGCGGGGCGAGGTGTGCGGTGGTTCGGGCGGTGATGCCTCCCGCGATCGAGCCGCGGTCGACCACGATGACCTTTTGGCCCTGGATGGCAAGTTCGTAAGCGGTCGAAATCCCGGCGATACCCGCGCCGATCACGATCGTATCGCAGGATCGGTCGCCCTCGAACGGGCGGGCGTTTGGCGCGACCTCGACGTCCATCCACAGGGAACGAGACCGCTTGTCGAAGGAGTTCGTCATTGAATGCTCGATATCCCTCAGCAAATAGATTTGGTTACCGTGAATCAAATCCGCTCGAACCGAATGGTTCCTAACCAGGTATGCCCCTCGGCCGCGGTTCATCGATCGAGCAGCAGACGCAACTTGAGGGCGTCTGCGGGGGCCGCGCTCTTCTGGTCGTTATCGAAATAAACGTAGACGTCGCAACCCTGCTTTTTCCAGGATCGGATACGCCGCTTCCAATCGGCCAGCATCTTGGGGGAATAGTGCCCCTTGTAGCGTCCGCCTGGCCCATGGCCTCTGACGTAGACGAAGTCGGCCGTGCGTTTCCATGGCGCCGGCGCATCATGATGATCCGAAATGCAGAGTGAGATATTTTGGTCGGACAACAGCCTCAATATCTTCGGCGCGTACCAGCTCGGGTGACGGAATTCGAAACTGTAGCGGCGCGTGTCCGGCAGCAGCTTGAAGAAAGACGCCAGCCTTTCGGCGTCGGCGTGAAATTGCGGAGGCAGTTGGAACAGAATCGGACCAGCCTTCCCGCCAAGCAGCGAGAGGCGGTTCTCCAGCAGTTCAAGGCTGTTGGCGGAGTTGTCGGACAGGCGCTTCCAGTGCGTGATGAATTTCGACGCCTTCCACGCAAACACGAAATCCTTGCCGGTTTGGGCGCGCCAGCTTTTGACGGCCTCCGGCGTCGGCGTTCGATAGAACACGCCGTTCAGTTCGGTGGTCGGAAACTGGCTGGCGTAATATTGAAGCTGGTTCTTGAGCGGCAGCCGCTCGGGAAAGAAGCGGCCGCGCCAGGAATCGTAGTGCCAACCAGAGGTGCCGATCCAAACCCGCGCCATTGCGATTTCAATGCGGCTGGGGTGCAGCTGGTTCCTATCGGAGCGGAAATCTCGGCCGGGAACGATCGCACCGGCGCAGCGCCCTGCGCGATGCGATCGCGCTAGTTGCCGGCTGCGCGGTCGCGCCGGGGGCGGCGCGGGGGGCTGACGCTGCCCGTCACGTCGGGATAGCCGTGCAGCATCAGCTGGTCGGCCTTGACGCCCCAGCTTTCCAGGCGATCCAGAAAGCTCATGCCGAGCAGGTTGGTTTTCATCTGCCCGCGCTGCACCACCAGCGCCGGGACCGATTTCTCGACGAGATGACCAACCGCGAGACGATCGAGCGTCAGCCGCGCCGCCTTGGTGTGCCCGCCCACGGTTTCGACGTCGACATTGTATTCGAGCATCTCCAGCGGCAGCCCGATCGCCTTCGCGGTTTCCCAGGTCAGCACCACCGAGGTCGCGCCGGTGTCGATCACCATCGGCGCCTTGACGCCGTTGATCTTGGCATGCAGCGCGAATTCGCCGGCCTGGCCGCGCGCGATCTGCACCGCGGGCGCCGGCTGCAGGCTGTGCCGCCGCAGCATCTGCGAGACGGAATCGCTGGCGCGTGCGATCTGTTCGGGGTCGCCGTAAGCAACGACGGCGCCGGCGGTGGCGGCGAGCATGATCAGGACGAGCAGGATGCGGCTCATCGCGCGCCTCCGTGAGTGGTCCTGCGATCGATCAGCTGGACGTCGGACGCTCCGCGATCTGCGCCAGACCGGCCTCTGCCATGCGGGCCGGCAATCCCGCCATCACGGCGAGCCGCTCCGCGCTGTCCATGCGGTGCCATTGCGCGATTTCCGGCAGCGTTCGTCCGCAGCCGAAGCAGAGTTTGGTTTTGGGGTCCATCATGCAGACAGCGATACACGGCGTTTCTTTGCTCATTCAGGGAGTGTGAAATGCTTTCGGTGGTTTGCGCAAGCGCTCCAGTTACAGTCCGGTTCCGGCGCTCATGATCGGTTTGTGGCGCGCCCGGCGTTTCTCGTCCGCGGTCGCAATGATGACAGGCTCCGGCTGCAGGGGCGGGGCCTCCTCGGCCATCGGCGCCAGCGCCGACATCACGCGCTCCGGCGGGAAGGTGACGATGACTTCGGTGCCGATCCGCAGCTTCGATTTCAGCGTGAAGGTGCCGCCATGCATGTCGATCAGGCTTTTGGCGATCGGCAGTCCGAGCCCTGCGCCCTGTTCGGCCGACTTGATCGAGTTGGAGCCCTGGCCGAACGATGCCAGCACGATCGGGATTTCGTCCTCGGCAATGCCGGAGCCGGTGTCTTTCACGCTCAGATACTGGCCGCCGGACGCGGTCCAGCCGACCTTCAGCCAGATATCGCCGCCTTGCGGGGTGAACTTGATCGAATTCGACAGCAGATTGAGCACGATCTGGCGAGTGGCGCGCTCATCGCCCCAGATCCGCGGCATGCCCTGTTCGAACACTTCGTGGATGGTGATGCCGCGGCTGGTGGCGCGCAGTTTCAAAAGATGGTGGCAGTCGGCGACGACATGCACCAGCGACACCGCTTCCTCGTTGAGTTCATAGCGGCCGGCCTCGATCCGCGACAGGTCGAGGATCTCGTTGATCAGGTTGAGCAGGTGGACGCCGGAATTGTGGATGTCGGCGGAATATTCCTTGTAGACCGGCACGGTGTGCGCGCCGAAAATTTCGCTCTTCATCACCTCGGAGAATCCGAGGATCGCGTTCAGCGGCGTGCGCAGTTCGTGGCTCATCTGCGCGAGAAAGCGCGACTTGGCGACGTTGGCGGATTCGGCGCGATGCCGCGCCTCGTCGGAGATCGCCTTGGCCTGCTCGAGCTCGCCGATCAGCGCATCCTTTTCGGCGCGCGCCTCCAGCGTCGCCAGCGTTGTCGAGTGCAGGCGATGGGCGAGCAGGGCGAAATAGCCTTCGGCGGCCAGCGCCAGCATGGCGAGCGCGTAAGTGTCGAAGGTGCCGCCCAGCACGAAATTCAGCGCGATCGCGGCCGTCACCGGCGCGGTGGCCGCCAGCGCCGCGATCGGCAGGCTGGCCGCCAGCATGCTCGACACCGCGATCACCAGCAGCATCAGGAACATCATCATCGTGTTGGACACGACGTCGAGGCCGGCGGGGTGGATCAGGATCGCGGTCCAGCACAGCCCGTAGAGCAGGTCGAGCAGCACAAATCGCGTGCGCCATTTGCGCGTGGCGGCGAGCGAGGGCTGCACCGCCAGAAACCTGCGGCAATTGCGGATGATGACGGCATGGATGCACAGCATGCCGAAGGTCCAGGCCATGGCCGCTATCACGTGCATCCAGAAGCCGAACAGCACACCGGTCGCAACCACCAGCAGCATGACGACATAGGAGGCCGACATCCGGGTCTGGGCATATTGCCGGAGCAGTTCGGTGTCGAAAGCCGGGCGGGTTCCGCTGGTCGACGTTAACCGGTCGCGCGCCTCGCGCACCCGCTGCGCCGCGGCGCGCCGGGTGTTGACCGGCGGGGCGACAGGCGGGTCCGCCGGAAGCTGGACAACCTCGGGCTTTTCTGCGGGATTACTCATTAAACAACACAAACCCTGCCCGCGAACCGCGCGGGCTTTTTGTATTGTCTATCTGTGAGGCCAAATCCTTAAGCGATGACTTAAAGAGCTAAAGAATCCCGTTAACGCGAGGTTAAATTAACTCTTCCCATCGTCATGGCCGGGCTTGCCCGGGCACAGGCGGGCGGAAGCGACGCCGTTCTTCGAACGGCTAAAGCGGGATGGAGTTAGGTTGAATCGATTTGGGATTCCCAAATCAGTAGGTTTCTGATTCACCATGCTGGCTGGACGG